>JAKDQI010000042.1 GCA_030454995.1 Pseudolactococcus plantarum | reverse complement strand
AAAAATCGAGTAATTCACTCGATTTTTTTATTACTCCCCCTCCCGCATAATATCGGTATTAATCACCCGTTTATCGATAGCCTGGCCTTTATCTCTGAGCTGTTTGAGGTTTTGATCGTAGTGCTCTGAAAAGACGAGTGAATAGAGGATATCTAGTAAGCAGATGATCGAGATATTTGTGGTGAAGTTGCCGATTTTAGAATAGAGTTTTTCTCTCGTTGTGATAGGTAAAAAGTGGGTACAGTTTCTAGATAATTGGTTATCCCCGATACTGGTTATGGCGATCGTCGGCACGTTTGCTTGTTTAAGGACGTCGTTTACGGCTAGTAGTGTGACATTTTCACCAGAGTAAGAAATTAAGATCGCACAGTCTTTATCGGTCAGGTTATAGGCTTCATAAAGGGATTCGCCTTTAATCTCTGAGTGGCTGACGTGCTTACCGATGCGATTCATTTTTAAGGCAAAGTCTTTGGAAATCAGTAAGTTAGCATTTTGGGCAAAGATGCGGATGTTATTGGCATCGACAAGTCGTCTTTTGATAGCTGATAAACTGTCATGTTCTAGTAAGGAGTAGATATCTGATATGGCGGATTGCTCAAGATCAGCAATCTTTTTCGTCACTGTCATGAGCGAATCAGTTTGACTAAATGGCAGATTCGCATCAGTTTTGGTAAAATGTCGTCTCAAATAATCCCACTCTGCCAAATACGCGAGTTTTAAATCTTTCCAGCCACGAAAATTTAACTTTTTAGCAATGCGTACAATCGTAGAAGGTTGGGTAAAGGTTTTTGTAGCTAAGGTTTGGATGGTTAAGGCTTGTATCTCTTCTGGATGGGCTAATAAAAAATCGACAGTCACCTGTTCTGCTGAAGAAAATTGATAAGTTTGTAGTTGCTCTTTGATTAACATCTGTCACGTCCTTTTTTCATGATGAGACTATTTTTTGAAAAAAAATTTACCGATTTCTATGCCTTTTGACTAAAAAATTCGAATAAAACGGCTATTTTTACACTGTTTTTGTATAATAACTTTTATTTCATGTAGAAAACTGCAAATTTAATTTTCTTTATGATACACTAAATTTGTAAAAAAGTAAAGGAGAGAGACCATGAAGAAAAAAGTCAAGATTGCAACCATCGGTGGTGGGAGTAGTTATACGCCTGAGCTGATGGAAGGATTCATCAAACGCTATGATGAGTTACCGATAGGAGAAATATGGTTGGTAGACGTCGAAGCAGGTAAAGACAAACAAGACATTGTCGGCAAGATGGCACAAAGAATGTGGGATGCAAGTCCCTATGATGTTAAAATTCATACAACTTTGGACAGAAAACTTGCTTTAAAAGATGCAGATTTTGTGACAACACAGTTTCGTGTTGGTCAGTTGAACGCACGTATAAAAGACGAACGGATTCCGTTTTCTTATGGCTTTTTAGGTCAGGAAACCAATGGTGCTGGTGGGATGTTCAAGGCGTTTAGAACGATTCCTATCATTTTAGATATTGTCGAAGATATGAAAGCACTGTGTCCAAAAGCCTGGTTGATTAATTTTGCCAATCCTAGTGGTATGGTGACAGAGGCTATCATCAGATATGGTAAGTGGGATAAGGTCGTTGGACTGTGTAACGTCCCTGTCATGGCAAAAATGGGAGAATCTGAGACTTTAGGTGTATCTAAAGAAGACTTGATCTATAAATTTGCTGGGGTCAATCATTTTCATTGGCATAAAGTCGCAAATAAAGATGGAGAAGATATCACCTTAGACTTGATCGATAAGTTATATGAGGAAAACAGTGGCCTGCCCAAAAATATTTTCGATGTTGCGTTTTATAAAGAACAGTTAGTACAGATGAAGATGATTCCATGTGGTTATCATCGCTATTATTACCGTGCAGAAGAGATGTTAAAACATGGTTTGGAAGAATATGCGACTGTAGGTACTAGGGCACAGCAGGTCAAACAGATCGAGCATGAATTATTCGAGTTGTATAAGGATCCTGAGTTAGATTATAAACCTAAACAGCTAGAAGAACGTGGAGGGGCTTATTATTCAGATGCCGCATGTGAAACGATTGCCTCTATCTATGCCAATAAAAACACTGAGATCGTAGTGTCAACGAAAAATGACGGTGCGATTCCTGATCTGCCAGCAGACTGTGTTGTCGAAGTGACAGCCTATATCGGAGCGCAAGGTGCTAGAAATGTTGCATTTGGCGAGCTGCCAACGGCTGAAAAAGGGTGGTTACAAGTCATGAAAGCGATGGAGTTACTGACGATCGAAGCGGCAGTTACTGGAGATTATGCCACAGCGCTACAAGCTTTCACGATTAATCCCTTGATCCAGTCAGGTGATACGGCTAAGCAAGTCATGAATGAGCTCTTTATCGCACATGAAAGATATTTACCGCGATTTAAAGCAGCTATCGATGAACTTAAGACAGAAAATATCGTCATTAAAGACGAGCTTGTCAGAGAGATGTGTGCAAAACACTCGTGCTAAGTGATTTCAGTAATAAGCCACCGATATAAATAAAGCACGACAAATGATAAACCCCTATATAAGTTTTCGAAACACTTGTATAGGGGTTTTATTATATCTTATCACTAGAGATAACGTCTTCATGTGCTTTGATACGTGAGAGACGCGCGTGATCTTGGGAGAGAATTAGGAATAATAATTCCATGAGATACATGGCTGATAGTCTAGAAAAATAATAATCTTTATGAAAGAAGGCATCACGGCTAAAACTAGTCAAATGATAATCAGAGACTAAAGAGATGGGAGATTCTGGGTGATTGGTAACCGCAATCACTTTTATGCCTTTTGTTTTGACGACGTCGATTAACTTCAAAAGAGATGTTGACTCACCAGAGTTGGAAATGACGACTAACAGATCATCAGCTGTCATATTCAGCGTGAAAGCTGCTTGCACTTGCCAGTCATCAAAGGCAACTGACGTGATCCCTAGTTGATTAAAGCGATAAGCCGCATCTTTGGCAACGGGTGTGGTGTTACCAATCGCAACAAACTGGACGAGTCTACAGTCTGTTAGGTGGTTTAATACCTGGACTAATTGGGCTTCGTCCAAATTTTCAGTAGAGATGTTAAGTTCATCAGCTTTTGTTTGTGCGATGGTGCGCAGTTGATCACTAAGCGTACTGTGTTCACTCAGTTGGGCAGGTCTAGTTTCTTGAATTTTTGCCAGTTCTATTTTTAATTGGTGGAAGCCGGTTAAGTGTATTTTTTTACAGAATCTGGAAATACTCGCTTCACTGACCTTTGCGTGTTTAGCCAAGACAGCGATTGGCATATTAATGACCTGCCCGCTATTAGCTAAAATAAAGTCAGCGATTTTCTTTTCGCTCTCAAATAAAGTTGGATAATTTTGTTGTATATGATCTAAAATATTCATCAGTTTTCTCCGTATCATGGTAAGAAATATAAGACACAGCAGTGATTGTGGCTTGAAATTTTTTGTACTGTCTTATCTCTATAGGACATTATAACACATACAAATGAAAATATATTTCTTGATTATTGTTTGTTGTAAAAATATATTTCTTGTGCTATACTTTTGGTGAAAGTAATTTTCTTAAAGGGGAGACAATATGAAAGAAATGATAGCAGACTATGCTCTGAATTTGATCGATGATCATCAAATCATTGGTTTAGGTGGGGGCTCAACAGTTGCCAAGATTGCGACTGCCCTATCAAAAAATCAAAATAAACACCTTAAAATCATCGCGCTATCTGAAGCAACACGTCAAGTTTGTCAGGAAGTTGGCCTAAGGTTAACTGACTTTTCAGAGGTTGATGTCATTGATTGGACATTTGATGGGTGTGATTTAGTGGATGAAGCGTTTCATGCGCTAAAGACTAAAGGTGGTATTCAAACACAGGAAAAACTCTTAGCACAGGTATCTCGACATTACGTGTTACTCGCAACAGCAGAAAAGGTTCAGCCAAACTTATCGTTTACCTTACCGATTTGTTGCGAGCTACTGCCAGATGCGCTACCAATCTTACGACAGCTTGAGCGTATACATCAGGTAAAAGGTGTCTTAAGAAAGCAAGGACAAGTGTTTGAGAAAACACCACATGGCAATTATTTAGTAGACATTAGCTGGCATCAAACTGACAGCGTAGAGATGATCGCACAGATTTTAGATCAAACGATCGGTATCGTCTCTCATAGTTTATTTATGCGTGAGGTGACAGACATCCTAGTCAGCGACAGTACAAAAGGGACGGTTTCAAGATTAACAAGAAACAAATAAAGGAGTGGATATCATGACAACATATAATTGGGGAATTATCGGAACAGGTTGGATTGCTGGGGAAATGGCACAAACACTGACTGATGAAAAAGGCGAGATTTATGGTGTGACAACAAGACGACCTGAAGAACTTGAGAAATTTGCTAAGCAGTATCCAGTTAAACACCAGTTTGCATCAGTAGCCGATTTATTAGCAGATGAAGCAGTTGATATCGTCTATATCGCAACACCACATCATCTGCATGCCAAGCTCATCCGTCAAGCACTAGAAGCAGGCAAACATGTGGTTTCTGAAAAAGCCATTACCATCAATAGTGATGAATTAACGTCACTTGCTGCGTTAGCTAGACAAAAAAACTTAATATTGATGGAAGCGATGACTGTGTTACATATGCCGATATGGCAATATCTTACTAAGGCTGTGGATGATGGACTTGTGGGAAATGTGAAAATGATCCAAATTAATTTTGGTAGCCATAAAGCATATGATGTGACAAACAGATTCTTTAATCCTGACTTAGCTGGTGGTGCTTTACTAGATATCGGTGGTTATGCCTTGAGCGTTGCACGTTTATTTATGAAGAGCCAGCCTAATCAGCTATTAACAACTGTCAATTACTTTGAAACAGGTGTTGATGAGGAATCGGTTATCGTATTGAAAAACAAAGAAGGCGAGATGGCCTCTATCACCTTAACCATGCAAGCCAAACAACCCAAACGTGCCCTCATTTCTGGGGATAAGGGATATATCGAGGTTTATGATTATCCAAGAGGCGATAAAGCGGTATTTGTAGAAACAGCTACAGGGGAAAAAACTGAGATTTTTAAAGGAGAGTCAGCTAAGGCACTTGCTTATGAAGTCGCTGATTTTGAACGGTTTGTAGACAACAAGGATTTAGATGGTGCCTTAGCTTATACGATAGATGTTATGAACTTGATGACAGCAGTCCGAAAAGAATGGGGATTTTATTATCCGTCTGAAAAAGAGTGACGGTCATAAAGTAGCTAGCTGAGCAATGACTTCTAATAGAAATATAGCGTCATGGTCATCATTGGCACATTATCATCATAAGGTGTATACTTAAGGATGTGGTTAAGTGATAGTAATGAAAAAAATAAGTAGATAGTGTGATGAGGTAGTCAAGTGAATTATTGTTTAGTATGTGGCTGTAAACTAGAAAAACGATTTTTGAAAAATGAGGGTGCTATTCCGTTTTGTACCAACTGCGATACGTTTCGGTTTCCAGTGTTTAATGCTGCAGTCAGTATGCTCATCTTAAATCAACCTTTAGATAAAGTTTTGTTGATTCAACAATATCAGAAAAAAGACAATATCTTGGTTGCCGGCTACATTAATCAAGGAGAGAGAGCTGAGGATGCTGTGGCTAGAGAAGTATCAGAAGAAGTTGGCTTAGAGATTTCACATATAAGCCCCAATCAATCTCAGTTTTATGCCCCTTCGAACACGCTGATTTTAAACTATTCTTGTATCGCACGACAAGAAGATATCTCTTTAACAGATGAAGTTGATAAAGCCCAATGGTTTGGCTTAGATGAGGCAAGACAAGCTATCAAACCAAATAGCTTAGCTCAATATTTTTTAGAATCGTTTTTGACAAAACAGGGTAAGTAAGACAGTTTAAACTTATGGCCAATACCGGTCATGTCAACTAAATGATGAAATTGATAATAGTAAAAGACACTTAGAGATCAAATGATCTCTGGGTGTTTTTTTGTGTATCCAACACGATCTAATTAATTAGAAAGACAAAAATTGTTATAAAACTAAAAAGATAGTATAATTAAAAATAATCAGATTGGTTAATTTTTTAGATAATTAAGACGATTAAAAAGAATCAAGAACAGACCAGCCAGTTTTAGACGGCTTAAAGAGAAGGAGTAGTGTATGAAGAAAGAGTGGTTATTGAGTTTATTGGTGGTCAGTGAACTATATGGCATCCCGATGGATCCATTACAAGTATTTCATGAATTAAATATAACAGAAGCAGATGATGTCAGCCCACAAGAGATGCTTAAGATAGCAAAATTTATAGGGTACCGTGCTAAGGTAAGGCAGTTTAAGTTACTATTGTCAAATCGTTATCCCATGCCATGTTTACTAGTTGATGATAACGGGAACTATTATGTGTTAATTCAGGCTAGTGCAGATCAGGTACTTGTCTATTTTCCGAAAGAAGAAAGACCTAAAACACTAACTTTAAAAGAGTTGGATGCGCTAGACATCAAAACCGTTATTTTGTTAAAACATCAGCTTATCAAACAAAAACAAGAAAAGTTTGGTATCAAGTGGTTTTTACCGGTTTTGAGTAAATTTAAGTATCTGCTGATAGAAGTGATGCTTGCCTCTTTTTTCATCCAATTATTTGGTATCTCTGTACCGATTTTTATTCAAGTCGTCATCGATAAAGTTCTCTCACATAACAGTCTAGCTACACTAACAGTTTTGGGGACAGGATTATTGGTTTCTTTTATCTTAGAGATGATGTTAAGTGTTGCTAAAAATCATGTGTTTTCAAATACGACAAATAAAATCGATATGCTGTTGAGTGTGAGACTCTATGAACATCTTTTGCGGTTACCCTTACGTTATTTTGAGAATCGACGTGTGGGAGATACGGTTGCACGAATCCGAGAACTTGAAACGATTCGCAATTTTTTAACGGGTACCCCCTTGAATGCCATATTAGATTGTTTCTTTCTCATTTTGTATATCGTGATTTTATGTTTCTATTCTATGTCATTAACTTGGATTGTTATCCTAACAATTCCATTATTTGTCATTTTGTCGATCGTGACAACGCCACTATTTAAGCAAAGATTAGAAGAGCGGTTTGCTACAGGTGCTAAAGCGCAATCGTTTTTAGTCGAGAGTGTCTCAGGTGTCCATACGATAAAGTCATTAGCCTTAGAACCTAAGATGAGAGAACAATGGGGTGAACTCGAAGCTGGCTATACAAAGGCAAGTTTTAAAGGTGCTATTTTGTCTGGTGATATCAGTGCTATCGGACAATTCATCCAGAAAGTTTCTGATTTATTGATTTTATGGTTGGGCGCAAAAGCGGTATTGGACGGTAAATTAACAGTTGGTCAGTTAATCGCCTTTCGTATGTTAGCCAGTAAAGTGAGCGGCCCTATTTTACGGATTGTTCAGATTTGGCAAGATGTCCAACAAACGAGTGTCTCGATCGATCGGATAGGGGATATTTTTAATAGCAAGATAGAATCATCGAGTGAGAATAAGACTAGAATGCAAGCCCTAAAGGGGGATATCAAGTTTCAACAGGTTAGCTTTCGCTATGATAGTCATCGCTCGCCAGCCATCAAGGAGATGAGTTTTGAGATTCCAGCAGGTAAAACAGTAGGGATTGTTGGCCGCAGTGGATCAGGAAAAAGTACGCTAACTAAATTAATTCAAAGGCTTTATGTGCCAGAATCAGGGGATATTTTTATAGATGGGGTCAATATCTCTGTGACTGATACAGTGTGGTTGCGTAGTCAGATTGGCGTTGTTTTACAGGAAAATTTTCTGTTTAACCGGACCATAAGAGAAAATATTGCCATTAATTATCCAAGTGCTTCGATTGAGGCGGTGATTGATGCAGCAAAAGCAGCTGGTGCGCATGAGTTTATCGCCTCATTTCCAAATGGCTATGATACTGAAGTAGGCGAGCAGGGTGTTGGTCTCTCTGGTGGTCAAAAACAACGTGTTGCGATTGCGCGTGCCTTGATGACTAATCCGAAAATTTTGATTTTTGATGAGGCAACCTCTGCTTTAGATGTTGAGTCAGAACAAGTAATTCAAAAAAACCTTAAAAAAATAGCTGAGAATCGGACAGTGCTCATCATTGCACATAGACTGACAACGATTAAAGATGCAGATATGATTTTTGCCTTAGAAGATGGCGAATTAAAAGAAGTTGGGAGTATCGATGAGCTCCTCGCTCAGCCAAATGGCATTTTTAAAAGTTTGTATGGCCAGCAAGAAAATATGTTGAAAGGAACATCATGAAAAAAGATAAAAACAAGCCAGATAATCAACTGAAACATCAAAAAAAGATAGAAAGGCAAAACAGAAAAGAATTACGCATATTAAATGAATTTAGACCTGATGTCGTTGCCTTACTAGAGCGTCCAGTATCGCCAGCAGCTCGATTAATCCTGAAAACGATTTGTTTAGTCATCTGTTTACTTTTTGTTTTCGCTTATGTCGGAAAACTAGCCGTTGTCTCTACTGCTACAGGAATTGCTAAACCTATCGGAGATGTCGTTCATGTCCAAATGCCAAAAACAAGTACGATAACCGCTATGAAAGTAACGGAAGGCAAACAAGTAAAAAAGGGAAGTGTTTTGTTTTTACTTGATGATGATCAGCAAGTTCAAGTGGATAATCAATCAACTGAAAAAGTATTAACGCAACTTAAGTTAGAAAAACAAGTCTTACTCGCAGTATCTGAAGGTCGTGCATTAACTGATGTGCTCAACCCTACAGAAATCGATCTGTATCCAGAGATTAAAGCGTACTACAATACTTTAATCGCAACTAACAAGTCAACGATTAACTTGCTAGAAAATGAGCGGTCGCAACAAGCGCATTACGTCACCATGTATGAAAAGCAAAAAGCAGGTATTATCTCAGAAATTAAAGCAACTCAAAGTAAAATAGCTTATCTAACACAAAAGAAAACGCAGTCGGTTGCCAAGCAAGAATTGGCAAAACTTGAACAACAAGTGGTTGATAAAAAAGAAACCGAAGACAAATACTATCAAGAGATGCAAAAGAATGCTAGCTATAAGACATATTGGCAAAATGCTAAAAAAGATCGGGAGAGCGATGAACGACAAGTGGCTATCAAAAAAGCAGAGATGCTCGACGCATTAAAAGATATAGACAGTCAAGTTGACACTTATACAGCAACTGTTGCACAACTGAACAGTAATTTAGCTAGCCAAGAAGAAACGATTCAGATTTACCAAACAAAAGTGTCGGCGCATACCTTACAGATTGACCAAGCACAGGCAACTGAAAAAGCAAAATTGTCAAATATGGTTTTAGAAAAAACGAAAGAAATCACGCAATACCAGTCTGCTGTTGATAAAGGCGAGAAGATAGCGGCTAATCAAACTGTTTTGGCACCTATTTCAGGGACAGTAGGTGAGATTAAAACTATTGAACTAGGTAAAACCTTAGGGCAAGCTCAAGAAGTCCTAACAATCGTTCCAAAAGACGCGTCCCTATACTTTGATATCTTAATCAAAAATCAAGATATCAGCTATATTCACATCGGACAAAACGTTTCGATAAAAGTAGCAGCTTTCCCCTTTCAAAAGAAAGGTGTCTTATCAGGAAAAGTGACTTATATTAGTCCAGAGTCTGAAAGACAAAAAGATGGGCAGATGATGTATAAAGCTAAAGTCAGTTTAGCTAAAAAACAGACTAAATTTAAATCAGATCCTAAACAAGTAGGTGTTGGGATGACCGTCACTGCAGATATTGAAATCGGTAAACGACGTATCATCGATTTCTTTTTCGAACCAGTCACAAAATATTTAGATGAAACGTTTAAATCACGTTAGAGATAAGGAGAGATGTATGCAACGTAAACCTTAGCGTAACGAGTCGCAAATAAGTATGTATGCATAAAGGGTGAAGGTTCACCCAGAAATTAGTAGTGAAAAAATAGAAAGAAGTAAAACATGACAGTTAATTTTATCGGAGAAGCTATACCAGAAGGTGCAGATCGTGCTTGGTTTGATCGCTTTAATTTTGAGGATCCCTACTCAGGGTCAACACCATTTTGCCAAACTAAGTGGGCTATTGACCGAGAAAACGGTGTATTTTTGACTTACCTAAATGGTCCAGGAGAAAAACTACCAGAAGAACTACCAGCTTTTTATGCTCTAGGATTTAAAGACGGCACGGTCATCAGGTTGGAGTTGTTTAGTTACTATGAAATATTTCGTAAAGAGTCAGAATTAGGGATGCACACCCACTATGTAGAGCGTGCCTATGTTCCTGCTGGGGTGTCCTATAGTGATAATGACTTACGTGAGATGATCAAAAAGGGCTGGACGACGTTTGTTGAATATGATGCAAGAGGGACACTTGGAGATGATCAACACCTTGTTTTTGCGGATGATTGTATAAAGAAGGTGCAGGGCTAGCCATGACAGATATCAAACGCAGCAAAAAAGGGCTATCCTACGCCATGAGAAACTGGCACGAGGGGGTGCCGTGAAAAAAGGCTAAGTAAACGCAACTAGGAAAATAAGTAAAAAGGGTGCACATTCACCCAGAAATTAGTAGAGAAAAATAGAAAGAAGCAAAACATGATAGTTAATTTTATCGGAGAAGCTATACCAGAAGGTGCAGATCGTGCTTGGTTTGATCGCTTTAATTTTAAGGATCCATACTCAGGAGCTAGTAAGTTTACAAGGAGTAAGTGGGCTATTGATCGGGAACACGGTGTTTTTTGTACATATCTTAATGGACCAGGAGATAAAATCCCAGAAGAACGTCCAGCTTTTTATGTATTAGGGTTTAAAGATGGTACGGTCATTAATTTGGATCTATTTGACTATTATCAAATATTTCGTAAAGACTCAGAACTAGGTATATTTACCTACTATGTGGAGCGTGCCTATGTTCCTGCTGGGGTGTCCTATAGTGATGAAGAGTTACGGGAGATGATAGAAAAGGGCTGGACGACGTTTGTTGAATATGATGCAAGAGGGACACTTGGGGATAAACAACACCTTGTTTTTGCGGATGATTGTATCCAGAGAAGGCAGGGTTAGCCATGACGGATATTAAACGAAGCAAAAAAGGACTATCTTACGGCATGAGAAACTGGCAAGAGGGGGTGCACATTCACCCAGAAATTAGTAGAGAAAAATAGAAAGAAGTAAAACATGACATTTAATTTTATCGGAGAAGATATACCAGAAGGTGCAGATCGCGCGTGGTTTGAAAGCTTTAATTTTGCGGATCCATACTCAGGTGCTAGTAAGTTTACAAGAAGTAAGTGGGCTATTGATAGAGAAAACGGGATTTTCTGTACTTTTTTAAATGGTCCAGGAGATAAAATCCCAGAAAATCGGCCTTCTTTTTATGTTTTAGGGTTTAAAGATGGGACTGTTATCAATCTGGAGATATTTGACTATTATGAAATATTTCTTAAAGACTCAGAGTTAGGGGTGTTTACCTACTATGTAGAGCGTGCTATTGTCCCATCTGGAACATTATATAGTGATGATGACTTACGTGAGATGATTAAAAAGGGCTGGATGGCATATAGAAACTATGAGACAAAAAGAGATTACCACCTTGCCTTTGCAGATGATTGTATCCAGAGAAGGCAGGGCTAGCCATGACAGATATAGAGTTAAAAATAGCACGTATCGCAGATGAACTAGCAAACTGGCGAAAAAACACCGGTATTCCGGAAGGACAAGCCCTAACCTCTGCTCAGCGCAGTCAGTTAATTGACTTTACCTATGACTGTATCGATCGGATGGGCTATGAATTACCGGCTAATCGCAGTAATGCTACTGTCATCCCTTATACAGGTGCGATAGAAGTTGATGGCGTCGTGATAAATGCCTGGGAGGTTGTTGATGCCGTTACTAAGCAGTCGCCAGACAAGTACATGTATATCTCTGATACACCAGCAGGTCAGTTTATTAATTCTCCTGAATTTAAAGCTGCACTTATTGAAGCTTCGGGTAGCAAAGAGATAGCAAAAACAATCATCAACGGTAACTATGTCCAGCAAGGCGATAAATGGGTACGAAGTTCAACTTTCTCTTATGGCAAGTATCTGACTTTGAATGACTACGTGTCGAAAAATTTGATGATGATATGGGGAGCAGGACATGTCAATACTTTTATCGATAGCATAGCTGATCCCTTGGGCGTATGGACTGCGACAGAGCTAAAAACTTTGCTCCACAATAAGGCAACGCTAAGTATTGATGGTATTCCTAGAACACAGTTACTTAATAAATTTAAGGGTTTATATCAGGTCGGTGGTGAAAAGTATGCACTGGAAACAATCGCTATGGAACTGAGATACGCATCACACCAACGTATGATTCAGTCCAAGATTTACTTAAACATTGATAGCAAAATCGTCGGAGTTGACTCGAATTTTTGGGAGACATCTTACAAAATGCCAGCCACTGCTAATGGCGAGATAATCATAGAGATTCATGCTCAGACAATTAATGGTGTCTCTATAAATCCGAGAGAATTCTTTAAAGAATATAGCAAACTAGTACAAAAATCAGGTCCTTACGGTAAAGAAACACAGGCCTATCTGGCAAAAGTCCAAAACGAGATTAGTTTAGATCAAAACTTAAATCCACTTAAGAATTTCATCGATAGTGGTGCCTACGATACTTATCTAAAAGCATCACAAAAAATGGGTAAGGCAGTCGGCATATTTTCTGATGCTTTGGTTATCATCGATTTATTCATGTTTGGTAAATCCTTATCAGATGCTTATGCAAGTGGTAAATCTATCGAGGAGATATCAAAAATGTCTTATAAGTGGGGCATGACACGCGGTGGTGCTTTGGCAGGGACGATCGGGGCATCTGCTTTGTTTAACCTCGGCTTGCCATTTTTCGGTGGCTTCCTGGTTGCTTGTGGTTTTCCTGGTTTAGCTGTCGTAGGCACGTTATTAGCTAGCTCGCTACTTACGGGACTCATCGGCGGCTTCATCGGATTTCAACTGGGTGACGGTATCGGAGATGTTACTTGGGACTGGATTCTTGAACAATTTGGCTTATCACAAGACGCGGTTTACTTAGATCCTTTAGTTTTTGATCTAAATGGCGATGGGCTTAACCTAACCTCAGAAAAGAACGGTGTTTATTTTGATCAAGATAACGATGGATTAGCCGAAAAAACAGGTTGGGTGTTACCTACAGATGGTATACTAGCGCTTGACTTAAATGGTGATGGACTCATCACCAATGGTGGCGAACTGTTTGGCAATCATACCTTACTCAAAGATGGTACGTTTGCTAAAAATGGTTTTGAGGCATTAGCACAGTATGATGATAACGGCGACGGTGTGATCGATTTTAAAGATCTGATTTACGCGTCCCTCCTCATGTGGCAAGATTTCGATCAAAATGGCATCTCTACTGCAAATGAATTGGCAACGCTAGCCTCTCTTGGCATCACAAAAATTTACTTAAAAAATCTTGATGCCTCAGAACTCAAACAGCAAAATATCATCGGAGGACTTGGCACTTTCGAGAAGCAAGATGGTAGCATAGGGACTATCGGTCAGATATGGTTTGAAAAAAATGATGGCAATAGTGTTGAATTAGATATGGTAGAGATCTCTCCAGATATCATACTCTTAGCCGATTTAAAAGCGCGAGGTAAAGTTAGATCCTTGCATCAAGCGATGGCAAGAGATAAGACAGGGTTACTTAAATCTGATGTCCAAGCCTTTGAAAAAGAGCAAGATCACACAAAACGTCTGATACTATTTGAGAAAATACTCTATCGTTGGGCAGGTGTTAGTGAGGTTTCTGTAAACAGTCGAGGGGACTATTTTGATGCTAGAAAACTGGCTGTCTTGGAACAGTTCTTAGGTAAGAGTTATCAAGGACAATCGGGTGCAAATCCTATTTCACAAGCGGTGGATCCCTTAGAAATCGCCTATGGTGCTTTATTTAAAACGCTATACACCGAGATGATGGGTGAAACACATATTAGTATTTTGGCCAGTCTTTATACATTAGAGGATAAGGGACTGTTTGAAAGCTATATCAGTGACGCTTGGCAAGCCAATCCAAAGCAAACAATCGCAGAATTACAGAGTTTAGTCCGTTTATTAGAGATAAATACTGCGACGCCTACAAATGATAAAATAGCATACATGAATACCTACCTATCAAAAGCTAGTGAAGCACTTAAGCAACAACTAGATATCGATCATGTTGTCCGGATATACGATAACAGTAATACTAACGTAAACTTATCAGGTGCAGCAAGTCAAGATATACTTGTTGGTGGCGCAGGTAATGATACACTTTACGGTAACGCAGGCAACGACCAACTGTATGGTGGTGCAGGTAATGATAAACTCTACGGCGGTGACGGTAACGATATTCTTGATG
>JAKDQI010000189.1 GCA_030454995.1 Pseudolactococcus plantarum | reverse complement strand
TTATTGTCTAATATATAGACATCATAATTAATACATGATCACAGTCCTATCTGATAGTTGAAAAAACACAGTTATTATCAAATTCAATTACTTTTCGAATTCAATCATCAAGGCCCAAGCACCTGGTCCGGTATGTGTAGCTACAGTAGAGTTGGTATCTAATACTGGAATTTCCTGGTCAACCAAAGGTTGCAACTGATTTTTCATGTGCATTGCAAAAGCTAGATTTTCAGCATGAGAAATACCGATTTGTTTCACTTTTCTACCCGAAATTCTTGTTTCAAAACTATCTAACCATTTTTGGAATGTCTTATTGCCTCGGCCTTTTAGCATTGGCTGTAAAGTGGTATCGACAAATTCCATCACGATTTTAATATTTAATAACCCACTTAGGACACCTGTTACGCGGTTCACACGACCACCTTTTACCAAATTATCAAGGTTTGAGATACCGATATAAAGCTCCGTCTGCTCTTTTGTTGTGGTGATTGCTGCAATAATCTCTTCTTTTGTCGCACCATTAGCGGCTAGTTTGGCCGCTTCGATAACCTGAAACGTCAAGCCTTGATCAATGAAATCACTATCAAGTACTGTCACATCGGCATGAGATAACATCGCCCCTTGACGTGCAGCTTCAACTGTTCCAGATAAAGCCTTAGTCAGATGAATGCTGATAATCTCACTCCCATCCTCAGCTAATTTGTCATATACTTCTGAAAAAACACCTACAGGTGGCTGTGACGTCTTAGGCAAAGCTTTACTTGCTTTCATTTTTTCCATAAATGCGTCAGCTGATAAATCTGTATCCTGATACAGAACGCCATCTATTAAAATAGCGAGTGGTACAATTGTAATATCATATTTCTCAATAAGCTCTGGGGCAACTGTAATTGTTGAATCCGTTACAATTTTAATCGTCATTTTCAAACTCTTTCCTGTTAGCAATCACAAAAAAAGTAAATTAACTTATCAGTGATCCCAAAAATATGTTATACTTTAGATGAAGTGGTTTTCAAAACTAGATGTCGTTTAAAAACCTCACTTAATTTATTATATCAAAATTTGATGAAATTTCCATCCTGCACGTTCAATATCAAAATTGTTTAGTTTAGCTAATCTAAACCTCTTTATACACTATAGAAACTAGGTATCTTTTTGAAAAAATCTAAAGCTTATATCATCACAAATGAAATATTTAATGCTTTAACACATGGCATCGGTTGTGGCCTTGCAATAGCTGGTCTCATTCTACTTATTTTAAAAGGGGCTGCTAACCATTCAGCTATACAAGTCGTCAGTTATACGATTTATGGCACGACTTTAGTGTTACTCTTTTTATTCTCCACATTATTTCATAGTCTCATCTTTACGCGGGCAAATCAAGTCTTTCAAGTATTTGATCACTCGTCCATATACCTCTTAATTGCTGGTACTTATACGCCATACTGTCTCATCACACTAAATGGCTGGCTAGGATGGACACTATTTGGTATCGTTTGGGCATGTGCGATTACAGGTGTTGTTCTGAAATCTATTTTCTTACCAAAGTGGGATAGTGTACCAAAACTATCTACGATTTTATATGTCATCATGGGGTGGTTGATTGTCTTTGCTCTAAAACCACTTTGGGATGCGCTCCCTCACCCTGGTGTCTGGCTATTGTTTGTTGGCGGTGTCCTTTATACTTGTGGTGCTTATTTTTACTCATTAACCTTTCCTTATGCTCACGTCATCTGGCACTTATTTGTCATGGCTGCAGCTGTATTGATGTGGTTCTCGGTCTATCTTTATATCTAAGTTGTATTAGCACATTCGACAACAATTAATATTTAACATGAAATGTTCTCATCATATTGAGAGCATTTTTTCATACACATAAGCTATGATCCTTTTAAATTTCAAAATGAAGTGCAGATGATGCACCGATTTTTACATTGCTGTATAGGTAATCTAATGTTTAATTAATA
>JAKDQI010000188.1 GCA_030454995.1 Pseudolactococcus plantarum | reverse complement strand
TGATCCACCCAATCGCCGTTGAACAAGGTACTACTTTCTCTATTCGTGAAGGTGGACGTACTGTTGGTTCAGGTATCGTTGCAGAAATCGAAGCTTAATTCATTTTAGACTTCCAAAACTATTTATTGGTCGGACAATAAATACAAAAAACGCTTAGCGATTAGCTAAGTGTTTTTTTGTTACGCTTAATATCTGACACCAATGATAAATGGGATACAAAAAAAGTTCAAATCAATTGAACTTTTAGTTTACTATTTTGAAGACATCACGATCTACAAGTGCATTCATCTGGAAATAGAACTTTTCTTGTACCATTTGGTTGTCATCTGATTTAAAGATATTAACATGTCTTAGACCTGATTGGTCTGTAATGGACAATTTAAAACCAGATAAATCAGCTTTGATAATGATTTTTAATAAAGGGCCTTCACCAGAGTTAGGAATTGTTTCTAAAACACGTGTCAGTTCATAATTACCAACATTATTTTTGATAAAAGTGGTATCCATCAATGTATATTTTTTGATAGAATCAGATAATTGGTAAGTATCTTTACAATCATCAAGATGTTTTTCAGTTAAAAATGCCATATTAAAGTTGCTACAGTAGTGAGTTATTACCTAGTTAGTAGCAGCTCCTTTCTTTTGAGTGAGTTAAGTATGAGACAGTATGCTAGTCAATATCTGAATAAAATTATCTACCTCTGTAGATGTTGTTAAATCAGAAAATGAGATTCGAACAGATTCTTTTAGTTTAGGTGAATCAGAGCCGTAGCACGCTTCAAGGACATGTGAAGGTGCAATATCACCTGCAGTACATGCAGATCCAGTTGAAATCGCAACACCTTGTAGATCTAACTTCATTAATAACAAGTTATGATTGACACCAGGAAAGCCAATATTGATGACATGTGGCATCGTTTGGATGCCAAATTGATTGAGATAATATGTTAGACCTGTAAGTTGTGCGAGTAAGTGCGCTTTGAGAGCTGTGACTTTTTGGTAGTTATCGGTCATATCATGATAGGCTAGGCTTAAAGCTTTTGCCATCCCAACGATACCTGCGATATTTTCAGTACCAGCACGTTTTTTATTTTCTTGTTCTCCACCATGGATGAGCGGATCAAGTCTTAAATTATTGTAGTAGAGAAACCCAACGCCTTTTGGTCCATGAAATTTATGCGCAGAAGCTGATAAAAGATCAATCCCTAAGTCAAGTGGTTGGATAGGTAGTTTACCCATTACTTGCACAGCATCTACATGATAAACAGCTTTGTGTGTTTTCAGAGCGTTAGCAATCTCAGATATTGGTAATACTTGTCCAGTTTCGTTATTTGCATACATGGTTGAGACAAGAATTGTATCGTCTCTCAGAGCATCCAGTACCATGTCTGGTGTATAGATACCATCCGAATCTGGCTGGATGATTGTGATATCAAAATTGTGTCTATCTCTTAAATACTCAAAAGTATTTAAAACAGAATGGTGTTCAATTGCTGTTGTGACTAAATGATTACCTTTATCACGATTTGCGAGTGCATAACCAAGCAAGGCTTGCGTGTTTGCTTCAGATCCACCAGATGTAAAAATTAAATGATCACTGGGGATGTGTAGCACGTTAGCAATATCTTCTCTAGCTTGACGAATTAATTTTGCTGCTGCCCGTCCAGCATTATGAATGCTTGATGGATTGCCCATGACTGAGAGTGAGATTTCAAACATTTCTTGTGCTACTTCAGGCAGAAGTGGTGTTGTAGCGGCATTATCTAAATATATCATAAGGTACCTATTTCATAGTTAACCAAGTGATCATCAGATTTTTAGTATAGTAGAAAAAGATTAATCAACTGATTTATTGTATTGGAAAAGTGGGCTGACTGGCTCATTCTCATGGATACGAATAATCGCATGAGCGAGTAAAGGCGCAGCACTTAAGTATTTTACAACATCTGGTTTTGGTGTTTCAGTTTTTACTGAATCAGTGACCAAAACTTCTGTGATACAAGTTGCATTTAAACGTTTGGCAGCACCTGGTGTAAATAAGCCATGAGAAG
>JAKDQI010000187.1 GCA_030454995.1 Pseudolactococcus plantarum | reverse complement strand
GATACGATTTGGGATTTGAAACACCAACTAAGTACGGTACTGATAAGGATTTGCGTACTGCAATTAAAGCATTGCACCAATCAAATATGCAGGTTATGGCTGATGTAGTTGATAACCAAGTTTATAATTTATCTGGACAGGAGGTCGTATCAGCTTCACGTGCCGGTGTTTACGGCAATGATGTGTCAACTGGATTTGGGACACAACTCTATGCGGTTAATAGTGTTGGTGGTGGTAAATATCAAGCCCAATACGGTGGTGAATATTTGAATGAATTGAAGCAACAATACCCAGATTTGTTCGAAGCTAAGACGTATGACTATTGGGTTAAAAATTATTCAAATGACGGATCGGATCCGTATTACACGCTGTCGCAAAACACACGAAAAGATATGCCAAGTAGTGAGGTCATTAAACAATGGTCAGCTAAATATATGAATGGTACTAATGTATTAGGAAACGGTATGGGATATGTTTTGAAAGATTGGAATACAGGTGAGTATTTCAAAATTGGAGAAAAGAATGCTGATTTTATAACAAATTAATCAATAAGGTTTTCTTATATTGTTGAGAAAGGAAGTGTGATTTTTAAATCATCACGCTTCCTTTTTTTTGATTTGTTTTCATCTGATATTAACAAATTACATTGTCAAGTATCTAGGCAAAATTTTTGTAACCGCTCTCTACTAATGATATAGTAAACATAACAAACAAAGTGTTTGTTAAACAATATACACGTTATTAGTGCGTGTCAAGATTGTGCTGAGTATTGTATGAAAAAGGGAGGAATTATATGACAAACATAAATGAAGAATATGCAAAGCAGAATTTTCCAAAACAGAGTCAACCTGAACCAGGATTACAAAGCAAGATGTCGCCAACACCAGATGATGGTGCAGCAAGTTACGTTGGGCATGACCGCCTGAAACATAAGAAAGCACTGATAACCGGTGGTGACTCAGGAATCGGCAGATCTGTGGCGATAGCGTATGCACATGAAGGTGCTGATATTGTGTTAAATTATCTTCCTGAAGAAGAACCAGATGCACAAGAAGTTAAGGGCATTATTGAATCATTGGGTCGTAAAATCAAGCTAGTTCCAGGTGATTTAAAGAATGAAGCATTCAGCCAAAAGTTGATTGATGAAGCAGTTTCATTTTTTGGTGATTTAAGTATTTTGACGTTAGTAGCTGGTAAACAACAAGCGGAAGTTGATATAGCTAATTTGTCGACACAACAAATAACTGACACTTATGCAACAAATGTTTTTAGTCTCATTTGGCTTGTTAAAGCGGCTTTACCACATATGCAACCTGGCAGCAGTATCATAACAACGAATTCTATTGAGGCAGAGCAACCATCGTCATTTCTCGTGGATTATGCAGGTACAAAAGCTGCTATCAAGAATATGACGATGAGTTTGGCTAAACAATTGGCTAATCGAGGGATTCGCGTGAATAGTGTGGCACCTGGTCCCATTTGGACACCTTTGCAGATTGTTGGTGGACAGTTACCGGAGAACATTCCAACATTTGGCCAATCGACACCCATCGGTAGAGCTGGTCAACCGGCAGAATTAGCAGGCGCTTATGTTTTCCTAGCTTCAAATGAATCTAGCTATGTAACAGGTGAGTCAATCAATGTTACTGGTGGCTTAAATTAAATCATGAGCTCCTTTGAATTTCGAAGATACTAATCAGAAATTTGGTTGGATCAACGAAGAAAGTGGAGAAAAGATGGCTAAAAAGAATAAAAAATTTGGCTTTTGGGATAAACTGTCGATGCTTTTGGCGTTGTCTCAATTATTGTTCAGTTTCTATTATTTTGTCAGAAATTGGAAGAAAACAAAAGAAGATTAACAAATTTTCATTTTAAGCATAAAAGAGGAAAACTATGTTAAAAACTGTACTTAAGGTATTATTAGCATCTACATTAATTCTAGGCGGCATAGCGGTTGGAGGGACCATATTTGCAGCTAAAGGCATCGACAAAGCTGGGGACCGTTTGGAAGAGGAAATCCATAATTAAATCATTGAACAGATAATAACGATAGCAATTTATTGATG
>JAKDQI010000041.1 GCA_030454995.1 Pseudolactococcus plantarum | reverse complement strand
AAGAATATCTTACTGAGAACAAATCAGATAATGAGCAAACACTATTAGCATAAAAGTAAGCAGTAGAAGTTGAATCGTAAGTCATATTGCTTTATTTTTAATAATGATATGTGGCAGTTGGTCATTGTCATGCTTCATATTTTCAAGTACCGATCTTATTACTTGTAGAAAATTTAATTTTTTAGTTTAATAGTTTAGACATCAAATTATGTATGATAAAGATATGTAGTAAACGATAGATAGGAGTATATGGTATGCAAACAATTTTAGGTAGTAATGGTCAGATAGGGCATGAGTTAGCAAAGGAATTATACACAAATTATACAAGAGATATCCGGTTAGTAAGCCGTAATCCTCAAAAAATAAATCCTACGGATCAGGTAGTCGCGGCAGATTTAATGAACTTGCATCAAACTGAAAAGGCTGTAGAAAATAGTGAAATTGTGTATTTTACTGCTGGCTTACCAATGGATTCTGATCTTTGGGAATCTGATTTTTTAATCATGATAGATAACGTTATTGAAGCATGTAAAAGATCAAAGAGTAAGCTAGTTTTCTTTGATAACACATATATGTATCCTAAAGATGATACGCCGCAGTATGAGGATACTGAATTTGCACCTGTGGGGAGAAAATCAACGATACGTGCAAAAATGGCCCAATTAGTTTTAGATGAAATCGAAAATGGTAGTCTGGAAGCTGTGATATGTCGCGCTCCAGAATTTTATGGTCCAAAAAGAACACAAAGTATTACGAATAAACTCGTCTTAAGTAAAATAAAAAATCATCTAACTGCTAGTATTCCGCTTAATAAAGAAACACTTCGAACTTTAATTTGGACACCGGATGCTAGTCGTGCCATGGCGTTGATTGGTAATACTCCGAGTGCATATGGACAAACTTGGCATTTGCCATGTGATGAACCACAGACTTATGCGGATATCTTAGCGATTAGTGAGGGAGTCATAAATGGCACTTTGAAAGCTAAAGTTACGCCACTATGGCAATTTAAACTACTCAAACCGTTTAGTAACTATGTACGTGAATTAGATGAGCTATTACCGAGATACGGGAAAGATAATATTTTTGTATCTGATAAATTTAAACATGCATTTCCTGACTTTAAAATTACAACGCTTGAAAAGGGTATCTCTATAGTGCTTGCCGAAGAGAAATAGCTTGACACTAAACTAAGGTATCTTGTGGTGATTTTGGATTAAGGTCAGAGTAGACACAGAAAGTGTATCAATATTAGATTGATGCACCTTTTTTATATTCAACATGGTGGAATTGTGTATATTTTATTGATTATGATAAAATAATAGTATCACAGTAATACAGGAAAGAGACGAGATGACATTACAAATAAAAAATCTGACTGGTGGTTACTTTGGTAATACGGTCTTAAAAGATGTAGAGTTTACGGTTAATGACGGGGAACTTGTCGGCTTAATCGGGTTAAACGGCGCTGGTAAATCAACGACGATTCAAGAAATTATCGGCTTATTATCACCTTATAAAGGTCAGGTGCTACTTGATGAGGTAAGCATTAGCCAAGACCCGGAAAACTATCGGAAAAAAATTGGATTTATTCCAGAACAACCCTCACTATATGAAGCATTGACATTACGTGAACATATCGAGGTAACAGCTTTGGCTTACGATGTAGCGATTGATGTAGCGATGCGCCGTGCAGAAAAATTATTAAAGACGTTTCGATTATCTGATAAACTAGATTGGTTTCCAGCTAATTTCTCTAAAGGGATGAAGCAAAAAGTGATGATTATCTGTGCTTTTTTAACAGAGCCATCGCTATATATTATAGACGAACCATTTTTAGGTCTTGATCCGTTAGCGATTAACGATTTGATTGCCTTGATGCTTGCGATGAAAAAAAGTGGTGCATCTATTTTGATGTCCACACATATCTTATCAACAGCAGAAAAATTCTGTGATAAATTTATTGTCTTACACGAAGGTCGGGTCATCGCTGATGGCAATTTGGCTACCTTACGACAACAATTTGGCTTACCAGATGCTAGCCTTGACGATATCTATATTGCCCTGACTGATGAAAGTAGGCAAGCAAATGGCTAAAAGTATCACAGATTTGTTTGCCAAGCGTCGCACCAAGTGGCATGTGCAAAATCTCAAATACTTAAGATATGTGTTTAATGATCATTTTGTTTTAGTTTTGATGTTTTTACTTGGTTTTTTAGCTTATCAATATGCAGCTTTTCTCAAAAATATGCCCCAAAATTGGTTACCTGGTTATCTAATTGCTGTCGTCGTGTCTATTTTGATCTTGTTTATCGGCCAACTGGCGACATTTGTTGAGCCAGCAGATCAACAATTCCTTTTGGCAAAGGAGCGAACAGTACAAGCCTATTTGAAATCTAGTGTTAAAAAATCGATGATTTTGCCTACGATTGCGATTGTGATCACTGTTTTATTAGTATCGCCACTTGTTCGCCTACCTTTTTATTTGGTCTTGGTTTGGGTGGTCAGCTTGATTGTGGTCAAATATGGCTTATTAGCCAGAAAAGCTAGGTCATTTATCGCACATGACTTGATCCAATGGGACCGTTTAATTAATGATGAAAAGAATCGTCAATATGCTGTTCTAAAAATTTTTAGCCAGTTTACAGAAGTAAAAGGTCTACAGCAAACAGCTAAGAGACGCAAGTATTTAGATGTTTTTCTTGGCAACTCAAAACAAGCGTATACTTACCTATTTATCAGAACTTTTTTGAGAAGTGGGGATTATTTTCTGTTGATGTTGCGTTTGGTCGGACTTACATTTCTATCATTAATTTTATTAGATCATGATTTGTTTGCCTTGCTTTTATCACTATTGTTTACCTATTTACTGGTATTTCAATTATTACCGATTAGTCAGTCTCAAGATTATCAAATTATGACAAAACTATATCCGATTAGCCTAACTGATAAGCAAGCAGCGGCAAAAAAAGTCATTAGCTATTTAGTATTATTGGTTAGTAGTCTCGAGTTAGTGGTGAGTCTGGTGACTTTTCAAGATAAAAGGTTAGCCTTAGTCTTTATTGTCAGTGGTCTTTTTCTAGGGATGGTGTACCCTAGTTTAAAACTAAAATCAAAGTAGTCGATGTGATGACTAACCTAGATTTTATCAATCGTTCGGATGTGTTCTATTAAGAGATTTGATAGTCGTAGTGCGCTAATTATCTGTATCAATTGACAATTTCTTGTCGATATTTATGAGTCTTTTATTTAAAATATTATTAGAAAATATGTTATGATAGAAAAAGCAGTGATTTGGTGTTGTTTGTTTAACTGAGCTCATGGCAGGGTATTAAGTTACTTAAAAATTCACCGGTTGCTGACCAAATTTCTCATTCATTGCGGGAAACCGCGTATTTGTAAAGGAGTCACTATGATGAAACATCTAGATTACAGGCACCAAGATAAATGGGCGCTTGCTAATAATACCTTAATTCCTCAATCTCCAATTGATATTAAAAAAGAACAACTTATATCTGAGGTTGATACTTCTCTAATGATTTCTCTACCACATGAACAAGAAGTAATTGTCAAAGATGCGCCATTTGGGATTCAAATTTATGCCGAAGGTGACCTTCAATGGCGTGGTCATGAATACATGCTAAATCGTTTTCATTTTCATGATGGTGCGGAACATTTGATTAATGGGCAACGTCATGCAGCTGAAATTCATTTTGCATTTGAGAGTGTTGATATTAATCAGCTTGTGCTCGCAGTATTTGTAGATGTAGATGAAGCATGTACTGATAACAGCATTGAAACGCTTTTAAATAACCCTAAAAAACTTGTTGAGTTTGATATTAATAAGCTATTACCTGAAAATCATACGTTTTGGACTTATAAAGGGTCGATGACGACGCCGCCGCTTAATCAAACAGTTACTTGGATGATTTTGGAAGAACCTATCAAAATTTCACCAGCTGAAAAAGAGCTATTGCAAGATAAATTACGTAGTAATTATCGAAATATACAAGACTTAGAAGATCGTAATATCTATCGCATTGAAGAATAAATTGACTTAAGAAGGAGCAGGAAAACAAAAAATGAAAATTATTATGGCGAGTGACCATGCTGGTGTTGCATTAAAATCAGAAATAAAAGCATTATTACTAGAGATGGGGCATGAGGTTGAAGATATGGGACCTTATGACACGACAGCAGTTGATTTATCAGATTTTGTTTATCCAGCAGCGATTAAAGTAAGTCAAGAAAATGTTCGCGGTATTTTTGTAGATGGCGTCGGGTATGGATCAGCCTTGATTGCTAACCGTATCTATGGCATTGATGCAGTCGTTTGTCAGGATCCATTTTGTGCAAAATTAGCACGTCAACACACAGATAGTAATGTACTTTGTCTAGGTGGTAAAATTATAGGGTCAGCTATTGCTTTAGATATCGTCAATACTTGGATGACTACAGATTTTCTTGCAGAAGAAAAGTATATCAGACGAGTTGAAAAAGTTAAAGCTATCTCTGAAAAACACTTAGTAAAACTAAGTTAATGATATAAAAAATCTCAGTTTGTCTTAACAAGCTGAGATTTTTAAGTATTACCTATGCGATAATTTTTGTACCATGTACATATTGACTACCAGTAAACTCTGAGATTTCCTGGGCAGTTTCTGCTAAAACGCCGCCACCAGCAAGAATTTGAATGCGACCAGAGGCATAGTTGACTAAGTCAGCAATCCTTTTTGTATTGATAGGTTTATCTAAGGTATCACCGTGCATGAGTATTTTATCAAAGCCAAGTTCAACAAGTGTGTCAAGTGATGATTGTTGTAAATGGTGAGGGATAGCATCAAAGGCCATATGAAATGTAACAGGT
Organism: Pseudolactococcus plantarum; assembly: GCA_030454995.1. GTDB lineage: Bacteria > Bacillota > Bacilli > Lactobacillales > Streptococcaceae > Pseudolactococcus > Pseudolactococcus plantarum_A. The sequence goes on along the minus strand of JAKDQI010000041.1, from coordinate 9,978 downwards.
AAGCCTTGGCTTGCCACCATTAATGTTTCTAATGCTTCTATATCTAAGTTATTATCTGGTGTTAAGGCGCCAAAAACAAGTTCATTTGTACCAGCTTCAACAGCTTTTAAAATGTCTGTTTCCATGATACGAACATCGATAGAGTGATAAACAAAATCACCACCACGTGGGCGGATCATCGTGGCAAAAGTTGTCTTTCGATCACGTAGATAGTCTGCTGTTTCTTTGATGACACCATAGCTAGGTGTTGTGCCACCTTGTGCAAGGTTATCGCATAACTCAATGCGTTCGACACCTGATGCAACGACTCTAGGAATATCTGTAAAATTTTCAGCACAAAATTCTCTGATTAACATATTTTCTCCAGTTTGTTTTGATAAAGTTCGCTTATAATTATACCACACCATATCCTATCCTATGCTATAATAAAACGTAGTATTATTGATTGGAACAAGACAAATCACATCTAACTGGATGTTCAACTGTTAAAAAATAGTATAGGATTAAAAAAAGAAATGCTAAAAAAAATTGATAAAGCTGCAACTTATTTAGCTCAAAATCTGAAAGCACTGCGCTGCCCAATTTGTCATAGTGAGTTTAACATAGATAAGTATGCTATAATTTGCTCGAGTGGTCATACTTATAATCTAAATAAAAAAGGTAGTATTAATTTTTTGACGACTAAAGCAGAGACGACACACTATACGCGTACGATGTTTGAACCACGACGTAAACTCATTCAGGCTGGCATGTACGCCCCTGTACTAGCAGAGATTGAAAAACTTGTAAGTGCTGGAAATCTGTTAGATGTGGGCACTGGCGAAGGAAGTTTTTTAAATCAACTAACCATTACAGGTGGTAGGTTCGGCTTTGATATTGCCAAAGATGGCATCCAGATGGCAAGTGAGTATACTGAGTTAGCAGCTTTCTTTAGTTTAGCAGATTTGACAAATCTACCTTTTGCTGATCAATCAATGACGACAGTTTTAAATATTTTTACGCCGTCAAATTATAAAGAGTTCCAACGTGTTCTCACTTCTTCAGGCCAAGTGATCAAAGTGATCCCAGATCGATTTTATCTACAAGAATTACGTCAGGCATTTGGGATGACAGTTGATTATGATAATCAAGAGGTTGTCGATAAATTTATCGATAATTTTCCGAATTATAGTCAAACAACATTACATTATGAATTTGAACTGCCGCATCACTTACAACAAGATTTTTTATCGATGAGTCCATTAGAATGGCAAGTCTCTGAACAAGAAAAAAAAGAAATTGCTAAGCATCCACCACAAGTGGCAACAATTAATGTACAAATTTTACAAGGAAAAAAGTCTTGACACGATATTTTGTGTCAAGGCTTTTATTTACCTTTTTTTTGCAAACGATTACAATTAGGGTGTGGCGTAAGGATATCTAAAAAATGCACGCTGTATTTATTGATTACAATAATGAGATATCTATTATTTCCTGAAAACAAGTTGCAAGGAGACTGTTATGAACGAAGAAAAAGCACAATTTAGCTTAAAAGTAGCTGTACAACGTATCGGTTCAGCTTTATCTAGTATGGTGATGCCAAATATCCCCATCTTAATTGCATGGGGGGTCATCACAACATTATTTATTGGTGATGGTTGGCTACCAAATGCACAATTTGCCTTATTAGTTGGTCCGATGTTGGCTTATCTAATTCCAATCATGATCGGCTATACTGGTGGTAAAAATGTATATGACCATCGTGGTGGTGTTGTTGGTGCGATTGCCACTATGGGTGCAATCGTTGCAACACAAGGCTCAATTCCATTTTTAAATACAGTATCAGGGTTGAACCCATCAAGTACTGATTTTGTAAGTCATTTTAAAGAAGCTGTTGCAAGCAGAGGGACAGATGTACCGATGATTTTAGCAGCGATGATTTTAGGACCGTTAGGTGCTTGGGTTATCAAGAAATTTGACCAATGGGCACAACCTAAAGTTAAAGCTGGGCTTGAAATGTTAGTCAATAACTTTTCAGCAGGTTTAATTGGGTTTGCTATGGCACTTATTGCCAATAAAGTTGTTGGGCCAGTCATTGAAGGCTTGACAAACATTATGGCTCATGGTGTAGACTTCCTGATTTCAAATCACTTGATCCCACTCGCAAACTTATTTATTGAACCAGCAAAAATTTTGTTCCTAAATAATGCGATTAACCATGGTATCTTAACACCGCTTGGTACTGAACAAGTACTAAAAACTGGTAAATCTCTACTTTTCTTGCTTGAAGCAAACCCTGGACCAGGTTTAGGTGTCTTGATTGCTTTTTGGATGTTTGGTAAGGGATCGGCTAAGGCGACAGCACCTGGTGCGATTATTATCCACTTTATCGGTGGTATTCACGAAATTTATTTCCCTTATGTTATGATGAAACCAGCATTATTTGGTGCAGTTATGGCAGGTGGTGTAACAGGTACATTTGTGAATAACATGTTAGGCAGTGGCCTTAAAGCGCCCGCATCACCAGGATCAATTATTGCCATTTTATCTATGACACCAAAAGGAATAGGTAGTTTTGCAGCAGTTTTAGCTGGTGTTATTTCAGCCGCAGCAGTGTCATTCTTTGTCTCTGCTCTAATTCTTAAAAATGATAAATCAATGGTAGATGATACAGCACTTGAATCAGCACAAGCTGAATTAGCATCAAATAAAGCAGTTGCTAAAGGTCAAGCACCAGTTGCAACTGATACTGAGATTGTAGCAGCTAATATAAAACACATTATCTTTGCTTGTGATGCAGGTATGGGATCTTCAGCTATGGGTGCCTCTATCCTTCGTGATAAAGTTAAAAAAGCAGGATTAAATATCGATGTTACAAACCGTGCAATTGCTAACTTAACTGATGCAGCTGATACTTTGGTTGTCACACAAGAAGAATTAGCACCACGCGCAGCAAAGATGGCACCAAGTGCTACTCGTGTATCAGTTTCCAACTTCTTAAATTCACCTAAATATGAGGCAATTATTACTAGCTTAACAGGTGGTAATACACCAGTTGCTCCTGTTACGACTAGTCAAGAAGATGCAATAAGTGATATTGATTTGAACCTGATCGATGAGGTTGTCTTTGCACATGATGCGACAGCTATTGGTAGTGCGACGATGGGACAAGAAACACTAAAAGCAATTTTCGCTCATAACGGAGTTAAAATTCCTGTTTCAGATGTAGAATTCTTAGCATTAGCAGCCTATAATGCACCTAATATAGTTGTTGTGGTCACTCAAAATAATTTAGAAATTGCTAAACGCTATGCACCAAATGCACAATACTTAAGTGTTGATAGTTTGATTACCACTCATGAGTATGATAAAATGGTGGCGAGAATGAGGAAATAATGATAATTTAATGATATATTTATATGGAATATAGTAGATGGATTAGTTATAAAATTCTGTGAATCAGAAATAAGGTTTTAAATTTTCCTTTGCAAATCATCTTGCTGGTACGCTAAAATATGGCGTATATCACTAAAGTAATCAGACAAAAAACTCGCAATTGCGAGTTTTTGTCGGGTATCGCGAATCATTATTTATGATAAGAGACAAGGTGCTTTTTCGCTTATGGGTGTAGTTAATGATGCTGAACTATTCAAGGAGCTAGTATGCTAGTAACAAAGCGTGAACAAGAGATTATCGATGAAATTGTCAAGAAAGGAAAGGTCAGTATTACTGAGCTTCTTGACGTTGTAGGCGTCAGTAGACGGACGCTTTATAGAGATTTACAAAATTTGCAACATTTTTTACCCAAATATCAAGTCAATTTGGTTAAACTTGATAATTTTTATCAGTTAGAGGGGGATTTATCGCAGTTAACAGATCGACAAGTGGTAGAAGAGTTTACGCAGACGGAACGCCATTTTATGGAATTGATTTTACTAATTTTTGAAAAAGGTAAATTAACGAATTTTATTGACGAATTTGCGATTAGCCAACCCACGGCTACTAATGATCTTAAAGTGATAGAAAATAATCTAGCTTATACAGGTGCTGGTCTTGTTCGTGAGGGAGGGTTAGCTGTTATTGCTAGTGAGTACAGTAAGCGTACTCTCTTAGTGTCTAGTCTTAGCAGTAATCTATCGACAGCTGATATTTTTAAGTTTGATACCCTTGTTTATGAGCGGACTAAAGTCGCTCAATTATTTAACAAGGCGAATTTTGAGCAGGTGACACATGCATTTGAATGTGCAAAATTAGTTGATATTTCTGATAGAACACAAGGAATTTTGCGACTGTTCTTCGTTGTAACACTTGAGCGAATCGCACAATCGCGCTTTATAGAAAATCACTATCATTTTCATCCGTCTAAACAAGCGCTAGATTTAGTGACTTTAGTTGTTCAAAACCTTGAACATACACGGATTAATTTACCAGAGATTATCTATTTGGCAAATATGGCTGATGTGCTCCATTTTAACAAGGGCGGGAATTTTTTATTTAATGAAAAGTATGATGCAAGCTTTTCCTATAAAGTCCGGCAACTTATCGAAGATGTTGGCAGCAAAGAAGGACTGAATTTTAGTCGAGATGAGAAGATTTTTATCTTACTTAATACCCATCTGCGTAGTAGTTTTACCCTACCAGAACTTTTTTCAGATGAGAAAAATGAGTTCATCACGCGAATACAGACGGAGCATTTAGCTTTGTTTAATATCGTCAAAGACGTCTTAGTTGCTATTTTTGAGAAGCAATTTTCAAATCAAGAGATTGCCTTGGTGACACTACATTTTGTGGCTACCTTAGAGAGTTCTAATCGTGTTTTCCCGATGAATGCATTGCTAGTCACTAGTCGGGGAAGGGTATCAATGGAATTTTTAGCTCGTAACCTCCAGACACAGTTTCCATTTATTACGACTATCAAGATGACACAAGTCAGCCAACTTACTGCAGGGATATATGATGAGTTTGATATTATTTTTACGACTGAAAAACTTGAAAACGCTGATCAGATTGGAATTAAGTTAATCAGGATTGCTGCTAATTTAGTCTTATCTAACACATCAGAAATCACTCATCAGATTCGGTTAATTCGCAATCAAAGCAAGCCGAGACAAAATTCAGATGTGAGTGTCGATCAATCACTAGATTTCCAAGATTTTTTTGTTAAGAGTCAGGTGATTTTGCAAAACTTTAGTTTGTCCAAACTAGATAATACAGCTGATCTTGATGAAACGATCTATGAGTTGATGCTTCATGATAAATTAGTCGATTGGGAGTTGTTGGCTAGATTTAAACGGACGTCTTTTGGTATTCCTAAAACGAATCTGGCTTTAATACATGGCGTATCTGAGAGTGTAAAACGACCTGAGTTTAAAATAGTTGATTTAGCTCAGCCAATTGATGTAAAAGGGATGGATAAAAAAGAGATGCAAGCAAGTCGAATTTTATTTTTGATTGCACCACAAACCTTAGATGAAGTCTATAATTATATTCTTGGTAAGATTTCTAGTTCCATCATAGAAAATACACTCTATACAGTCATCTATAGCTCAGGTAATTTTCAAATCATTTTTGAGTTGCTCAATAAAATTATTAATGATAGCTTTGCCAAGTATGGTAAATAGGAACTTAAGCCTTGTCACATTTTTTTGTGACAAGGCTTTTATTTACAGTATTTTAGGAAGCGATTACAATTAGGGTATAGAGACGTAAGATAATTATTAGAGGTGAAAAAATGGACATTCAAAAAAATTTAATTCAACTTGGTAAATCGTTTGAGACGAAAGAAGCAGCGATTACCTTTTGTGGTCAACAACTATTAGAAGGTGGATATGTGACAGCTGATTATATCCCTGCCATGCTCCAACGTAATGAAGAATTATCTGTATATATGGGGAATTTCATTGCGATTCCTCATGGTACAGATGATGCAAAAAAAGAAGTCCTAAAAACGGGTATCACGATTGTTCAAGTACCACGTGGGGTAGATTTTGGAGATGAGGCTGATCCCAAAATCGCTACTGTGTTGTTTGGTATTGCGGGTGTTGGCAATGAGCATTTGGAACTGATACAGAAAATCTCTATTTTTTGCGCAGATGTAGATAATGTTGTTAAACTTGCTGATGCACAAACAGCACAAGAGGTTGTGGATTTACTTAACTCAGTTGAGGTATAGGGTATTACCAAGTTTAAGCGATGACTAAAAGCCATCAGTTGTTACGTTATAGTTAGGGCTATTAGCATTAACTTTAAAATCGAAAAGAGGATGTAGACATGAAAAAAGCAGTACACTTTGGTGCAGGTAATATTGGTAGAGGGTTTATCGGAGAAATTCTTCATCAAAATGACTTTGAAGTGACATTTGTTGATGTAAACGAAACAGTTATCGATGCGTTAAATGCACGAGGGGGCTATGAGATTGAATTAGCAGAAGACGCTGCAACTCGTATAGCAATCAATCATGTGTCGGGGATTAATAACGCCAAAAATCCTGAGGCAGTTATTGAGGCCATTAAAGAAGCAAATATTGTAACGACAGCTATTGGACCAAACATACTGCCTTATATCTCCGAACTGATTGCCAAAAGCATTCAAGCACGTAAAGCGGCCCACAATACAGCACCGATTGATTTTATTGCTTGTGAGAATATGATTGGTGGATCTGATTTCCTCAAGAGTAAAGTGGTCACGTATTTGAGTGATGAGGACTTAGCATATGTTGATAGCTATGTCGGATTCCCAAATGCTGCAGTAGATCGGATCGTCCCTGGTCAAACCCATGCGGATCCACTTTTTGTGGTCGTTGAACCGTTTAGTGAATGGGTTATCGATGAAAGTCAACTCAAAAATACGTTAATTCATCTAAATGGCATACATTATGCGGATGATTTGGAACCATTTATCGAACGCAAGTTGTTCTCAGTCAATACAGGTCATGCGACAGTTGCTTATAATGGTTATTACTACGGCTATCAAACAATTGATGCAGCTTTGCAAGATGAGCGCGTGATGGCAGCTTTAGTTGATACGCAACAAGAAACACGTGCATTATTACTTGCAAAATGGGCATTATTTGATGAAGCAGAATTGATTGCTTATCATGAAAAGATTCGTGGTCGTTTTGTAAATCCTCACTTATCTGATGACATTAGTCGGGTAGCACGTACCCCAATCCGTAAATTGGGGTATAATGAACGCTTTATAAGACCAATACGTGAGCTAAATGACCGTAACTTATCCTTTAAGACACATCTAGCAACAGCAGCTAAAATATTTAAATACCAAGATGCAGCAGATGAACAAGCTATTGATCTACAAAAAAGAATTGCAAGCGAACCGCTTCAAACAGTGATTAAATCTGTAACAGAGCTAAAAGACGATAAATTAATCAAAGCATTACAAGACAGCATTGAAGCGCTATAACCAATCAGTGACAAAATAAAACATATAAAAATCCCAGTTATGAGTTTGAATAACTGGGATTTTTAGACTTTGTAACTCTAGTGATAAGAAAGGTATCAATGATATAAGCATATACTGATTAACAATCCAAAAGCATAACTTGTGTTTAAAAAAATTAGATTTTTGATGGCATAACCAAAACTCTTAGGTTGGGGTAAAGTTTGCTTAAACTGTTGTATATGTTTCCAGATTATAGGAAACGAGCTAAATATCAATAACACAGGCCAGTGATAGATGCCAACTATCAGTCCCAACACAACGGTTAGATACCCCACGAGTGCTAGAGCAGTAAATAGTTTGATACCGCTAGGACGTCCTATATAATAAACAAGTGTGTAGCGGTGATTTTTGATGTCGATGTCTAAGTCACGTAGGTTATTAGCAAGCATGATATTAGCAATTGAAGTGACAAGGGGTAAAGCAGCCAAGATGATGGCGAGTATCGAAGTAATCTGACCACCTAGTTGAAAGGTATCAGTTTTAAAATTGATTTGCAAATAAAAAGGTGCTGGGTGTTTGACATTAATGCAAGTCACTAACAAAAAAATACCAAGCCCCATGGTGAAGCCACTAAATATTTCCCCTAATGGCATTCTTGATAAAGGAATAGGACCATAGGTGTAAAAGATACCAATCAGACAACAGATACCACCAATCAGCATGAAAGCCCAGCCATTGCTGATGACGAGAAATAAACCTGAGATCATGGTGATGATAATCATGCCATAAATCAAGCCTCTAACCAAAGGTAAAGAAAGGGATAGCTGACCGATAATATTTTCTTCATATTTATACTTTTGCGACTTAGCTGTTTTAAAGTCTACATAATTATTAATCGCTGTCGTCGCCATATCAAATACTAACATGGCACAGAAAAAGATCAAGGTATCAAACCAATAGACCTGCTTAAAATAGCTGATAGAAAATAATACGCCGATGATAAAGGGAAAAAGACTAGCTAATTTAGTTTTGATTTCAACTAATTGTAAAAAATCACTGAATGACATATCGTCTCCTAATAAAGTACTAATTTTTCGTATGACTAATACAACTGAAGTAAACGTCTAAATTCATAAGTCATAGTTATCGAGCCAAGAAAAAACCTGCTAACCCTATTTTAACATGTTTGCAAAAAAAATAGGATTATGGCTGATAGACTAGATAGATTAAAGAGATATCTAGTCTATCAAGTCATTGAGAATCAAGTTTAATTACACAGTTGCATTAAAATAATATTTCAAAAAGGCGTGATATTTTTTGTGAATATTTTACCATTTTATGATAAAATAGTAGTGCATGGTAGATAGGACTAATCACTATCTCCAAATAAAAAAATATAGAGGTGGACTCATGTCACGTAAACCAATTATCGCTGGTAACTGGAAAATGAATAAAACTTTAGCAGAAGCAAAAGCTTTTGCTGAAGCAGTAAAAGGAAAAGCACCATCTGCTGAACTTGTAGATACTGTTATTGGTAGCCCGGCACTATTTCTTGCACCACTTGCAGACATCTTAAAAGATGATGTTATTGAGTTAGCAGCACAAAACTCATACTTTAAAAATGCTGGTGCTTTCACTGGTGAAAATTCACCAGCTGCAATCGCTGATCTTGGTGTTAAATATATCATTATTGGTCATTCTGAACGTCGTGAGTATTTCCATGAAACTGATGAAGATATCAATACAAAAGCAAAAGCTATCATCGCTAACGGTGTAACACCAATCATCTGTTGTGGTGAAACACTTGAAACTTATGAAGCTGGTAAAACTGGTGAATGGGTTGAAGCACAAATTACTGCAGCCTTGAAAGATCTTACACCTGAACAAGTTTCAAACCTTGTTATTGCTTACGAACCAATCTGGGCGATTGGTACTGGTAAATCAGCTGATGCTAATACAGCTGACGAAACATGTGGTGTTGTCCGCTCAACTGTAGAAAAACTTTACGGCAAAGCAGTTTCTGATGCAGTTCGTATCCAATATGGTGGTTCTGTTAAACCTGAAAACGTTGCTGAATACATGAGCAAAGAAAACGTTGATGGCGCACTTGTTGGTGGTGCATCACTTGAAGCAGATAGCTTCTTAGCACTTTTAGACTTTGTTAAATAATGAAGTGAAAAAACCTGAAAAGGTTTTTTATTATACCTAGAAATTGTTGATTCGTGTGTTAAGGATAATCAATTAAGGTGATATCAGACTAGATATTAATTTATAAAAAAAGATAAGCCGCATGGCTTATCTTTTTTTTCTATTTAGTATTTTTCTGATTGTTTTTTTTAAGCCTATTAACATGATGAAAGATGATACAATCGAGAATATAACTGATAGGAAACTTGGCAAAAAGGTGATAAATATGGTGCATCCTATAACGGTAAAGATCGAAAACATGGCAATGTTTGAAAAAAAGACAATTTCGTTAATTCTTTCAGCTGTTCTTCTATCTTGAATAGTCTTTTCTTCACGCGCATATTCACGCGTAGGTAATGGCAATAAATTTAAATCATCATCGTCATATCTAGGGGCTTCCATAGTCTCTCCTCT
>JAKDQI010000186.1 GCA_030454995.1 Pseudolactococcus plantarum | reverse complement strand
TTCTTTGCCAAGCAAAGACAAAACAGTAGTATGTGCAACAGCCATGATGATCTCCTTGTAAGATCGTTGTGGTTAGCTGTGTAGGGGGATTGCCGTCCCTCTATACAGCGATTTAAGCGACTAGGCGTTTTTCATAAGCCCAGTCAGGAATACCTACAGGTTTAGCTTCTAAAACCCGAATAAGTGGAATTACATTGGTTTTTTCTTTTGGTGACTTTGTAGATATATCAACACCATATTCACGTAATGCCTTTTTATAACGATAAAAAGTGTTATGAGGCAAAATTTGCTTAAGATCATCACCATTCAACCAAGATTGATAGGTTAGACGCAAACGGTGAGGCAAAGAATCTAAGACATCATCTTTGAGCATGTAGACATCACTCATTTCTAATTTAGATATATATTCTAGGAGTAACTCCTCGGCTGTGTCTATATCCCAATTCGATGCAACGTTTAAATGACGTCTTTTTAGTTCTAATTGTCTTATAACACCCTCTATTCTCAATGCTTTCTGTGCATATTCGATCATTTCAGGGATACATAATTCTTGTGGTAATTTATGACCTTTTGCAAGAATTTCTAAACCTTTGGAGTAACACTTTAGAGACCAACGTCTTGAGTTTTTACCAAAATAGGCAGTATCACCACTAAATTGACCAGCACCACGATGTTTTAAAAATGCTGTTTCTCCAACAGCTCGAATCCAAGCAAGGACTTCGTTTTGGTTTCTTAAATGCCAGGTCTCATTAACGTCAACGCGAGTTAATTCATAATGACCATCTTTAATGGCAGCATACTGAAAAGGGTCAGGACAGAGACCTAAATTATCGTAGGTCAAAAGTTTCTCAAAACACTCGCCCATCACATGAACTAAATCATTAGAACCAAAAAGGTTATGACCTTGAAGAAACTTAGTGGGATTTCCTGAAATATAAATTTGATTATCAGTATGGGATTTAATTTGAATCTTTGATGAATAAGACCCCTCAACACTTAATGTTTTATTTACAGTCCATTCATTATTCCCTAAAGGGTCAAAAGACATTACAACGCCTGAAATAAGCTTACTAGGGTCGTGTTTACAAGGAAGTATTGCGGAAGCCCAATCAATCATAATTTTTTGACCTCTTTTGAGAAGTCACCGACCATAGAAGTAGCATCTAACAACATTTCATTAGCGAATTTCTTAGCAATCTGTGGGGCTTTTTCCTTATCTGCTTTCATCTGCTCCATAGCCGATAAAACTTGCTCAAGAACAGGTGAATATTGTTCAAGCATTTCAACAATTAATTTTGTTTTTGGAGTACCGCTCAAATCCGAAAGCCTATCTAAAAGGTCATTAAGATCATCAGGGACAGTTAAAGCTATTCTTGGTTTTTGAGTAGGCATTATATTTTTCAGTGTAACTATTTCAAACAAAGTAACACTAAAAAAATAAATAGTAAATAGAGTTTGACGCAAATAATTCCCAGAAGTGGGACAAATGTGCAGGGGGTATAAGTATTAATTTATTTGGGGTCGTCTCGTATCAAAATACCACTATGGTACAAATGTGCAGTATTACTAACACTGCACAGTGGCAGTATCCTCATCTGCGTGTCGCGGGTGGCGGGACGCGCTCCGCCACATCCCACCAACCCCCGCCCCGCTATCTGAGTCTCCTTGCCAATATGCTTTGTAAAAATAAATTCAGTTCGCCACCATCCGGATGGCTCTGTTCTTATCGAGTTAAAACAAATGGGAGCTTGTAATCAGGGAAAAGGTTTTTAATTTTTATCCCTAGGCGACACTCGTTCGGTTAATTTTTTCAGAATGCACGCTTACGCGTTTCTCAAGAAACAGACAAAAAAATGCCCAAAAATATGTATTTTCGGGCATTGGTAAAATCAAATATTAGATCAGTAAATCTATTCTAGATAACTCGTAAAATTCATCACCAACTAAAATTTTGTGATTACCACTTAAGGCAATAATAACCTCTTCAACAGAGCCAGATACATGAACACCGTCAGGGAAAAAGGATTTTATTTGGTCATCTAATAAAACAGAAAATGAAACTTCTTTGCCAAGCAAAGACAAAACAGTAGTATGTGCAACAGCCATGATGATCTCC
>JAKDQI010000185.1 GCA_030454995.1 Pseudolactococcus plantarum | reverse complement strand
ATTATGAAATTTTCTACTTTTTATCCGGATTATATTGTTTTACATTTTGTGACCAAGCAGTATTTAATCCATCCATAATAGAGGCAAAAGACTTCTTAGATGAGCCAACTCCTGAATCAATAATTTGTTGTTTAACAGTTTGAGTTGTACCAATTCCAACTTGCGAACCATTATTAATATTTGAGAATAAGTCTGCTTTATCTGCTGGTGTAGAACCTGCTTCAAAGAATACGACTCCATTTTTCTTAGCATCATTTAAATCTGTTGGGTAAGGTTGATTTTTCATAGCTGTCATTCCACCATTATCTTTAGCGAAATCAGATTTATCTACCAGCCAATTAACCCAATCCTTAGCGGCTTCTTGATTTTTACTGTTTTTATTAACTCCCCAGTTATAGTCGCCACCAACAAGCATATAAGTTTTTCCGTCAGGAGCGGTTTGTGGGAAGGGTTCAACGTTAATCGCATCTTTATTTGATGACATTTGAGATTGAACTTGAGGAACAGCCCATGTCGCAAGCATCATCACTGCAACTTTATTTTTAGCCATTTGCGAAACTGAAGTATTCCAATCATCTGTCGTTGGATCATGATTAATCAAGCCATCTTTAGCAGCGGTGTAAAGTGTATTGTAAATAGTATACATGGGCTGGCCTTCTGTGAAAGGTTTATCTGTTTTGGCAAGTGCTAAATCAAAGTTTGGATCTCCAGCTACTGATGAACGTTGGAAGTCCCAATCAACTAATGCCCAACCACAAGCATAGTTGGTGTACAAAGGAGTAACATCAGGTAATTTTGCTTTAATTGTTTTTAAATCTTGGATAAATTCATCCGTAGTCGTGGGCCATTTATCAATACCAGCTTTTTTGAAAACATTCCAATTAACGACAAAACCATTTGCATTGACTTCTGAAGGAAGTCCGTATTGTTCTCCTTTGTAAGTACGGTCTTGTAGACTAGTATATTTCTTTTCTAAATCCTTGGTTTTACCTAGTGAGCTAAAGAAATTAGGATAGTCTTTTGGTGCAACTGCTGCTGGAATCGCAACGACATCACCAAAATTTTTCGATGACATCCGTGTTTGCTCTGTTTGGTCATAGTTATTTAAGGCTTGTTCTTTAATAGTGATGTTAGGGTATTCTTTATTAAACTCAGCAATATACTTTTTCCACATTCCATTGGAGTGCATGTCAGTTTTTTGGTTAACAAAGGTAATGGTTGCCTTGATATTCTTTCCAGTCCCCGACGAGGAGGTTTTGCTACCGCAAGCTGCAAGCGTTAGTGCTGCCAAACCCATAATAGCGAGTGAACCAAAAATATACCGTTTTTTCATGATGATTTTCTCCTTATCCGCTTTTTTGTAAGCGTTTTTATTTTATGGAATAAGTATATACTTTTAAAATATTTTTGTCAACACTTTTTTTGATTTTATTACACTATACGTTTTTTAAGGTTTATCATAATAATCTTTGATTAATTTTTCAGCTGGTTTGTTGTAAAAAGCATAATCTTTGTCAAATCTTGCCTGATCCTCAGAATAAACTTGAGCTTTCCAATCCCAGAGACCAAAACCTAAGACAAAATCTACCTTGGCACAAGCGGTGAGCATTCCTTTATAATACCGAGTTTGAGCTTCAAGATTTACTTCTCCTTTGATGGTCCAATCATTTGGCAATAAATCTCCACCATCAATACTTGGAGCACCTGCTTCACAGAAGAAAAATGGTTTGTCATATTTTTTTATGACTTTTTCGATTCGCCTTAGCTCTTTATCCCATTGATCAAAGGGATAATATCCAGAACTTGAAATGACGTCAACTGCATCCCACCAAGTCAAATGATTTTCTTGGTATTTGTCACAATTATAAGTAATCAAACCTTTATAAATCTCACGAACATCGTCAATCAACTTCCGCCATTCTTTTTCTCGATGGTCTGAGCTAACGAGCTCACAGCCTACAACAAACATTGTAGCTCCACATTCTTGAGCGATTTTAGCATAATGAAGCTGAAATTCAGTATAAGCTGCAAACCAATCTGACCATTTTGGTTCACAAATAACATCAATATCAAAAAAATTAATATAAGCTCGCCAAGTGCCATCAGTACAATTAATCATTGGTTTTAA
>JAKDQI010000040.1 GCA_030454995.1 Pseudolactococcus plantarum | reverse complement strand
ATCGCCTTACTTTTGTTGGATGTTATAATTTACTAAATAAGTAAACTTTTATACTCTTTTTAGCTTGACAAATCATCTGAATAGTCGTAAAATTTAAACATTAGCAGAAGAAGTAACTTGAGCATAAAAAATTTCAGGGACTTGTCGGTCATTGCGAGACAAGATTTTTTTCAAGCGAATGGGCTGCGAGTTGTAGAGTAAATGACTCTAATTGATTTGAAACGATAAAAATCACGGTAGTGCCCGATACCGCACATTCCCTTGTTTGAGGGAAATAAGAGATAGGAAAAGACTCTTTTAAAGCTTTTTTCCTATAATCGAGGTGGCACCGCGTGTTAGACGTCCTCGACGAAATGATTATCATTTCGTCGAGGACTTTTTTATAACAATTGATTAAAAATAAAGAGTAAGTGATATGATGTTAAGAAAAACGATTAATGCTGATATTATTACGCCAATCTTGGCTTATTTGAGATTGGATTTGCGTCATAAGCTAATTTTAGAATCTATTCCCCGTGAAAAAGAAAATTCACGATACTCAATGATTGCTTATAATCCAGTTCATGAACTCAAGTTTCAAGATGGTATCTTAACACATAATGGTGAGGTAAAATCTGGGGACCCACTTGATTATCTAGAACAACTAACTGTAAAAGATAAATCTGTCTCAGATCTTCCTTTTACTGGAGGTGCGATCGGGTTTGTCAGCTATGATACGATTTCACTTTATGAGTCGCTAGGAGACATACCTGCAGATGTGATTGGCACACCAGATTTACACTTCTTTTTATACGATTCTTACATGATTTTTGATCATAAAAAAGAGCAGATTACCATCGTAGAGTCAGATATTTATAGTGGTCGTTCACAAGCAGATCTTGAGCTTGCTATGTCATTAGTCTTATCTAACTTAACACGTCCCCATAAAGCTGAGTTTGACACTGTTAAGTTAAACAAACTCTCATTTACATCTAATACTGAAAAGGCTGAGTTTATCGATATGGTTGAGAAAGCCAAACAGTATATCAAACGTGGGGATATTTTCCAGGTTGTCTTGAGCCAACGGTTAACTAGTAAATTAACAGGGAACCCCTTTGACTATTATCGGAATTTGCGATTAACAAATCCATCCAATTATTTGTATTTTCTAGATTTTGGTGACTATCAAATTATTGGGGCAAGTCCTGAGAGTCTGGTATCAGTAAAAGATGGTATCGTGACAACTAATCCAATAGCAGGGACAAGACCACGTGGTATAGATGAGCTTGAAGATGATGCATTAGCAGTAGATCTTCTTGCGGATAAAAAAGAAGTTGCAGAGCATAGGATGTTAGTCGACTTGGGTCGAAATGATATCGGTAAAATCAGTAAAACAGGAACAGTGACTGTCACAAAATATATGGAAGTCGAATATTTTAGATATGTCATGCATCTAACCAGTGTTGTCAAAGGTGAGTTGTTAGAGACTGTATCTAGTTTGGATGCTTTGAAGGCGACTTTACCAGCAGGGACAGTATCAGGTGCCCCAAAAATTCGTGCCATGCAACGCATTTATGAATTAGAAAAAACAAAACGTGGTATTTATGCTGGGGCTATCGGGTATCTGTCAAGTAATTCAGATATGGATTTTGCGATTGCACTACGGACAATGGTCTTAAAAGATGGGCTAGCACATGCCCAAGCTGGTGCAGGAATTGTGTATGACAGTGTCGCTGAAAATGAGTATCAAGAGACGTTAAATAAAGCCAAAGCGATGACGAAGATTGGAGAAAGTCATGATTTTATTAGTTGATAATTACGATAGTTTTACTTATAATCTAGCCCAATATATTGGTGAGTTTGATACGGTTGAAGTCCTTAGAAACGATGATGATAAGTTGTTTGATGTCGCACAAAAAGCCGATAAAATTGTGTTATCACCCGGACCGGGTTGGCCAGTTGATGCAGGAAATATGGAGCAGTTGATACGCGAATTTTCAGAAAAAAAACCACTATTAGGGGTTTGTCTGGGACATCAAGCGATTGCTGAAGTGTTTGGTGGGAAATTAGCACTTGCCAAACAAGTCATGCATGGGAAAACCTCTATCGCGGATACCTTAGTGACATCAGACTTGTTAGCAGATGTGCCAAATGCGTATGAAATCATGAGATATCACTCGATTGTGATCTCAGATATGCCAGAAGGATTTGAAGTCGTTTCCAAAACAACTGATGATCAAGAAATCATGATGATTCAACATCAATCTTTACCCATTTATGGGATGCAATTTCATCCTGAGAGTATCGGTACGCCAAATGGTTTGAAGATGATCGAAAATTTTGTAACCTTATAATATAGAAAGAAGAAGCCATGAAAGAAAATCTAGTTAAGTTGATGAATCGTGAACATTTGACGCGTTATGAAATTAATCAACTCGCCAACGCGATGTTTAATGGTGAATTGACTGATTCACAATTATCAGCAATTTTGATTGCACTTGCTATGAAGGGTGAAACTGTTGATGAAATGACAGGTATTGTTGAGGTTGTGCGTGAAAAAGCACTAGATATACCGACAACAATCACGACTGCTATGGATAATTGTGGTACAGGTGGAGATTTATCCTTTTCTTTCAATGTCTCGACTACTGCTGCCTTTGTACTCGCAGCTGGTGGCGTCAAAATGGCTAAGCATGGTAACCGCTCGATTTCCTCTAAATCAGGTTCAGCAGATGTCTTAGAAGCGTTAGGCATTAATTTGTATCATACACCAGAAGAATTATCAGACATTTTTGATCAAACAGGATTGATATTTCTCTTCGCACAACATGTTCATCCTAACATGCGTTATGTCATGCCAGTAAGACGAGAACTAGAGGTACGGACTGTTTTAAATTTGATCGGGCCATTTACGAATCCTGTAGATTTAGATACGCAATTACTGGGTACATCTAGACCTGATTTGTTGGAAACAACTGCCCAAGTCTTAAAATCATTGGGTAGACGACGTGCTGTTGTGGTGACAGGACCAGATGGGATGGATGAAGCGAGTCTAGATGGTGTGAATCATTATGCGTTATTAGATGAAACAGGAACGATTACAACACATAGTTTTGATTATAAAGCGATTGGGATGTCTCGTGTGACGTTACAAGAAATTCGCGGTGGAGAAGGCAAAGAAAATGCTGAGATATTAAAAAATGTCTTGAAAAATATCCCGAGTCCATTTCTAGAGGTTACGGTGTTAAATGCTGGCTTAGGCTTTTTTGCAGCAGGATTGGTTGAGACGATAGAAGATGGTGTAGCTAAAGCGCGTGAGGTTATCTCAAGTGGTGCTGCATTAGCAAAATTAACTGAGATGCAGGAGATTCAGTGATGACGACAAGTTTAACTGGAGTCCGTCAAAAAATTGATGACATTTATAGACAGATGATTGGTCTAATTGCAAGGCGTGGTAAGTATGTTAAGATGGCTGCTAAATTCAAAACGACAGAGGCAGAAGTGGCAGCACCTGATCGCGTTGCGATTGTGATTGAGAAAGTGAAAAAAATAGCAACTGAAAGTGGTGCTGATGTTGTCGTGGTAGAACAAGTCTATCGAAAAATGATCACTGAATTTATAGAACTTGAACGTCGAGAACTTAAAGAAAGGTATTAAATGGAAAATTTTCTTGAAAAAATTCTGAATGAAAAACAAGATGAAGTGAATCAGATGGTACTAGAAACACCTAAAGCAGTCCGTCAGACTAAAAGTCTTGTGCAAAGATTACGCGAGAATCCTACTCACTTACAAGTGATTGGTGAAGTGAAACGTGCATCGCCTTCATTAGGTGCGATTAATATGACAGTAGATGTACTAGCACAAGCTAAAAGCTATGAAGATGCTGGTGTATCAGCGATATCAGTCTTAACTGATCCTGTGTTTTTTAAAGGCTCTATCGATGATCTGCGTTTGGTTGCCGAGCATGTGACTGTACCAGTATTAAATAAAGATTTCATTATCGATAAAAAGCAGATTATCCGTGCGGTAAATAGTGGTGCGACGATTATACTATTAATTGTGGCTTGTTTATCAGAAGAAAACCTACAAGAACTTTATGATTATGCTGTATCTTTAGGGTTAGAGGTCTTAGTTGAGGTGCATAATGCACCAGAACTTGAGATCGCACATCGGATAAATGCTGAGCTGATTGGTGTCAATAATCGTAATTTAAAAACGTTTGAGGTTGATATTCAAAATAGTCTAGATTTGATTGCCTTACAAGACCCGACGCGTTTTTACATTTCAGAATCAGGTATTAAATCTCCTATTGAAGCAGCAAGCGTTGCACATGACTTTAGAGCAGTTTTAGTTGGGGAAGCGTTAATGCGAGATGGAGATCCACAAAAAGCGGCTAAGGACTTGCAGGTAAATCGCCATGTGGATTAAGATTTGTGGGCTATCAACAGATGAAGCGGTGAAAACAGCAGTAGAAAATGGTGCCAGCCATATTGGCTTTGTCTTTGCAAAAAGTAAGCGACAAGTAACGCCAGAACAGGCTAGACAACTATCAAAAGATGTACCAAAGTCTGTGAAAAAAGTAGGCCTATTTGTCAATGCCAGTTTAGATGAAATAGCACAAACTATCAAGGTAGCAGGACTAGATATGGTACAGTTACATGGGAACGAAAGTATAGAGTTTGCAAATCAGCTGTCTGTTCCTGTCATTAAAGCATTTGGTATAAAAGATGGACAACTACCATCTGATATTAGTGCATTTAAAAATCATGTGATTTTATTAGATGCCCCACCAGCACAATATGCAGGTGGTAGTGGACAGCAATTTGAGTGGGAGAAAGTTGAGTTATCTAGCTTATCTGGTTACCAATTTTTTGTCGCAGGCGGATTGAATCCTGGTAATGTTGGCAAAGCAATTTCTTTTTTTCATCCGACTGGCGTTGATGTATCAAGCGGTGTTGAAACAGACGGTGCGAAAGATGTGGAAAAAATAAGTTTATTTTTAGAAAATAGCAAAAAGTTGTCAACGCATGACGTGCCAGAAGCAGATTAATTTTTTTAAACAGCTACTTTAACTTTAGATAAAAGGAGTAATAAATGACATATATTCAACCAGATGAAGCAGGGTTCTTCGGTACTTATGGTGGAACTTTTGTTCCAGAAACACTGATGTATGCTGTAAAAGAACTAAAGGCAGCTTATGAGGCGAGTAAAGTAGATACTGAATTTCAAAAAGAATTAGCTTACTTGCTTAAGGATTACGTAGGGCGTGAAAATCCACTTTATTTCGCCAAAAACTTAACAGAAAAATTAGGTGGAGCTAAGATTTATTTTAAAAGAGAAGATTTAAATCATACAGGTGCTCACAAAATTAATAATGCCTTGGCACAAGTCATGCTCGCTAAAAAGATGGGGAAAAATAAAGTCATTGCTGAAACAGGTGCTGGGCAACATGGAGTAGCGACAGCTACAGCGGCAGCGCTATTTGGTATGTCTTGTAAGATATATATGGGTGCGGTAGATGTTAAGCGCCAAGAGTTAAATGTCTTTAGAATGCAACTTTTGGGTGCAGAAGTCGTGTCGGTAACAGATGGCTCAAGTGTACTCAAAGATGCTGTGAATGCGGCACTTCGTGCATGGGTCGCAAGTGTTGAAGATACACATTATATTTTAGGGACAGCTGCTGGGCCAGCACCTTTTCCAGAAATGGTCAGAGATTTTCAGTCTGTCATTGGTCGTGAAGCACGCGCTCAAATTCTTGAAAAAGAAGGTAAGCTACCAGTAGCAGTTGTGGCTTGTGTCGGTGGCGGATCGAATGCAGCAGGGTTGTTTTATCCATTTGTATCAGATGCTACAGTTGCCATGATTGGTGTAGAAGCAGCAGGCATGGGACTTGATAGTGGTGAAACAGCAGCCTCTATCAACAGAGGTTCCGACGGTATTCTTCACGGAAACCTTATGCGCTTATTACAAGATGAAAATGGTCAAATAGAAGAGGCGTATAGTATTTCTGCTGGATTAGATTATCCAGGTCTTGGACCAGAGCACTGTTATTGGAATGAAACTGGACGTGCTGAATATATCTCAGCAACAGATGATGAAGCGCTAGAGGGCTTTAAACTACTTTGTGTGACTGAAGGCATCATTCCAGCATTAGAAAGCTCACACGCTATTTCACAACTACCTAAACTTGCGAAACGTTATGGAAAAGACGAGTCAATTATCGTGTGTCTCAGCGGACGTGGTGATAAGGATGTTGCTCAGATTAAAGAGCGTGCAGATAAAGGCGAGTTCTAAGTAAGTATTTATGATGATAGTTGCTAGCAGATGACGGGAGAAAAGGATGAAAAAATTAGGAACTTATTTTAAAAATAAGGTCGATAAAGGGGAAATGTTAATCGTCCCTTATATTATGGCAGGTGATCATGTTGAAGGATTAGATGGGTTAGCACAAACCATCCAATTTTTAGAAGCAAACGGCGCAAGTGCAATCGAGATAGGCATCCCGTTTTCAGATCCAGTAGCAGATGGTCCAGTGATTGAACAAGCAGGAATAAGAGCTTTGGCAAAAGGGACAACCCTGAAAAAAGTGATTAAAGTGCTTCAAAGTATTCAAACAAACATTCCTTTGATTATTATGTCATACATCAATCCAATCTATAAGTACGGTATTGAACAGTTTGTAGCAGATCTTAAGTCGACACCAGTAACTGGACTAATCTTACCAGATGTACCTCGTGAGCATGAAAATATGCTCACACCATATCTGACAGATACAGAGATTACTTTAGTACCTCTTGTGACATTAACTAGTACAGTTGAGCGACAAAAAGAACTCGTTAGTGATGCCCAAGGATTTATCTACGCTGTGACAGTAAATGGTGTGACAGGCGTGGGCCGAACTTATGGTGAACATTTGAATGAGCATCTTGCTAAGCTGTCTAGCTTATCAGAGGTACCAGTATTAGCTGGTTTTGGTGTATCTTCTGTTGCTCAAGCAGAAAAATTCCATGAAGTTGTGGACGGTGTAATCGTTGGGTCTTATATCGTACAGGCCCTTCATGACGGTAGACAAGAGGAAATTATCGAATTTTTAGCAGGTGTTAGCAAAATCTAAAAGAAATATCACAAATATATGCTAAAATACCTTTTCTTTTAGTATATATTATGATACTATAGCTATTAGGACTATATCTATCTTAAATGATCTATAGAGTCAAATTGTTGGAGGAAACTTTTTAAAAGATGAACGAATTTGAAGAATTATTGAACAGCGTCGGTGACGTTAAAGTTGGTGACGTAGTAAGTGGAGAAATCCTTACTGTCGAAGACGATCAAGCTACTGTAGCTATCGTTGGTACTGGTGTTGAAGGTGTTTTAACACTCCGTGAACTTACAAGTGAACGCGATGCTGATATAAATGACTTTGTTAAATCTGGTGATATTAAAGAGTTATTAGTTGTTAAGCAAATCGTTGGTAAAGAATCAGAAGGTGCAAATGTTTACTTGCTTTCTGAAAAACGTCTTGCTGCTCGTAAAGCATTTACTGACCTTGAAGGTAAAGAAGGCGAAGTTGTTACTGTTAAAGTCTTAAAAGACGTAAAAGGTGGCTTATCAGTTGACTTTAACGGTGTTCGTGGATTTATCCCAGCATCTATGATCGATACTTACTTTGTTCGTGATACTAAGAAATTTGTTGGTGAAGAATTTGACGCTAAGATCATCGAAGTAAACGCAGCTGAAAAACGCTTTATCTTAAGCCGTCGTGCTGTTATCGAAGAAGAGTCTAAAGCACAACGTGCTGAAGCATTTGCTAACCTACATGAAGGTGATATCGTTGAAGGTACTGTTGCACGTACAACAGACTTTGGTGCATTTATCAACCTTGGTGGTGTAGATGGACTTGTTCACGTAACTGAATTAGCGCATGGTCGTGTTAAAAAACCTAGCGATGTTGTTAAAGTTGGGGAAACTGTTCAAGTTAAAGTCTTGAAAGTTGATGAAGAAGCTGGACGCGTATCGCTTTCACTTAAAGCAACACAGCCTGGCCCATGGGACGAAATCGAAAAAAAAGCACCAGTTGGTACTGTACTTGATGGTACTGTTAAACGTATCACTGACTTCGGTGCATTCGTTGAAATTTTCCCTGGTGTTGAAGGTCTTGTTCACATTTCACAAATTTCATGGGAACGTGTTGAAAATGCTAAAGACGTATTAACAGTTGGTCAAGCAGTTCAAGTTAAAGTACTTGATGTAAAACCTGCTGAAGAACGTATTTCATTGTCTATCAAAGCACTTACTGAAGCACCTGCACGTAAAGAACGTTCAAACGATTCAGATAAAGACGGTGGACAACGTCGTGATTCAAAACCACGCGCGCCACGTCGTGCACCAAAACAAGAATACACTTTACCAGAAACACAAGAAGGATTCTCTCTTGCTGATTTCTTGGGTGAAGATTTCGATATTAACAACTTTTAATTAAAGGTTGAAAAAACGTCCTTAGGGGCGTTTTTTTGTGTTATCTGATATAATAGGGCTATATGAATGCAACGATTAAAGCAAAATTAGAGCTACTACCAAATAACCCCGGCTGTTATCTACACAAGGATAAAAATGGAACGATTATCTATGTCGGCAAGGCTAAAAATTTAAGAAATCGTGTGAGATCGTATTTTAGAGGATCTCATGATACAAAAACAGAGCTGTTGGTCTCTGAAATTGTCGATTTTGAGTTTATTGTAACTGAATCTAATATTGAGGCCTTGTTATTGGAAATTAACCTTATCCAAGAAAATATGCCGAAATATAATATCATGTTAAAAGATGATAAATCTTATCCATTTATAAAGATTACACGTGAAAAGTATCCACGGTTGATGATTACCAGGCAAGTCAAAAAGGATAACGCCTATTATTTTGGACCTTATCCTGACGTTGGTGCAGCCAATGAGATCAAACAATTACTTGATCGTATTTTTCCGCTTAGAAAATGTAATGTCCTACCGAATAAAGTGTGTCTGTATTATCATATCCATCAATGTTTGGCACCATGTGTTTTTGACATAAAGCCTGAGGTTTATACCAAGATGATTGGTGAAATCAGTCGATTTTTAAATGGTGGGGAAGATAAAATCATTGATGAGTTGGATCGTAAGATGCACGATGCAGCAGCAATATTTGAATTTGAGAAAGCGGCTGAATATCGTGACTTGATTAAGCATATCGGCACTCTTAGAACGAAGCAACGTGTCATGAACCATGACTTACAAGACAGAGATGTATTTGGCTATGCTGTCGAGAAAGGTTGGATGTGTGTTCAAGTATTTTTTGTCAGACAAGGTAAATTGATTCAACGGGATGTTAATTTATTTCCTTACTATAACGATCCTGAGGAAGATTTTTTGACCTATATTGGTCAATTTTATAAAGAAAATGAGCACTTGACACCTAAAGAGGTCTTGATTCCTTCTGATATTGATTTAGCATCTGTTAAAGCATTAACAAATACTAAGGTCCTCCAGCCATCAAGGGGAGAGAAAAAGCAACTGGTTAATTTAGCTACTAAAAATGCTAGGATGAGCTTGCAACAAAAGTTTGATCTAGTTGAAAAAAGTGTTGAAAAAACACAAGGTGCTATAGCTAATCTTGGTAAGTTAATGAATATCCCAACGCCACACAGGATTGAAAGTTTTGATAACTCAAATATCATGGGTACGAGCCCAGTAAGTGCTATGGTTGTATTTATAGATGGCAAGCCGTCTAAAAAAGATTATCGAAAGTTCAAAATTAAGACAGTTGTTGGACCCGATGATTATGCTAGTATGCGTGAGGTCATCTTACGTCGTTATAGTCGTGCGATTAAAGAAGCTGGTGTTTTACCTGACTTGATTATTATGGATGGTGGTAGTGGCCAGATCAATGCGGCAAAACTAGTCTTAGATGATTTAGGTCTTGATATTCCGATTGCAGGTTTAGCAAAGAATGATAAACACCAGACGCAAGAATTATTGTTTGGTGAGCCACTCGCGATCGTTCCCTTGAGTAGAAAAAGTCAGGAGTTCTTCCTCTTACAAAGAATTCAAGATGAAGTCCATCGATTTGCCATCACGTTTCACAGGCAAGTTAGATCAAAAAATACGTTCTCTAGTAAATTAGATGGAATTGAAGGATTAGGACCTAAACGCAAGCAAAAGTTAATGCGGACATTTAAGTCATTGACCAAAATTCAAGAAGCGAGTGTTCTAGACATACAAGAAATAGGTATTCCTCTTGCTGTTGCAGAGCGAATTAAGGATTTGTTAGCAAAAAATGAAGCCAATATATGATTTCATTTTCCAAATTGTTCGCATTTTTTGATAAACTATTATAAAGGGTGAAATTTATGACCTAAAAAAGAGGTGACAAATGACAAATAAAGCTCAACTCTGGACAGCAGATGATATGTATCGATTTGCCAGAGAAAATAAATTAGGGTTTAATATTTGGGGAGCTTGGCTACAAAGATTACACTTTAAGGTTGTAGCTGAAAGTTTATTAGATGATGAATTTGCTGTGTCAAGCTTTATTGGTAGACATACTGATTATGATGACGATGAGGGTGAAGAAATTGAAGGTGGTCAACCCATGCCTAAATTTTTTAATACCCAAGGGTACTACGCTTATATCATTACAAATGAAAACCGACTCGTTTATGCAAGATGGCGGCCATTCTTTCATAAGGTTTCCTCAATCCCATTAAATGATATTAAAAATATTGAACCCATCACGCATATCATATGGGGACATGTTCGTGTAGAATCATTAGGAGACAATTTTTCAGTTTTTTGGACTAAAAGTGTTGTGAGACGAATTGCTAAGCGAATTCAAGAAGGTGTCAGTGATATTAAAAATGGCCATCTATATAGTAATGCGACTTATAATGATCAAGAAACTGAGTATATGCAACCTAATCAGGTACCATCTGATAGAGTAGTAGAGCCAAAAATTGTTTATGACACAGCCACGATGTACGAAAAATTATCTTCGGCAAAGCTTGCAATGGAAGAAGAGTTGATAAGTGAAGCTGAATACAATGAATACAAAGAAAGACTTTTGGGACGAAAATGAAAACAATAGATTTTAAAGCAGAAGTAGCAACACGTAAAGATGATATGATAGCAGATTTATTCTCTTTGTTAGCCATAAATTCAGAACGAGATGACGCTATGGTTACACCAGAAACACCTTTTGGACCTGGTCCAGTAGCAGCCTTAGAAAAATTTCTAAGTTTAGCAAAACGTGATGGTTATCAAACAACTAATGTAGACAATTATGCAGGTCACTTCACGTATGGAGATGATCTGCCTGATGATGCTGAGGAAATCGGTATTTTTGCGCATATGGATGTTGTCCCTGCTGGGACAGGGTGGGAAAGTGATCCTTATTCACCTGAGATTCGTGATGGTAAGATTTATGCACGTGGGGCGTCAGATGATAAAGGGCCAACGATGGCGTGTTATTATGGTCTAAAAATATTAAAAGAGCTTAATGTGCCGTTGACTAAAAAAATTCGCTTTATTGCTGGAACAGATGAAGAGTCCGGCTGGGGAGATATGGATTATTACTTTAAACATGTTGGCCTACCTAAACCAGATTTAGGCTTCTC
This sequence comes from Pseudolactococcus plantarum, assembly GCA_030454995.1. GTDB lineage: Bacteria > Bacillota > Bacilli > Lactobacillales > Streptococcaceae > Pseudolactococcus > Pseudolactococcus plantarum_A. The sequence continues at coordinate 3,508 of JAKDQI010000040.1, read as the reverse complement.
TCCTGATGCAGAATTCCCAATTATCAACGGTGAAAAAGGAAATATTACCGAATATATACATTTTTCAGGTGAAAATACGGGTGCCGTTCACTTGCACAGCTTTACCGGTGGTTTGAGAGAAAATATGGTACCTGAATCAGCAACAGCTGTGATTTCAGGTGATATTGATCAGATTCAAGCAAAATTTGACGCATTCGTTGCAAAATATGCAGATAAACAGCTTAAGTTTGAATCAGCGTTAGCTGCAGATGGTCAATTAACAGTAACACTACATGGTCGTTCAGCACATGGTGCAATGCCTGAAAAAGGTGTGAATGGTGCTACTTACCTTGCTAAATTCTTAGACGAGACTGGTGTTGTATCACCATTTACAAAAATCGCTGGTCAAGTACTGATAGAAGATCATGCAGGCGAAAAACTTGGTGTTGCTTTCGAAGATGCAAAAATGGGTGCGCTCTCTATGAACGCAGGTGTCTTCAAATTCTCTGATCAACAAGATGATAATACAATAGCACTTAACTTCCGCTACCCGCAAGGGACAGATGAGGATAAGATTTATGATGTATTAAACAGTTTGTCAGGTGTAGCGAGTGTTACAAAATCAGCACATGGGCATACACCACACTATGTACCCATGGAAGATCCTTTGGTAGCAACATTACTCAGCGTATATGAAAAACAAACTGGTTTAAAAGGACATGAACAAATCATTGGTGGTGGGACGTTTGGTCGATTACTCAAACGTGGAGTAGCTTTTGGTGCGATGTTCCCAGGTGATGTCGATACTATGCATCAAGCAAATGAGTTTATACCTGTTGATGTATTGCTTCGTGCCTCAGCTATTTATGCAGAAGCGATATATGAATTAGCTAAATAATAAAATATGGAAAGCATTCTACCCACTTTAGGTAGTGCTTTTTATTTTTGGATAAACTGATGACGTTATATGCTTTTAGAAAATATAATCACGGGGATAGTCCTTTTATATAACAGATGATAAGTTTTCATGAGAAAATAATGATATATTAATTTAAAGGAGTGTTTATGACTATTTTATCTGTACTTATTATATTACTAGGGTTTGTCGGAAGTTTGGTGTGGCTTTTTAGATTACAAGTTAAGCATATTAGCTTTAACAAGCGAGTGCTTTTCGGGTTATTAGGTGGTGTTATTTTCGGACTTTTAATTCGACTTTTGTTCCAAAAGACTCCTCATTTTTCCACAAGTATCTCTTGGATTTCTTTAGTGGCTGATGCCTATGTTGCTTTGCTTCAAATGCTTGTGATGCCACTTGTTTTTATTTCTATCGTAGGTGCTTTTACAAAGTTAGAAGTATCTAAAAATTTGGGTAAACTGGCACGTAATGTTATTGCTATTTTACTGGGTACAGCTGCTATATCAGCAGCTGTCGGCTATCTAGCTGTAGTCGTTTTTCGATTAAATGGTGCGGTATTTACTGAAGGTGTAGCTGAGAAAACACGTATTGCTGCACTAGCAGAAAAACAAATTCAAGTAAAAGGAATACCGATTACTGAACAATTACTGAATTTGATCCCTCGTAATGTGTTTGCTGATTTTGCAGGAACACGTCCGACAAGTACCATTGCAGTAGTGATATTTGCTGTATTTTTAGGTATTGCTTTTCTTGGCATTCAAAAGAAGTATAGCAGTGAAGCCAAAACGTTTGCTGAATTAATTCAATCGTTTGAAAAAATCATTTTACGTGTGACAACCTTAGTTTTAAGGTTGACACCATTTGGTATTTTTGCTTTGATGGCACGTGTGATGGCGACTAGTGATTTTGCAGCATTAGTCAATCTCGGTCGTTTTATTATAGCTAGTTATGCTGCCATTTTATTAATGTTTGGCCTGCATTTGGTGCTCTTACTCTGGGTAAAAGTATCTCCACGAGAATATTTGAGCAAATCTTGGTCAACGCTACTGTTTGCCTTTACGTCAAGAACAAGTGCAGGAACGCTACCGATGAATGTTGAGACACAAATTGAAAAATTTAAAGTAAATGAAGCTGTTGCTAATTTTTCGGCAAGTTTTGGTTTATCAATAGGACAAAATGGTTGCGCGGGTATCTATCCAGCTATGTTGGCAACGATTGTCGCCCCAACTGTAGGCATTAATATTTTTTCAGTACAATTTATTGTGTCATTGATTGCGATTGTGACGATTTCATCACTTGGTGTAGCAGGTGTTGGTGGCGGTGCTACTTTTGCTTCATTAATCGTTTTATCATCTATGAACCTACCTATTGCTATCGTAGGACTTGTTATTAGTGTTGAACCTGTTATCGATATGGCAAGAACTGCACTTAATGTCAGCGATGCTATGGTTGCTGGAATAGTCACTGATCGGTTGCTAAAAAAACCAACTCAACCTAAAAAAATAACAACTGTTGAATTTGCAAAATAAACAAAAGTAAAAAATCTCCAAATTAGAAAATCTCTATATTGGCGATTTTTTTGATTTTTAATGTTAGATATCCAATGTATTAAGTAAAGCTTACAGGTATTAAAATACTAAATAAACTATTTTTTCGAAATTGGTAAAAAATATCGAAACAAAAACAAGAAAGCGCTTGCAATGTTGTGGATAAAAAAGTATAATGAAAGTAGCAAATATGGATGTTACGTTAGGTCGGCTCTACTGTATTTCGCAGACGTGTTTTATCTGTGCAGCAGTAGTGCCGATTTTTTGTTGCACAAAATTTTAGTAACTCTATCAATCTAGAAAGGAGGAAAACATGTTAGTAGGTAAAGTAATTAATAATAATATTGTTCGTTCCGTTGATGAAGAAAATCGTGAAGTACTGGTGATGGGCAGTGGTATTGGATTTAAAAAGTCTGTTGGTGAAGTGATTGTTCAAGAGAAGGTTGAAAAAATTTATATTTTGAATGATGATATTAATCGTTTACGATTTGAAGAATTACTGTCACAAATCCCTATAGAAGTCATTAAAATTACAAATGAAATTATAGATTATGGCAAGGTATCTCTTGCAAAAGATCTGCCTGATTCACTTTATACCGTTTTATTAGATCATATTAATTTTGCGATTGAGAGAACCAAAGAAGGCTTAGTGATTCGAAATGCGCTTATTTGGGAAACTAAACGATTTTATGCAAATGAATTTAGCATAGGAGAATTTGCTTTAGAACTCATTGATCAGAAATTAGGTGTCAACCTACCTGAAGATGAGGCAGCATTTATCGCCTTGCATTTTGCTAGTGCAAATATAGATGCTGTTACAACAGAAGAAGCCAAAAAAATATTATCAACGATTAAAGATATTCTAACTATTGTGAGATATCACTTTAATATTGAGTTAAATGAATCCACCATCCATTATGAACGATTTGTGACGCATTTGAAGTTTTTTATCCAACGTATGTTATCTGGAAGACACCTTGATGAAGATGACGATGATTTTCTAATGATGCTTAAAACGAAATATAAAGCAGAATATCTTTGCACATTAAAAATTAGTGATTATTTC
>JAKDQI010000184.1 GCA_030454995.1 Pseudolactococcus plantarum | reverse complement strand
TATACCCCACGTTATAATATTTATGGCTTTTAATGCTGGAGTTTCTTAAAACATAACATTTTTTTCTCTAATTGAATACCAAAAAGAATCTATCAGTATAAGATAGATTCTTCAGACTGTAGACAATAGCACAAATCGCTTAAGATTTGTGCTTTTTGATAACCTATCACCTTAAAACTCATCCAAAAATTGAAAATCCCCGCATTTCCCCTATCTCTATTTGCCAAAATTTTAGCTAATTTCTTCATGTTCAGGCACGCAAAAGTAAGACCTAGCTTCATGTGCATTTTATCCCGGCCATTTTCATGTGTATATCTCAGATTATGATGTTCCTTGGCAGTCCCAAACAAACGTTCAATCGTTTCTTTACGTCGCTTATACGTTGCCTTACCCCAAGTCGTTAAACGGTTTTGCTCGATTTTATCTAGATAAAGCTGCCAAATATGTCTGAAAACTGTCTTCTGTTTGTTTTGTGAAGTTGTACATTGTGCTAAAAATGGGCAAGTAGCACAATTTACCTTGGTGGTTCGATATTCTTGGTACCCATCACGTCGGGTCGTTTTGTAAATCAACTGTTTACCATTTGGGCATGTGTAAGTATGATTCACATAGTCATAAATAAAATCTCGTTTTCGAAAAAGTTCTTTCTTCCCACGTGGTCGCGTGTAAGGAAATAGGCCAGTTCGACCATCATCGATCAACTTTTTAGCAATGGCTGGTGTTTTATACCCTGCGTCTGCGACAACTGTATCTATTTCTGGAAATTTTTCGATTAATTTAGCGTACAAATCAAAGAAAGTCCGACTATCGTGAAGATTACCACGATCTGCTGTGTAACCCAGCACACAACCGTGAGTATCGCAGGCAACCTGTGCTGAATAAGCAAAGACCTCCTTATGTTCACCTTTATGAAACCAACCACTATCACAATCTGTCGTAGATACTTTATTGTTTTTGACGTCTTTTTCTTCTGATTTTTTGAAGGGCTTTTTTTCAGCCTTTACCCGCACCTCGTTAATCTCTTTCTCTAATGCTTCTTGATAAATCAAGGCTTCAACCGCAACTTCTTGATTAACAAATTGATGACGATTAGCGTGTGCTTTAATATGTGTCCCGTCAAGATAAACCAATCTCGGTTCAACTAATTTAGCCTCAAAGACTTGATCCAAAATACGGTAGAAAATCTGTTCAAATAAGTCCGTGTCTTTGAAACGCCGACTATAATATTTACCAAAGGTCGTGAAATGTGGGACTTCATCTTGGAAATCAAGACCAAGAAACCAGCGATAAGCCACGTTCACTTCGATTTCTTTAATCGTTTGGCGCATACTTTGAATACCAAAAAGATATTGAATAATAGGGATTTTAATGAGCATGACGGGATCAAGGCTTGGTCTACCATGTTCAAGACTGTATTTAATTCTAACTAAGTCGTAGATAAATTCAAAATCAACATATTGATCAATATGTCTTAGAAGATGATCTTGAGGGACTAAATCTTCAAGAGAATAGAAACCCATTTGACTACGACCAATCATCGTTTGTTTACGAAACATGCCTAAACCTCTCAATCAATAACTTGATACCTTTATTTTACATAGAAAAAAGACAAACTGCAATTATTTTGGGAGTTTGTCTTCAGTCTGAAGAATCTAGGCTCTATAATAAATCGCCTGGGAAATTTTCCCACACGATTTATTATAGAGCCGAAATTTTCCCATACGATTTATTATAGAGCCAGAATCTATCAGTATAAGATAGATTCTTTTTTATTTTGAAATGTTATTTTTACAGCATACCTTTCCCTCGGGAAAAAATCATTTAACAGCTCGCCAAGCAATTCCCTCATACTTCCATTCATTTGGATGTTTGGTTAGTACATTTTTTTCATTGGTATCGCCTGTTACCATGTGGGCACCGATACCAGCTTTGGGATTGAAAAGGCGATGGATTTCGTTGCCTCCTGTTTTTGGTGTATGGAAAGCTGTCCCTTCTTTTTTCCAACCATTAGCTAACAGTACTTTCACTTCATTACTGTCAGAAGTTAACAAGTGCTCGCCTGATTTAGGATTATAGATACGATAGATAGGCGTTGTCGTTGCATCTGCGTTCTTGTATTCTTTAGGGCACCTCTAAAAACGTATGAAAAGAGGTATAATAGATTAAAAATAAGC
>JAKDQI010000183.1 GCA_030454995.1 Pseudolactococcus plantarum | reverse complement strand
GATATTAATCAAAACGGCTCTTAAATAATAGACATTTGCATTAAAATTTGTCATAATATTTGAATAAAATAAATTAGACAAGGGATTTATGAATAATAAAAATAAAAACACAGGATTTATAAAGAATTCATTCTTATGGGTCATTATGATAATTGTTGCGGTTGTTGGCTTCCAGTACTTTTTTAAAGGTGCCAATAGTGACTCGGTTGATAAGGTGGATTACACAGCATTAGTTAAAAGTTTGAAAGCTGGGGAGATAAAAGAATTATCTTATCAACCTTCTGCTTCGTTAATCTCTGTATCTGGAGAATATAAAACAGCTAAAACAGTTAAATCTAATACAAACTTTTCTTTAATTCCTAATAAAGAAAGTAAAGTAACAAAATTTACAAGCTTGATTTTACCTACGGATACGACAATCAGTGATCTTCAAAAAATAGCTGATAAGGAAAACGTTAAGGTATCTGTTAAAGCAGAAGCATCAAACGGAATCTGGCTAAGTATACTAGGTTCTTGGTTACCACTTCTATTAATGATAGGCTTCCTATATATGATGATGGGTGGCATGCGTGGCGGTGGCGCCAACGGTGGCGGAAACCCAATGAACTTTGGGAAATCTAAAGCTAAATCGCAAGGTAAAGAAACGATTAAAGTTCGTTTTTCTGATGTTGCGGGATCAGATGAAGAAAAACAAGAGCTTGTTGAAGTTGTTGACTTTTTGAAGAATCCTAAAAAATATCATGCTCTGGGTGCTAGAATACCTGCGGGTGTTTTACTAGAGGGACCTCCGGGTACTGGTAAAACTTTACTTGCTAAAGCGGTAGCTGGCGAAGCTGGGGTACCATTCTTCTCTATTTCAGGTTCTGATTTTGTAGAGATGTTTGTTGGTGTTGGTGCATCTCGAGTTAGGGATTTATTTGAAAACGCCAAGAAAAATGCACCAGCTATTGTTTTCATTGATGAAATCGATGCTGTTGGTCGACAACGTGGTGCCGGTATGGGTGGCGGTAACGATGAGCGTGAACAAACACTTAACCAACTATTGGTTGAGATGGATGGGTTTAACGAGAGCAATGAAGCTGTCATCGTTATTGCTGCGACAAACCGCTCTGATGTGTTAGATCCAGCCTTGTTACGTCCAGGTCGTTTTGACCGTAAAGTATTGGTTGGCGCACCAGACGTTAAAGGTCGAGAAGCAGTTTTACGTGTTCATGCTAAAAATAAACCATTAGCAGATGATGTAAACTTAAAAGTAGTTGCACAACAAACCCCTGGTTTTGTTGGTGCAGATTTAGAAAACGTCTTGAATGAGGCAGCGCTTGTTGCAGCGAGACGCAATAAAAAACTTATTGATGCATCTGATATTGATGAAGCAGAAGACCGTGTAATTGCTGGTCCTGCTAAGAAAGATAAACGTATCTCTGATCGTGAACGCGAAATGGTTGCCTACCACGAAGCAGGACATACGATTGTTGGTCTTGTTTTATCAAATGCAAGCTTCGTTCACAAAGTAACAATTGTCCCTCGTGGTCGTGCTGGTGGGTACATGATTTCTCTACCAAAAGAAGATCAATTCCTACTATCTAAAGAAGACATGCAAGAACGTTTAGCTGGCCTTCTTGGTGGTCGTACTGCTGAAGAGATTATTTTCAATGCTATTACGACTGGTGCATCAAATGACTTTGAACAGGCTACACAGCTTGCTCGTAGTATGGTGACTCAGTATGGTATGTCTGAAAGATTAGGTACTGTGACACTTGAAGGTAATTCACAAGCAGTTTTTGTAGGCCGTGATTATGGTCAAACCAAAGGATATAGTGAATATACAGCTCAAGCTATTGATGAAGAAGTACGTAATATTATTAATGAAGCACATCAAAAAGCACATGAGATTATTGAAAATCATCGTGAGCAACATAAGGCAATTGCGCTTGCTTTATTAGAGCATGAGACTTTGGATGCTAGTCAAATCAAGTCATTATTTGAAACTGGTAAGATGCCGAATGCTAATGCTACGGAACCAGAGGAAGTTGAACCATCAACTTTTGAAGAGACTTTGAAGGCTGTAAATGAACAAAACGATGACGTGTAAAATGAATAATTAAGTCATTTTTAAAAGAAAAATAGTCAATTAAAATCAGATATTTATGTCTGATTTTTTGTTTTTTCTATGGTATAATAATTTG
>JAKDQI010000039.1 GCA_030454995.1 Pseudolactococcus plantarum | reverse complement strand
AATTTGCTTTATCTAATGTTATTTTGCATAAAAATAGAGAGAATGAAATACTAAAACAATGGGCAAGCAAGTATGATTTACAAGTTTTGAATTACCATTATAATAATAGCAACTATCAATCAAAGGCAAGGAAAAGTGAAACAGTAGAAGTTCTAATTAGAAATTATGTTGAGGGAAGTACAGAATGAAATTAAAAAAAACAGCAGAAACATTCAATCTAGGTGATACAAGTTTCAGAAGAAAGACATTGATTGATGATTATAAGACAGTTTTACCGTATCTTCTTGAAACAAATGAAATTTTTAAGACTTGGGACAATAATGCTCAAGCATATTTTTATGAACGAGTGCTCACGGAATCTGATTTGTTTGAAAGAAACAGTGATGAGGATTTAGCGAAGCGAGGAAGGACTCTAACGAATGCTTTAGTAAAAATCGGTTTAACAGATAATAACAGAAAATTATCGCAAATTGCACTCGCATGGTTAGATGATAAAGTAATACCAGCTGATTCTATTGAAAAAACATTAGGTCTTGAAATCAATAACGTACTTTTTCTTAGACAATTGCTTAAATTAAGAGTATATGATGCAGATGGGATACACTATTTTTATCCTTTTCGTGTAGCGATTGATTTAGTCTGTAAATATCAAAATATTCCCCAAAAAGATTTTTTGATTTTGATTCATTTGATACAACCAGAAATGACAAATAGAGAAATAAACACAATTATTGAGAATTATAGCGAGGTTTCAAAGAATAACAAATTATTTTCTGAATTTCTTGATGAAGAATTCCCAGATGGGGGAGTGACAACGAATATTAAGGATTTATTCTCAAATGTTCAAGTAGAACGAAGTGAATTTAATAAGGTTTTTGTCAATAGGAAATCATCTGGAGTACAATCCGATTACTATCGTTTTGTTACAACTTTATTGAAGTTTAAAAAAGAAAAACCAAAGACTAAAGAAACGCTGCAAAAGTTGTTGAAAGAATCAAAGAATGAGAAAGTGAAAAAGGCTTTTGGCTTTGGCAAAGCAGTTTTCGTTAAAAAAGATGAAATTGATGGATTTTTAGAAGAAAATCAGGAAAATCTCTTATTATCAATGGATGATTTAGACATTTATCGTCAATTTGTATTATCAAAGAAAGATGATATTGTTAGCGAGTATCGTGATATGACAAAGCGAACATTTAACCTAACAGGCTTACTTGATTTTTCTAATGGATTAGTGAATGCTTCAAACCAAGATGTAGTAAAAATTATTTTTTCAGATTTACAACTTTCGGGTGAGAGTGAATATTCACAATATGAACAAGAGTTAGAGCAACCTTTTTACCTAGAGCTCACACTTCAAGAAATACTGAAATTAGAAGAAGCAGTTATCTTAGTAAAACTTCAAAATTTCTTTGATGTAGAGGAACCAGAAAAAATAGAAAGAGCGGTTTTAGATCAAAAAGAAGTTAAATTTAGAAATCTCATTGAACGTGAGTTTCCTAAGGATAAAATTCTTGAATTATTGCCTCTGTTTTCATCAAGAAAAGATAGAGAAATTCAGAAGCGAGTGACTGAGCTTGCAACTGTTCCAACGATTTATGAGTATATTGTGGCGATTGCTTGGTATCATCTTTCGAACCAAGAGTTTTATATTTCTAAAAGTTTGAACCTCACTTTGGATGGGAATATGCGACCATTATCACATGCAGCTGGTGGAGCAGGAGATATTGTGATTCGTTATGATAAAATAACGCTTATGCTAGAGGTCACGTTGATGAATAGTCAAGCTCAGAAACGTGGAGAGTGGGAGCCTGTACTTCGTCATACTACTAATTTGACCGTAAATGAATATCCTAAAGAAGTCATGACTCTGTTTATTGCGGATGAGTTAGACGAAAATACAATAAATATTTGGCGTGCGGTAGCAAGTGTTCCTTTGAAGTCTTCTAATAAAAATGAACGTACAAAACTAGTGAAGATTTTTCCACTAACAAACAAAGAGTTAATAAAAATGCTGGATAGTTCAATTAATGAAGGTATGCTATTAAGTGAGATTTCAGAATCTTATTCAGCTCTTTCAGGTCACTTCAATGAAAGGTGGAGAGATGAAATTTTAGAAAAAAGTTTTTCAGGAAAAGAAGTACAGTAGCAAGTGAAGAAATAATAGAATCGGTATTGTTCAGACTAGAAAATCAGTCGGAAAACTTTTCTAAAAAAATTTAGTCTTGATTTTACTAAAAAATAAAATTATTTTTGCCAATTTTTTTGCCAAAAATAAAAAAATGTAGTAAAATAAGTTCAACTAAAAGGACCCAAATGCCCTTATAATGCGTAAATTTTAAGTATAACAGTGTTGGATATTATGCTGTTTATCTGCAGGGGGCATCACAGCACTATTAGCGCTGTTCAAGCAAAATCTAAAAAAACTCGTATTTAACATAGATGCGAGTTTTTTTGTATGCAAAATATAAATCGCAAGGCTATATAGTTAAAAATAATGTAGAGGTATAGCAAATTATCTCGTTTTGTGATTCTCTAAAAATTGGGTATAAAATTGTTTTTTATTTTGTAAGAAGTTGATATGTGCTTGGATTTTTTCTAGTTCTACTTGTAAAATCATTTCTTGCTCTGCTAAGATGTTAATCCTCTCAAGCACAGTGCTATCACCTTTTTCTCTTAATTTAGAGTAGTCAACAATTTTTGATAAGGTCATACCTGTTGCCTTAGCACGTTTAATGAAGGCAATCCAACGGAGATCATCATCAGTAAAGATACGATAATTATTGCTATCTCGATCAGGATGTAAAAGCCCAAGTGCTTCATAATATCGAAGCGTGGGAATAGATAAGTCAGTGAGTGTGGCAATCTCAGCAATTTTATATGTTTTTGACATGGCGTAATTTCCTCTTAATCAAGTAATATTTATCCTTGCTATCAAGTATACTTGATAGTTTATACTGATTATATCACATAAAAGGAGGCAGTATTTTGGATAAATACGAAAATGGATTAAAAATTCGTCAAGCAGTGATAGGAAAAGAAGCAAGCCAGATGGTATCTGATAGTCTAGCTGATATCGCACCTATCTTGGATCAAAAGACATTATTAGCGTTTGATGAGGCACAAGCACGGCCAATATTAGACATGAAGCAAAGAGAGATGATTACGATTACTTCTTTGTTGACACAAGGAGATACATCAAGTCAACTTCGTATTCATATTCAAGGGGCTTTAAATGTCGGATTAAGTCGTGATGAAATCATCGAGACTTTTATTCATTGTTTAGCTTATGTGGGATTTCCACGCGTTTTAAATGCGATTTCAGTTGCTAAAGAGGTCTTTAGTAACCCGACAAAATGATGACGATATAATCGTCCAAAGTATTCATTAACTACAAAATAGCTTTACACATATGTGTAAAGCTATTTCTAATTTTGTAAACATACAGTAAATCATAAACCTGTTAACTCAGTCGCAGAAAAGGCTAATTATTTACCTGTATTAATCATATTCCATACTTTTTGTGTAGCTGAAATATCATTTTCTAATTCGGTTTTGTAAACTTGTAATAGTTGTTTAGCTTGATCAGATCTTTCTTTACTTTGTAATATGTTTTTAATTGAGCGATCTATGTTATGACGATCTAGTTCGTAGCTAACAGCTATGTCCTTGGCAACTGATGGATTACTTCTCTGCAAACCACCAGATAAATTAGCATAGACTTTATTTCCGTCAATGGTAATATCAAAGGTTGACCCTCTATAAGTACTGATTGGAATATTACCGTTATGTAATGGTTCAAGAATTTTTTGCTCATGTGCCTGGAAAGTATAGCCATTTTGTTTTAAGTAATTATTGCTCGCTGTATGTTCCCAAGTTGACAATCTTTGGTTTTTTGGGTAGACAGTTATAAACCAAAATGCGGTATAACTGATAAATAGACCAATTATTACGTATAAAAGTAATTTTATCAGTTTGTAATGCTTTAATTTTTTTCTGTCTTTTTTGACGTTCTCCATGATGCTAGGCTCCTCTTTTAATAATTTGTCTAGGGAAATGTCATAAAGGTCAGAAAGATAGATAATTTTTTCTATATCAGGAAATGTTCTATTTGTTTCCCAACTAGAAATAGTGGCTCTAGAGACATAAATTTTCTCTGCAACCTGTTCTTGTGTTAAGCCATTATGCTTTCTGTATTTTTTTAATCTTTCTCCAATATCCATTATTTCTCCTATATTATTAGTATAATTGACTGGTAAAAATTAGCTAGCTACATGTTGTTGCATGAAGTAAAGTCTACAAACTAGCACAAATACCCATTCAGTAAAGCGCCTACTATAGACTATACTCACTGATTAGAGTTGCTATGTTGTATGTTGACAAAGTTGTCAATCGCTTCAGAAATATATGCTGCTGTGCCATCACCAAATAAATCTATATTGTTTTTAAACTCGAGGTTTTGGACATAGCTGGAACCAATTTTTTGAAAGATTTTAAGAGAACAGTCAAAACCATATTGATTTATGGTTAGATATAGTTTTTCACACAACAAAATAGTTTTGGTGTGTGACGTAGGCTCATGTTGTTGATGTTGATTAGCAAACTCACGAAAAATACGATTAAATAAACGCGCTATGTTTGTTTCATTTCCCACTTGTTTTTCTTTTGATGCAATCATGATATCTTTACCGAATTTAGTAATGGCCTCTCCTTGATAACTGATGTGGTCTATCACAGAAAATCCTTCAAATTGTTCAGTGTTTTTATCATCGTGATTAAATGTTTTTGCGGAGATTGTTTGCTTAATACTTTGTATCAAAGTTTCTATAGTTTCCTTCTCTTTTTCCAACAGGTGAATCTGAGAACGAAGAATAGCGAGTGTATCAGTATCATTTTGTTCAAGTATCTGTTTGATTTTAGTTAAAGAAAAGCCTAAGTATTTATAGTAGCGAATAATTTGTATCTTTTCGATGTCTTCAAGTTGATAATAGCGATAGCCATTTGCTGCTTTAAAGGGTTTGACAAGCCCTATGTTATCATAATGATGAAGTGTTCTAATCGAGACACCAGTTAATTTTGAAGTATCTTTTATTAAGTACATCATGACCTCCTAATCACATATTGTAACATAAACTATTGACATTGACGTAACGTCATAGTTTATGCTTGGTATGTATTAAGAAAGGAGCTAAGATGAATTTAGCATTAATTAAGTCCGATACAGTGTATCGAGAACTATTACAAACACCTATGGAGAAACGCGATAGTCTGTTTAAAGAGAGACTACTGGCACCTTTTAAAGAAAAGTTTGATCGGCAGCACATTACTTTTGATGAACATGTACCATTCAATGTTATGACAGTGATCGGGATGATGCATAAACTGCCTCAATCTCTTAAGTCGTCTGATATTACGCTGATTGATCAGCTTGATCAGAAGTTTTGGAAAGATATTCAAGATGCGTTTGATAAAGCTATTGAGACATTTGAAGCAGCAAATATTACACCCAAAGTGAGCACTTATACACTGACTGCTTTACTCGGAGATGAACAACTACCGATGATGCAGATAAATGAAAATTATAGTGGAGATGGTGGTATTCCTGGGTATATTTTACTTAGTATTGTGCCGAATGCTTATACATTGAATCGAATATCATCAGCAGTAGCTCATGAATGCAACCATAATATTCGATATCAATTTATTGAGTGGGGTAAAGGGCCGCTTAAAGAGATGATTGTTTCAGAGGGATTAGCAGAAAACTTTGCTGAAAAACTTTATGGTACAGCTAATCTTGGGCCTTGGGTAACCAAGCATGATATGTCCATATTAAATGATCTAATTAAACCTAAACTTAAGGCACATCTCGATATTGATAACATGTTTGAAGCAATGCCTTACTTATATGGAGATGAAATTACAGAGATGTAGCAAGGTAAACCAGTAGGGCTACCTTATGCGGCTGGTTATATGTGTGGTTATTACTTGGTCAAATACTATTTGAAAAAAACAGGGATATCGATTGAGGCCGCAACGTTAAAAACAGCAGATGAGATTTTAGCTGCAGCTTCCGATTTTTGGCAGGAAATAACTAGATAACAACAGTTAGAATAGCAGGTTAAGCAATAAGATAGCTAGAACCTTTACAGATACTGTAAACGTATTGTCAACATTGACTTGCATGGAAAGTAGGTTTGATGACTTTTATCCACTTTAAACTTTTATTTGATTACCTGAATATTGTGAATACTCCTTAAAAAGAGTATAATTGAATAAAAGTATGATGGCATATAATCGTATATGCTTTTTTTTATATAAGCGAGGTAAGAGTAATGAACGTTTCTAATCTTTTTAACCCTAATCTGGATAAAATCCAAATTTCGGCTATTCGTCGGTTTGATCAAGAAGTATCAAAAATCCCAGGTATTTTAAAATTGACATTGGGGGAACCCGATTTTAATCCGCCTCAGCACGTCGAAGATGCTGCGGTGGCTGCAGTACGTGCCCATGAGAGTCATTATACTGGTATGTCAGGATTACTCGAATTGCGACAAGTTGCTAGTGAGTTTGTGGCTGAAAAGTACAGCCTTAATTTTGATCCAGAATCAGAAATTTTAGTTACCGTAGGGGCGACAGAGGCGATTTCAGCAAGTCTAATGTCTATATTAGTAGCTGGAGATAAAGTATTGACACCAGCTCCATTATATCCTGGGTATGAACCATTAATTCAACTTGCAGGAGCTGAGATGATCGAGATTGATACGACAAAAAATGGCTTTGTTTTGACGCCGGAAATGCTTGAATCAGCCTTAGTTGCAAACCCAGAAACAAAAGTTGTCATTTTGAATTATCCATCAAATCCGACAGGTGTAACCTATAATCGTGCAGAGATTAAAGCATTGGCAGACGTCATCAAAAAATATCCTGTTGTTGTCATTTCAGATGAAATCTATTCAGAATTAAATTATACAGGTGAAAAGCATGTGTCAATCGCTGAATTCGCGCGTGATCAGACGATTGTATTAAATGGCTTATCTAAATCGCATGCTATGACAGGTTATCGGATTGGCTTTATATTTGCAGATGCAAGCTTGACACAGCTCATCATCAAAACGCACCAGTATTTTGTGACTGCTGCGACAACTGTTTCTCAGTTTGCTGCCATAGAAGCGCTGAAAAATGGTAAAGATGATGCTGCGATTATGGCAAAAGAATATATTGTGAGACGAGATTATATCATATCACAGATGGCACCTCTTGGATTTGACATCGCTAAACCAGATGGCGCATTTTACATTTTTGCTAAAATTCCAGCAGATTTGAACCAAAATGATTTTGATTTCTTGCTTGATTTTGCGACTGAAAAACAAGTTGCCTTTATACCAGGCTCATCTTTTGGACAGTATGGTAAAGGCTATGTCCGCTTAAGTTATGCAGCAAGTATGGCAGTTATTAAAGAAGCAATGGTTAGGTTGACAGCATATGTCAATGATAAACGTGGTCAAGCTTGATGACATGCTTACTATTAACCTAACTGATTTTAAACTATTTTTTATGCGATGTACTTAAGCATACCAAGTGATAAGATCAAGTTAGTGTAACTTGGTCTTTTTAATGATTAACTGCCCGACAAAAAAGTTTAGCATGACCGATTTTTTGTTTATGATAACTATTGTTTGTAAGCAATTTTATGGTGAGAAAATTAACTAAACATGCATAAGAAATGATAGACAATTTTGAAGGCTTTCATTTTAACAGGATATACTATTTGAAATTTTTATACTTTTTATCTCATATCAGTCTTTGGTATTATAAAAATTAAAATTTGCAATGAAAGAAAGAGGTGCTATGAAAACTGAACTCAGACTGGCAAAAGATACAGACTTAGATACTGTGATTAGCATTATTGAAGATGCTCGACATTTTTTAGCAATTTCTGGGAGTGATCAGTGGCAACATAGTCCATATCCTGCGCGTTCAGATTTAGCACAGGACATCTTTCTGGGTTTTGGACATTTGTTTATTGTTGATCATCAAATTGCTGGATATGTTGCATTAATTTCAGGAGAGAATCCCTATTATGATAAACTCAGCAACGGAAAATGGCTTGAAAGTGAAACAGGAGAAATTATCGAAATAGGTAGGATGGCTTTATTAAGCGACTATCGAGGTCGGGGATTATCCAAAGCATTTTATCAAAGTATTTTCACACTTGCATTTAGGAAAAACTATAAGGATTTAAGACTTTGGACACATCCTAAAAATAGTGTCCAACAACATCTGTTTTTACGTGAAGGATTTAAGAAAGTTGGTATCCTTGATTTTGAGGGAGAGCGATGGGCATATCAAAAATTATTGTAACTGTTAACCATGATGAAGAAAAGATTTTTGATATCATTAAATGATAACCAACATATAAAACGACTATCCTGACAAGTCAAATAAACTCCTGTTTTGTGCGTTATTTTTGGTATAATAAAGGGACGAGAGGGGCTAGCGAATATGAAAAATGCTGAAACACGTGGTCTAGTCTTATTTAGCAGAAATTATCGTGAGCAAGATAAGCTTGTCAAAATATTTACGGAATCATTTGGAAAACGGATGTTTTTTGTCAAAAATGCCAGTAAGTCAAAATTTTCAAGCAGCCTACAAAATTTTACACAACTTGACTTGTTAGGGACAATCAACGATGATGGGCTAAGTTTTATTGCTGACATTAGTGAAACAACTATCTATAAACATATTAATACAGATATTTTTGCCCAAGCCTATGCTAGTTATTTGATTGGCTTAGTAGATGTCGCGATCGCTGATAACCAATATGATCGGTCGCTTTATGGATTTTTAATCAAAGCACTAGAATTGATTGATAAAGAAGTTGACATGGCAATCATTACGAATATTTTTGAATTACAAGTCATGTCACGTTTTGGCATCCAAATAGATTTTGGACAGTGCGCATTTTGTCATCGAACAGATCTACCGATGGATTTCTCATATCAGTACAACGGGTGCTTATGCAGAGATCATTTTGACAAAGACTTGACAAGAGTACACGTTGATCCCAACATCATTTTCTTATGTCATACGTTTATGGGTATAGAACTAAGTCAGTTACCAAGTTTGAAGTTATCAGATGAGTTGAAACTAAAATTAAGACAGTTTATTGATGGGCTTTATGAGCATTATATAGGCGTGCAAATCAAAGCTAAAAAATTTATTGATGGTATGGATAGTTGGGCTGATATTATGAAAGATAATCGTTGACTTATCAGGGGATTTGAAATAATTTATGATGAAATGAAAAAATAAGCAAGATAGCTTATTTTTTTTCCTTATATTGTTCTTTTAACTGTAAGGCTAACTCAGGATAGTCAGTGATGATGCCGGATAGTTGATGATTGAAAGCGAGATACATATCGAGATCATTATTGACTGTCCAAACACGTATTGGTTTTTTGATTTTCTTAATCTGGTTAGTATTTTTTTTAATCCATTTAATACTTGGATGTAAGCTGGTGATATACTCAAGAGTTAATCCTTTTTGTATTTTTTTATCAGATGTTGACATTAAATAGCATAACTCACTTTCTGGCTCAAGTTCATATAAGCATGTAAGAGACTGCAGGTTAAATGAACAATAGATATGTGAGAAAGGTAGGTCTTGAGAGGTTAGTAGATCACTTGTTTTTTGCTCTAAACCGATATATTGGTAATTATCAGTCTTGATTTCTATATTTAAAACACCTGTGAAATTCATTTCTTTAAGTAAGTCAAGTACTTCAGAAAGTAGGGGTACTTTTTCAAACTTATACTGTGTATCAAACCAACTACCCGCAGAATACTGTCTAATTTCTTCAAAAGTCATGTCTCTGATGAAGCCAATGCCGTTTGTTGTCCGATCAATAGACTCGTCATGAATGACAACAATCTGATTATCTTTAGTCAGATGGACATCTAACTCAATCCCATCCGCACCAACACGTACAGCTTCAGTAAAAGCAGCCAGTGTATTTTCAGGTCGATTAGATTTGCTACCGCGATGAGCAAAAATCTGCGTTTCAACTAAATCATGGTGTAATAGGTGTTTTAGTGCTGATTTTACTGATTTACGTTTTGATGTATGGTGGTCATGCAATGTTCGATACCATTTTTTAATTCCCGTAAACATCGTTATACTCACTTTCTATTGCATTGACAAAGTCACGCATTAGTTTATCTCGTGGGATTGCCATTTTTTTAGCTGTATCTGTATGCAATGTGTCACTAAGCTTAAATAATTTTTCATAAAAATGATTGAGTGTTGTGCTGTCACAAGCATGATATGCCGACTTTGTTTGATAAGTTTTGGGTTGTATAGCTGGATCATAAAGCTTTCGCTGTCGTGCAAATCCGTACTGTAAGGTGCGTGTAATCCCAAAAGCGCCTATAGCATCAAGACGGTCGGCATCTTGTACAATGTTACCTTCTAGTGTCAAAACAGATTTACCCCCCTCAATTTCTGAGGAAAAAGAAAGATGATCGATAATCCCAAATACAGCATCTTGGTTAGTAAACCCAATTGTTGTTAGAAAATCAGCTACTTTGGTTTTAGCTGCTAGCACATCGTTAACTAGCTTATCATCGTAGGTATCATGTAACAATGCTGCTGTTAAGACAATTTGTTCATCAGCAGTAGGATAGTCTTGTAAAATAAGCTTGGCTAATTTGTAAACACGAAAGACATGGTCAAAACCATGTCCATCTCGGTTATTTTGATGCCAGTCTTTAGCAAAAGAGATGATTTTGTCTATCATTTAAAATAATTAATCCCCATAGCAGATTTAACTTCATCTAAAGTTTGTGCAGCTACTGCCTGTGCTTTTTGAGAACCTGCTTTCAGCATATCGTAGACTTGGCCCATGTCTTTAGCAAATTCTAGACGACGTGCACGGATAGGTGCAAATTCTCTATCTAAGACTTCAAGTAAGTAGCGTTTAGTTTTCACATCCCCAAGGCCACCTGCTTGGTATTGAGCTTTCATGTCAGCAATTGTGGCAGCATCTTCTGGTTTACCAAAAACATCTAGATAGTGAAAAACCATATTTCCTTCAATTTTACCTGGATCTTCTACGCGAATATGATCAGGATCGGTATACATACTCATCACTTTTTTCTGAACAGTATCTGCATCGTCGGAGATGTAAATACCATTGTTCAAAGATTTAGACATCTTGGCATTGCCATCGAGACCTGCTAGTCGACCAGCTTTTTCATCTTTAGGGTAAAAGCCTTCAGGTTCTATCAGGACATCTGTTTGATAAGCATGATTAAAGCTGCGAACGATTTCGCGTGTTTGCTCAATCATTGGTTTTTGATCGGTACCAACAGGGACCAGGTTTGCCTTAAATGCTGTAATATCCGCTGCTTGAGAAACTGGATAAACGAGAAATCCAGCAGGGATAGATTCGCCAAAGCCTTTTTGAGCAATCTCAGATTTGACAGTCGGATTACGCTCTAGTCGTGCTAAAGAGACTAGATTCATGTAATACATCGATAATTCGGCTATTTCAGGAATCTGTGATTGGATAAAGATGGTTGACTTGTTAGGATCTAGGCCAACAGCTAGATAATCTAGTGCCACTTCTCCTACAGATTGGATAATTTTTTCAGGCTCTTTTGCGTGGTCAGTGAGTGCTTGTTGGTCTGCCAGAAATACAAATAGGTTATATTTATCTTCATTTTGCAGTAAGACACGATTTTTTAAAGAGCCGATATAATGACCGATATGGAGTTTACCAGTAGGACGATCACCTGTTAAAATAGTTGGTTTCATGAGTCTCTCCGTTAATTTGTTCTTAAGCACATTATATCATGTTATCACTAGAAAATTAGGGATAAAATTTATAGAATGCAATTTAAAACAGATTCAATTATCATGATATTGTTGTGACGACCCCGATGGGAGGGCTTTTTATTTCCTTACAAAAATGATAAAATAAAAATAGCACGTAAATTGAAGATAATAGAGGAAAAACATGTTACAAGTAAGTGATATTAGTTTACAGTTTTCAGATCGTAAACTGTTTGATGAAGTAAATATAAAATTTTTGCCAGGTAATTGTTATGGATTAATTGGTGCTAACGGCGCTGGGAAATCTACTTTTTTGAGAATACTTGCAGGAGATATTGAGCCGTCAACTGGTCATATCGCGATGGGAACAGATGAGCGTTTATCTGTTTTACGTCAAAATCATTTTGACTATGAAGATCAAACACCATTAGATGTTGTCATGTCAGGAAATGAAGTCCTTGCTAAAATTGCACAAGAAAAAGATGCAATCTATATGAATCCAGATTCGACTGATGATGATTTCATGAGAGCAGCAGAACTAGAGGCTCATTTTGGAGAACTAGGTGGCTATGAAGCAGATTCTGAGGCGGCTTCATTACTACAAAATCTAGGGATTACAGTAGAACAACAAACTAACGTGATGGCTAATTTAACTGCAGGAGAACACGTTAAAGTCTTGCTAGCTAAAGCATTGTTTGGTAAACCCGATGTACTATTGTTAGATGAGCCGACCAATGGATTAGATATTCAAGCCATTAACTGGTTAGAAGAATTTTTGATTAACTTTGAAAATACAGTTATTGTTGTATCCCATGACCGTCATTTCTTAAACAAAGTTTGTACACACATGGCTGATTTAGATTTCGGAAAGATCAAATTATTTGTAGGGAACTATGATTTCTGGAAAGAGTCATCAGAACTTGCCTTGAAACTCCAAGGTGATGCCAACCGTAAATCTGAAGAAAAAATCAAGGAATTACAAGATTTCATCGCACGTTTTTCTGCCAATGCCTCGAAATCTAAACAAGCAACATCTCGTAAGAAGATGCTTGATAAAATCGAGTTGGATGAAATTGTTCCATCTTCACGTAAATATCCATTTATTAATTTTAAACCTGATCGTGAAATTGGGAATGATTTACTTAAAGTTGATAATTTATCAGTCAAAATCGATGGTGAAGTGATTTTGGATAAGATTAGTTTCATTCTTAATCCTGGAGATAAAACGGCCTTTATCGGACAAAATGATATCCAAACAACAGCACTTATCCGTGCACTCATGGGAGATATCGAGTATACTGGTGATGTGAAGTGGGGGGTTACGACGAGTCAAGCGTACCTACCTAAGGATAATTCACGTGATTTTGCTGGTGGTGAAACAATTCTAGACTGGTTGCGTCAGTTTGCTAGTAAAGAAGAAGATGATAATACTTTCCTTCGTGGTTTCCTAGGTCGTATGTTATTTTCTGGTGAAGAAGTGAATAAGTCTGTTAATGTCTTATCTGGTGGTGAAAAAGTTCGTGTGATGCTAAGTAAATTGATGCTTTTAAAATCAAATGTCTTAGTATTGGATGATCCAACAAACCATTTGGATTTGGAGTCAATCTCATCTCTAAATGAAGGACTTACCAACTATAAAGGTAGTCTATTATTTGCCAGTCATGACCATGAATTCATCCAAACAATCGCCAATCATATTATTGTTTTATCTAAAAATGGTGTCATTGATCGAATTGATGAAACGTATGACGAGTTTCTTGATAATGCTGAAGTGCAAGCAAAAGTTAAAGCACTTTGGGAAAATTAACCAAGCTTATTGTACGACATAATAAAGTAAGTCATCGAAAGATGGCTTTTTATGATTATCATAAAATTGTTTTTTGTTATAATGATAATATGACGATTAAATTAATTGCAACTGATATGGATGGCACTTTTCTTGATATAGATGGCGCCTATGATAAACAACGTTTTGATACTGTTTTAAGCAAATTAGCTGCTAAAGACATCTATTTTGTGGCAGCATCTGGTCGCCAGCTCTTGGCTTTGGAAAGTTTGTTTGCTGAGTTTAAAGATAGAGTGATTTTTATAGCAGAAAATGGTGGTATTGTTAAGTTTAGAGATACTATTTTATTTGAAGAAAAGATGGCTTTTGATAAGGTATTAAAAATTGCTAATCTGCTTAGACAGTCTGATTATGTCATGCATGATGCAGTACTACTAAGTGGTGCTAAAGGGTCTTATATCTTAGAGACAACTAATGCGTATTACAAGGAAAAGGCGAAAC
The DNA here is from genome assembly GCA_030454995.1 of Pseudolactococcus plantarum. GTDB lineage: Bacteria > Bacillota > Bacilli > Lactobacillales > Streptococcaceae > Pseudolactococcus > Pseudolactococcus plantarum_A. The sequence goes on along the minus strand of JAKDQI010000039.1, from coordinate 1,124 downwards.
ATTATTATGAAAATGTTCAGGTTGTTTCTGATTTTGCCTTAGTAGATGATGATATTTTGAAACTAACCGTTAATTTTAGTGCTGAAACAGTGCTTGAGGGAGAGGCGTGGTTTAATCGTCAGGTACAGAGTGTTAGAGCTGTTACGACAGGTTTTGAATCTGTGGATATTATTCCTAGAGGGATTAGTAAAGAGACAGGTCTCGTGCATCTAACTGATAAATTTAATATTCACCCATCTCAGGTATTAGCATTTGGAGATAATCTAAATGATTTAGAGATGTTAAGGTATGCAGGAACGTCTGTTGCGATGAGCAATGCGCGTGACGAAGTCAAACAATTAGCAGATCACGTGATTGGGCATCATGGTGATCAAGCTGTGTTAGCTTATTTAGAATCATTGGTTAATGATTTTTAAGGAAGAGGTAAAAATAAATATAAAAAGCACAAATCGTATCAGATTTGTGCTTTTTGTATTTTGAGTTTAATAATTCATATGGATATAAGCTGCGGCTGATTTAGGGACAACTCTTGTATTTGTTTTACCAAGACCTGCGGGACCATTCATCTCTTTAATCGTGACGGTATCTTTTGACACGCCGATGACGACAGCAACGTGACCATATGTAGGATCTGCACCTGCACTACCTGGTGCGAAAACAGCAATCGTTTGGTTAGCGATTGGGTTACCATCTACTGTCAAACCTTCTCTTTGTGCAGATTGTGACCAGTCTTTGGCATTTCCCCAGTAATCGCCCATACGTGCTTTGAAGATGTCTTTAACATACCAAGTACACTGACCTGACGCATACGTGTTGCCGTTACTGCTATAAGGCCCTTGCGTCACATCCATTGGGACAGCAACACCATCTGTTGTACTATTAGTGACATGATCTTTTAGCAAGTCATACCATTTTTCTGCATTATCAAGGAGAGTCTTAGCCTGTGTTTGTGGGTCACTAAGTGCAACACCTTCATAATGAACAGTCCAATCTAGACTTGCTTGTTTGGCATCAGTAGCATTTGCGACTAAGTCTTTGACGTGTTTAAAGTTACTGTTAAGTTCAGTAGTGGACTAATGTCAAATATTTAGACACAAAATGAGCTATATTTTCTTAAAATAATT
>JAKDQI010000182.1 GCA_030454995.1 Pseudolactococcus plantarum | reverse complement strand
CGAAAGGTTTTTCAGCAGTTTGCAGTGTTCGGTTAATTCTTGCAATCTACCATATTAATAAAAAAGTAATTGACGACTAAGTGTTAGTTACTTTTTTTATTCTCAGATAAAATGAAATAGTAATTGTATGCCATAGCAAGTTCTTTAGCAATAATACGATGACCGCGCTCGTTAGGGTGCAACCCATCTGGCATGTATAACTGACGAAACTGGTAATCTGCAGGATTAAATAATGTTTTTTGCATTAGATTAACTACAGGTATATCAAGCACATAACTCGCCTGTATCTGCGCTCGGACATAATCATGCAGATTGTGTCCGAGTTTGTTGCGCGTTTCATCTGTTCGTCTCACCTTGTTTCCTTTGACCGGTACTTGATATGTTGGTGTGAGCGTTAAAATTTTAGATGAAGCATTCTTTTGCTTTAACACTTTAATCGTATGATAGAAGGCACCAAGATAAGATTCATTTGGCTTGTCAGTTAAACTGCCAATTGGCACATTGGCTAACCAATCATCATCAGTACCTTGAAAAATATATAATTGCGCCTTATCTAGGCGTTGCGCTTGCTGATAGATACTGTTATAGCCATTGTCTGATAAATGTGCACCAGAAATCGCTAAGTTTTGTACGCTTGATCCAGTTGCACGTTGAATATACTGTCCGTAATTTGTCGTTGCTTTTAAGCCAAACGAGACACTATCACCGATGATACCAAAAGTTTTATTGCTACTAATTGGCATTTTTGCCAATGCTGTCACTAATTGTACATCTATGAGACTACCACTTGCCGTTTTTTGCCACAAAATGAGCTCATCCAAATGGCGTCTAACATCTTGTAATAAATGCCTTATTAATTTAGCTTGCGTCGCATATTTTGCAATTAAATTCAGCTTAAGTTGTTCTATGTCAGGAGTGTTCCATAAAATTAATGAGTTTAACGCTATTGCTGTACTTATATCAGTTGTGGCATCAGTGAATAGTTGATTAACTAACCAATTCTGCTGTCTGACAGTGAGTGTTCCTATAATTGGTTCGATAGCTATTAATTTAATGCGTACTTGTTGTTTGACAGTAGCCGCCAATTGATATGTTTTAATTAACATACTTAACTTCCTAAAATATCCATTATCTTTTAACACAGCATAACTGCTTCAATACTTTTAAAGTATATCACATGGCCAAGCAAGGGCTTAGCTTCCAAAAAACTGACATAATCATCGAAAACACAAATAGCGAAACCATTTCTGGAGAATTATTTATTGCAACAGTAACAACTGTAGCTCCAGCAAACATCACGTCCCAATACGGTATTTTTTCATCAAAAAGTATTGAAAACACATAAAGCAATAAAAAACCACCAATTGTAAAAACGCTCCAGCAGATACGGTTATCAACGAGGTCAAACTCAAAAACCCAAGTCCCAATTGGAGTGTCATCAAAATAGAAACAAAATTCGTTAAAAATATATTACTTTTTAGCACTAATTGATTTTACATATTTTCTTACTCTCTCAAAAGTTGACTCACCTAATAATTTAGCTATTCTTCGCATTATCAAGTCTTTAATCTTACTCCTTCTATTTTTCCAGGTTCCTGAAAAATGGTGCACTGCCACAGTTTCTGAAGTGATGTTAACCGCACCCGTAGTGAAACTGATTGGTGAAAAAAAAGTAGCCGGGAATACCCGATCAAAGTATTTCGAACTCTTGCCTCCAAGTAATTCAAACAAGTAAAGTGAATTTGGTGTTTTGTCTTTTCTCCCAGCTTCATTAACAAATGAACGAGTCTGATAATCTTTAATCGCCATTTCTGTCCATGTTTGATGAGCTTCTGATCCAATTACAGCAGTTGAAAAAGCAAAATCAGACTCTAGTCCTATAAAGCTTTTCAAATCTAATAAATCATCGAAACTTTTCAACAGCTCCACATCAGTGTCCAAATATATTCCACCAAACTGATTTAAAACATCTAGTCTTACATAATCTGAAACGAATGCCCATGATTTCTCTTTAAAGGCCTGTTGTACATATTTTGGGCTGTTTTCAGTAACCTCGTAATTCAATTCGTTCCATTCACGAATTTCGTAGTCAGGTAAATTTGTCCGCCATGTTTCAATAGCGTTTAGTACTGATTTTGGCTTTTCATTTCCACCAAACCATACATAATGAATTGTTTTAGGTATCATAAAATTCCCCCAATAAAAATTAATGTGATAACTTCTTGGCCGTAGTACTTAATGGCCCCACGAA
>JAKDQI010000181.1 GCA_030454995.1 Pseudolactococcus plantarum | reverse complement strand
TGCATTCGCTAAAGAAATTTACCCAGATCTTAAAGATAAATAATAAATTGTACACAATTAGATGTAGGTGAGGATTAGCTATGCATGATGAAAAGTATGATGTTGTAATCGTTGGTGGTGGCCCTTCTGGATTATATAGTAGTTTTTCTTGTGGCGTACGCCAGTTAAAGATAAAGTTACTTGAAGCAAGGGCAACACTTGGTGGTAGAATACCTCTGTATCAAGAACAACTCATTTGGGATGTAGCAGGATCACAAGGAAAGCTAGGTAGTGAGATAGCAAATAATCTCATGTCAGCCGCCCAACACTTTCCTGCTGAGATTACGTTTAACCAGAGTGTAACAAAAATTAGTAAGACAGGTAGAGATTTTGTGATAACAACGCAAGATGATACGACATATGCAGCTAAAACAGTTATCTTGGCCGCGTCTTCTGGTATCATTCATCCTAGAAAACTCAAAATTGAGGATAATGACGGATTTGATAATTTGCATTATATTGCAACTGAAATCATTAAGTTTGAAGATTATATCGACAAAACTGTGATGATTTACGGCAATCCTGAAAGTCTTACAGAATATGCCATATTGTTACAAAAAATCGCAAAAACGGTAATTCTAGTGACTAAAAAATCGCATTTTAATGATATTTCAGTCTTTTTAGATAATGTGATCATCTATACTAACACTGATATTGAGGTGTTAAAAAGAAATAAGCTTGTGGTATCAGAAGTCGTCTTATCCAATGGCTCAAGACTTGAAGTTTCTGAAATTTTAGTGCATCTTGGTACTAAGTATGAAACGAAAGCGATTAGTTTTGAAAATTTTGATGTCACAATGCTAGATCAAAATGGCCACAGCTTCATCCAAAATAATCCAGATACCTCAACCAATGTAAAAGGCTTATTTGTAGTAGGGAGTTTAGGTGCTTATGAAGGTAAAGCATATAATTTAGCTGCGTGTTTGTCAGAAGCAACAAAAGCCGCTACTCAAGCGGCGATATATCTCGATGATACAGTTGTAGCGGAGTTAAGAGTATCAACGCATAATGAGATTTTTAAACCTAAAAGTCAAGTGATGAGAGCCAATTATTTTAACTAAAGCATGCTATTAAAGGCATGTTTTTTGTTTGCTTTTACATTTTTTTTACATAAACAAAAGGTAATTTTTACATGTGTTTAGGCAATTCAGCGGTATAATTATTTTGTAAGGTAATTGTGCCTACAAAATAAATAATACTTGAAAACTACAGGACTAAACAGCTAAGTATCCAAAATCATTCAAAACAGATACATTAGGACATAGTGAGTAAAGTACAGTATAAGGAAAACTTTATGAAAAAAACACTTTTGTTATCAGTAGCAGCCGCTTCAATTTTTGCACTTGCAGCTTGTGGACAAAAATCAGGGGATGCCGCCAAAGATTCATCATCAGCTAAAACAGAAAAAATTACTGTTGCTGGATCGACTGCTTTACAACCTTTAGTTGAAGCAAATGTTGAAGGATTTACACAAGATAACGCTAACTTGCAAATCACTGTTCAAGGTGGTGGATCTGGTCTTGGATTATCACAAGTTTCAACTGGTGCAATCCAAATCGGTAACTCAGATTTATTTGCTGAAGAAAAAAGTAAAGACATAGCACCTAAAGTAAAAGATCATAAAGTTGCAGTTGTTGGATTTGCACCAATTGTAAATAAAGAAACTAAAGTTGATGGCTTAACAAAAGCGCAACTTAAAGATATCTTCTCTGGTAAAGTAACTAACTGGAAAGAAGTTGGTGGTCAAGATGAAAAAATCACTGTCATCAACCGTGCAGAAGGTTCAGGTACACGTTTTAACTTTGAAAAATATGGTTTAGATAATACACAAGTAGTTAAAGCAAGCGAACAAGATTCATCTGGTGCAGTTGTTCAAATGGTTTCACAAACACCAGGCGCAATCAGCTACGTAGCATTTTCAAATATTAAAGATACAATTAAAGCACTTGAGATCGACGATGTAAAACCAACAGAAGCAAATGTTGCTAAAAATGAGTGGAAAATCTGGTCTTACGAGCATATGTATACACAAAAAGACAATACAACTGAAGGTCAAGAAAAATTCATCAAAGCAGTTACAAGTAATAAAACACTCCTTGAAAAATTAGGATACCTTGCAATTGATGACATGAAAGTAACACGTGACCAAGATGGTAACGTTAAATAATCTTTTAAAAGTCGTTACTCAGTATTAATCAACTTAGCCTTTGCTGAGTTTGATGTTAACTATAAAAAGATACCTCTGTTTGTTTCATATATCGAATGTGGG
>JAKDQI010000180.1 GCA_030454995.1 Pseudolactococcus plantarum | reverse complement strand
TGTTTTTCAACCTATGTTTTAATATATATTTTGATGTCATATTAAAATGATGCTGTTTGTTCAAGATTACTGATAAGATAAGTTTGTAACTAAAACCACAATACCAGTTGCAACAGTCAAATCATAACACTATATTTCTGAGACTACTTTTTCAAATATCTTTTTTTATAGCCTACAAAACTGGCTACGCCACTAAATATAACTAGTGCTAATCCTGACACAAAAAGGAGCATTGTACTTTGTCTGTTATCTCCAGTATCTGGCAAACTTCCAGCATCTGATCCTGAGTTAGAATTAGAGTTGGAGTTGGAGTTGGAGTTGGAGTTGGAATCAGACCCCGAGTTGTCTGGTGTTACTTTATTTTTAGTATAAATATAAGATACTGCTTGTGCTTTATCAGAAATTTTTCCAGAAATATCTCCCTTTACTTCTTTAAAAGTATAACCAGTAATTTCTTTTTTCTCTGTTGTATATGCATCACCAACATTACCTGATTTCACTTCATCTTTAGCAATTGAATTACCATCAGTATCTTGGTATTTCACAGTAACATCAGCACCAACTTTTTTATCAGCGTTATAGACATAAGTAACTGTTTGAGCTTGATCATTGAAAGTCCCAACCATATTAGCTGGTAGTTTTGTTTGATCTAAAATATAACCATCAATTTGCTTTTGATAAGTTTCATTAGACACATCATAGTCATCACCATAAGAACCTGTTAAAGTAACTGGGGCCACATTAGGTAGTGGATTCCCCTCACCATCAACATAGTTAACAGTAACTTTATCATCAAATACAACCGCTAAAAATTGATCAAGATTTTTATTATAGGCATCTGGGTCAACATCTAAAGACTGACCATGTCCGGCACCCTCTACACTCAATACCTGTTTGTACCCTAAATCATTATCTGACAATTCAGCTAGATTTGAATATGGTACTGTTGTATCTGCCGTTCCATGGATAAATAATTTTGGAATAGCAGAATGCTCAACACCTTCCAATGGTAAACTTGCATTCAGATCAAGATTAAGATAATTTTGTCCATAAATACGATTAATTCTATCTAAATTTTCTTGTTTATTTTCTGGTGTTAATCCTAGAGAAGTTAACAACTGTTTCACCATACCATTTGAATCAGATTGCGTCATAACCGTATCATAAGAAAATGCTAATTGCTCTATAATTGAAGCAAAACCACAATCTTCAACTGCACCCTTAACATTTTTTGGCACATCTTTACTTAAAACAGAAAGCGTTGTTGCCGCACCCATAGAACCACCGTCTAGTAATATTTTTTGATCTGGTTTATCAGCAACTTCTTTATTGATCCAAGCTAACATATCATCTGACTCATAGTATCCGTATGTGATATAGTTTCCTTCACTTAAACCTGATGCACGATTATCAACAATTAAAATATTATAGCCACGGTTATAGAATAATCTGGTTTGTACATTATCAATACCATTTGCCCAACTATTTCTAAACCCTCCGTGCATCACAACTGTCTTATCAGAATGCTGATCGACATAGTAACCAGTTGATGTCACCGTCGTATTTGTTTCTTTATCAAGTACTGGGAGTGTTTCGGTTACTTTTTCAGGATAGTCACCGTTTGCTGGAGCAGGGAAGTTACCAGATCCCATCATGCCCGCAAAAAGACTCTTTCCTACAAACGCGATATCATACAACATGTATGCACCATATTGCTTCGCAACAAGGTCTTTATCCCCATAAGTTTTACCATCAGCCTCTATTTTGGCATTAAGGTCTCCTACAAATTTCAACAACAGCAACGGATTAGTTGAGGCCGGGACGTTAGCTTTCATCCACGGATCAACAACCTCTTTTGAATACTTCACTTCATCAAAAGTATCTGTTTTTACTGTTGAATTATTATTCTCAGTAGCCGTACTATTTTGAATGTCTGTACTTCCAGGTACTTGCTCTAATGCTCCCACTCCTGAAACCTGTGACAAAGTCATACAGACACTTGTCATTAAAAGGACTGAACCTAACGTTTTTTTCATTTTTCCTAAATTCCTAACTTTTTTTATTATTTAAAATACATTACTTAACCCTAAAGTAGAACCAAGTATCAAAAATTTATGTAAAGACTTCCCTTAAAAGTTTAATCTTAAATTTCCTTCAAGTGATACTTACTATACTTGAATCATCATAACATTCTCAAATTTTGTCATGGATACTTAGCGAGAGAATAGAATTATAATTTTAAGTATAGCAACGTAATCCCTTTACCAATACCAAATTTATTGGCTATTTGATACATTTTTAAGATAAAT
>JAKDQI010000179.1 GCA_030454995.1 Pseudolactococcus plantarum | reverse complement strand
TGAAAAAATAATATGAATTTAAAATGAGTATTTGGTAAATATGTGCGTATATTTTCGCTAACCTAAGATAATCAATATTAATGTGTATGCAGTTACTTTATAGGTAGGAGTTGGAAAGTACTATAAAGTACACTAAGTCAGATGAGATGTAAGAGAAGTTTTGTGCTAAAATTAAGATATGAAGAAAATAATTGGTATAACAGGTGGTATCGCTACTGGAAAATCTAGAGTGAGCGCTTTTCTAAAATCTCATGGGTATGAAGTCATCGATGCTGACTTGGTGGTGAGAGAACTACAAGCAATTGGTGGTAGACTATATCTTGCAATCCATGATACGTTTGGTCAAACATTTTTCTTACCGGATGGTGAACTAGATCGAGTGAAACTAGGAGAAGCTATTTTTTCATCGGAAAAAATGAAGGAAAAATTATCAGTCATTCAAGATAAGATTATCCGTAAGGAGCTTTTAGACAGGTGTCAAGCTAGCGAGGCGGATATAGTATTTATGGATATTCCCTTATTGTTTGAGAAAAACTATACAGGATTTGATGAAATCTGGCTCGTTTACGCACCTAGAGAAACACAGATTGAAAGGTTGATGAGGCGAAATGATTTGTCTAGAGAAGATGCTATCAAGAGAGTGGATAGTCAAATGCCGATTGCTGATAAACGTGCTTTGGCAACACGTATCATTGAAAATTGTGATACAATAGACGTATTAGAAATGCAGTTAATAACCATAATAAATGAGATGTAACGGGTACTATCAACTGATAGTGTTCGTTTTTTAAACGCTAGACTACTAGTACCGGTCCATGACTGTTAAAGAAAAATATATCGCTACGCTTAATCAGTTTAAGGTAGATGTTAGCTTATTTGACTAGGATGTGTTCGTCTCATTGAAATTATAGAAAGATGTGATAATCATAGAAATAAATTGGAGACGAAATTTATCTATTGCTTGGTTTGGTACTTTTTTTACCTCAGCTAGTATTTCACTAGTCATGCCTTTTATGGCATTATATGTGCAATCATTAGGTGTAAAAGGTAGCGCTGTTGAACTGTACACTGGTTTAGCTGTAGGGATTAGTGCGCTTGCTAGTGGATTAGTAGCACCGATATGGGGGCGGTTGGCGGATCAGTATGGTCGTCGGATTATGATGATTCGTGCGTCCATTGTGATGACGTTTACCATGAGTGCCTTAGCTTTTGTACCAAATGTTTGGTGGCTCTTAGCTATGCGCTTACTGAACGGTATATTTGCAGGCTATATTCCAAACTCCACGGCACTAATCGCTAGTCAAATCCCAAGAGATAAAAGTGGCTATGCCCTTGGTATTTTGTCAACTGGCATGATAGGTGGTTCATTAATAGGTCCCTCTATAGGTGGTTTTTTTGCACAAATAGTTGGTATGAAGAATGTTTTCTTAATTACAGGTATTGTCTTACTGCTCGTGACAATTCTTACGATATTATTTGTACAAGAAAACTTTACACCTATCGAGCGAGTTGATTTATTAAGTACACGTGAAGTCTTCAATCGTGTATCAAATCGACATATTTTGTATGGTTTGTTCATTACGAGTTTTGTTTTGCAGCTAACAGTCCAATCAGTAGCACCGATATTACCACTTTATATTCGCCAATTAAATGGTCATTCTGGGAATTTATTTATGATATCTGGATTTATCGTATCAGCTGTTGGATTATCTGAGATGTTATCATCAGGCACTTTAGGAAAACTTGGTGATAAGATTGGTAGCCATCGGTTGATTATTATTGGTCTTGTCTATAGCTTAATCGTCTATATCCCCATGGCATTTGTCAAAACACCACTACAGCTTGGTATCTTACGATTTTTATTAGGATTTGGTTCAGGTGCCTTAGTTCCTTCGGTTAATTCCTTATTATCCAAACTGACGCCACCAGAAGGTATTTCTCGTATTTTTAGTTTTAATCAGATGTTTACTAATTTTGGGCAAGTTGTTGGCCCACTACTAGGGAGTGCGATAGCAGGTTATATCAGTTATCAGGCAGTATTTATTGCGACTAGCTGTTTCGTTTTATTTAATCTTGTTTGGTCGCTGTTTAATTTTAGAAAGTTTTTAGGAGTCAGAAGTATTGCGCGTTAAAATAAATCTCAAATGTACTGGTTGTGGTCGGCAAAATTATATTTCTTCAAAAAATAAGGCGACCCATCCGGAAAAAGTAAGTGTTTTAAAGTATTGTCCTAATGAACGAAAAGTGATTATACACATTGAAGCTTAATCTTGTATCTAAAGAGGCAAACCGAACATTATGTAGAGTTGTTAGAAAATTTCAACTTTTTTGCTTTTTTGATACTTTAAAAGATGATATAATATAAACTAA
>JAKDQI010000178.1 GCA_030454995.1 Pseudolactococcus plantarum | reverse complement strand
AAAGCTTATATGACGATATACAAAGATAAAAAATTAACAGATAAATGGTGGAAAAATGCAGTAATCTACCAGATATATCCAAAAAGTTTTAAGGATACAAATGGTGATGGGATAGGAGATATTCCAGGTATTATTGAAAAAATTCCTTATCTCAAAGAATTAGGCGTTGATGGATTATGGATTAGCCCACTTTACCTAAGTCCACAGGTCGATAATGGGTACGACATTACAGATTATCGTATGATAGATCCGATGTTTGGTACAAATGAAGAGATGTATGCATTAATTAATGAGGCACATGCTGCAGGTATCAAAATCATTATGGATTTTGTAGCAAACCATACCTCAGATCAAGCTTTATGGTTTAAAGAATCGCGTAAAAGTAAGACTAATTTCTTCTCGGATTTTTATATCTGGAAAGACCCAAAACCTGATGGTTCTGAACCTAATAACTGGGGATCAAATTTTGGTGGTTCTGCATGGACATTTGATGAAGGTAGACAACAGTATTATTTGCACTACTATGCAGCAGAACAACCAGATCTAAACTGGGAAAATGAAACTGTACGTCAGTACATTTACGATATGATGCGGTTTTGGAAATCTAAAGGAGTTGATGGGTGGCGTATGGATGTTGTGACATCTATTTCAAAAAACTTAGATTTTCCAGATAACGACAGGGATTTGATAACATCTAATCAGCAAAACGGCCCTCGTATGCATGAATTTATTCATGAAATGAATCAAGAAGTATTGACACCTTGTGAGATGATGTCTGTAGGAGAATCACCTGCTGCTAAGGCATCGGATGCGCATCTTTTAGTTAGCCCTGAGCGTGAAGAATTAGATATGATTTTCACTTTTGAACATATGCATATAGATCGAAAGCAAGGTGATATAAATGGTCGTTGGGCGCTACAAAATAGAGATCTAGTTAGCTTGAAGCGTATTTTATCTGATTGGCAGATAGCATTACGTGATAACGGCTGGAATGCCTTATATTTTGAGAATCATGACCGAGCTCGAGTTATTTCTAGATGGGGAAATGATACAACATATCGTTATGAATGTGCAACAGCTTTTGCAACAGTTTTGCATGGATTACAGGGAACACCTTATATTTATCAAGGGGAAGAAATCGGGATGGTTAATTCAAACTATGATCTTTCAGATTACAATGATATTGAGCTACATGGCAATTATGAACACTATGTCATTAACCAAAAAACTATTTCTCATGATGACTTCATGAAATCAGCCTATAAAGTCAGTCGTGATCACGCCAGAACACCAATGCAGTGGTCAAATGATACAAATTCAGGCTTTTCTGATGGTAAACCTTGGCTTAAAGTCAACCCACGATTCTCAGAGATAAATGTTAAAAATGATATGGCAAGTGAACGCTCAATTTTTAAATATTATCAAACCTTAATCCAATTACGTAAAAGTAATAAGATGTTTTTAGATGGGAGTTTTGAATTACTTTTTCCTGATGATGAGAATTTATTTATCTATAAAAGAGTTTTACAAAGAGAGACGTGGTTAATCGTTGCAAATATGTCTGAAGAAATGATTGACTCCCCATTTGAGGAAAGTAATACAGAAATTATTATAACTAATATGAGTCGCAATACGATTTGTGAACAATTAAGACCTTATGAAGCATTCATTGCTAAGATTTAGTGCTGTTTGTCGGATGATTTTGGTATAATGAAGCTATGAATCTTGAAATACTTATCACGCAGTCACAAAAAAATCTTAGCGAAATGGATTTGGATATTTTAACCTATGTTGTAAGACATCAAAAGGAAGTACAAAATGCCAATATTATAGCATTAGCTAATGCCGTTCATGTCAGCAAATCATCTGTTTTACGGATGACAAAAAAATTAGGTTTTTCAGGCTATACGGAATTTAAATATTTTTTAAAGCAGTCTAATTATGATGATAAAAGAGCGCAAACAACAGATTTGTTAGCTTTACAAGAAAAAGACATAGAAAGTACCTACCAGTATTTAAAGGCAACCAATTTTGCCCCTTTATGTGAGAAAATATTTGAAGCAAAAGCTATCTTCTTTTTTGGTACAGGTTATGCACCTCAACTACAATTACAAGAATTTTGTAAATCATTATCTCTTGTAGGTAAGCGCGTGATTTTTGTACCGACAAAAGCAGAACTTGACTATGTGATGCTTACTATGGGTAAGCAAGATTTATTTTTGATTGCATCTTTAAGTGGTGAAACTGAGAATTTAAAAGAAAATTTTGCTTGGATGAATGCTGCTAAGGTGCCGATATGTACAATAACAGCTTTCAGTGCTAATTATATGTCAGCTTTAGTACAGTATGCTTATCACTATTATTTAACACCTTTTTATGTAGGAACGCATCATTTCACACATAAATCATATGTTGCACTAGATTTGGTATTAGATAGAATTTATAGG
>JAKDQI010000038.1 GCA_030454995.1 Pseudolactococcus plantarum | reverse complement strand
AAATTAACTGGAACAAAACCTGGCGTATAGCAAACTGGATGACCGGGGCGGGAGCGGAAAGCTCCAGCCCTTTTACCCTACTATGATGGTATGATAGAGATATAGAAAAGAAAAGATGAAAAATAACTTTAAACTAGTCGCAACTGCGGCAGCAGGGCTTGAGAGCTTGACTGCTAAAGAATTACGAGATTTAGGTATAGAGGTCACTTTAGATGATCGTTCTCGCGTACTCTTTTCTGGGGATAAAAAAACAATTGCAACTGCAAATCTCTGGTTAAGGACTGCTGATCGCGTAAAAATTATAGTAGGCGAATTCCCTGCAAAAACTTTTGATGAGTTATTTGAAGGTGTTTATGCTTTAGAATGGGAAGACTTGCTACCGTTTGGTGCAAAATTTCCTATTGCTAAGGCAAAAGCAGTCAAATCTGATTTGCACAATGAGCCAAGTATTCAAGCAATCACGAAAAAAGCAGTTGCCAAAAAATTACAAGAACATTACCATAGACCAGAAAATGTGCCTATTCCTGAGACGGGAGCTTTATTTTCGATTGAAGTTGCTTTACATAAAAACGTCGCGACGATCATGATTGATACAACAGGGGAGTCTTTATTTAAACGTGGTTATCGTGTTGATAAAGGTGGCGCACCTATCAAAGAAAATATGGCTGCCGCTATTATCATGTTGACAAACTGGCGAGCAAATATGACACGTCCTTTTGTGGATCCGACTTGTGGGTCTGGAACATTTTGTATAGAAGCTGCTTTGATTGGGATGAATATCGCACCTGGATTTAATAGAGACTTTGCATTTGAAGCGTGGCCTTGGTTTGAGTCTGAGATTTTTGAGGAAGTCTGTGAGCAAGCAGAGAGTCAAGCTAATTATGATGCTGTCTTGGATATTTCAGGGTTTGATGTTGATGGCAGAATGATCAAGATTGCCCAAGAAAACGCACTTGAAATTGGACTTGATGGCATTGTTAGCTTTAAGCAGATGAGATTGCAAGATTTCCATACAGAAAAATTAGATGGTGTTTTAGTTTCTAACCCACCTTATGGTGAGCGACTTGGAGATGAAGCAGCCGCATTCCAATTATATCAAGAGATGGGTGAGACTTTTAAACCTCTTGAGACTTGGAGTAAGTATATACTGACTAGTGATTTAGCTTTTGAAACACATTATGGTAGCAAAGCAACAAAAAAACGAAAATTATATAACGGTAGATTACGAACAGATTTATATCAATATTTTGGTAAGAGAATAAAATAATATGGCTAAAAAAAAGAAGCACCCCAACTTTAAAGAGAAAACAATAGCGCTTAAAGATGCTGAATCGCTAACGGTAGAACAGTTGTCTGAAAAAACAGATGCCCTAACGATGCAAAACAAAGATAATGAAAGCACGTTAGATAAATATATCCGAGAACATCGTTCTGAGATTGAATCAGCTAAAAAAATTCGTTTAGAAAAAACGATTGAAGCTACTAATGCCTTGGATACGTTTGTTAAAACTGTCAGGGATGATACGACTAGCACTGAAAAAACGGATAGTGATGCTGTTCAAGAAGTCGCAGACACAGAACAGAGTTCAGCTGTATCTAAAGATTCAGAAAAAGAAGCGATACAAGAAGGTCCGGTCTCATCAGACGAAGCTACTAAACCGGTTGATGACACGTCTAGTCTTGAACATGAGGATGATACTACTGTAGCAATACCACCGATCGTTTCTGATGATAAAGTACAAGGGACAGAAACTCAGGAAGGTAGTGCTGACCTTCCTGAGGTACAAGAAGCATACGATCAAGTCACATTGGCAGATGACACCACGCTAAATGAAGCTGCGAGACCTGGTAAAACAACTTTACAAGATGAGCAATCACTTGAGCCTGAACTGAATGATGCGTCTGAAAAAGAGGGTGAAGTCATTTCACAAGCACCAGTTGTGCTATCTGAAAATTCAGATGTCGTTGATGAGCCCATAAAAGAGGATACTACTGATGAAATCATTAGTAAAGCGCCAGTAGTTTTAACTGAAAATACTGGAAAAAATTATAAAAAACCGATTATCATTGGGTTATGTGCGCTAGTGTTATTAACGGCTGGTGGGTTAGTTTGGCATAATCAAAACCAAACTAAGCAAAAAGATGCTGAGAATGCTAAAGTATCTTCTCAGCAAAAATCTGAAGAGGCAAAGCAGTTAAGCAGCTTTAATCAAAAATATGCTGATTTCTTTGTTGATGATGCGCACACTAAACTAAAAAATGCACAATTCTCTAAACTTAGTGAATTGGAGGCTGAGCTTGATAAGTTGTCAGCTCATCCTGATTATCAGTCGATAAAAACTAAAGTAGCTGCGCTAAAAACTGAGATCAAAACGATTCAAGACATCAATAATCAGTTTAATAAAGCTGTTGTGATGGATGGTAATCTTGATAAAACGGCCGAAGTAAAAGACGGTGTCACATTAAGCTATACAGCGACTGAAAATGATACGCTAAATACTCTCTTAAAAGCAGCTGTAGCACAAGGACAAGCACAGCAAGCAGCAAAAGCAGCTGCAGAAAAAGCAACAGCTGATAAAGCGGCTGCCCAACAAGCAGCTCAGGCACAAGCAGCGCAAAATAATGCCAATGCACAAGCTAATGCTACCCCAGCAAATCCAGCAACACCTGCTAATGCGACTACGCCTAGTGGTACTACTGGATCTGGCTTATCTACAGCACAATTTCAGGGACAGTTTCCGTCGATTCCGCTTGAAACAAGTAAATCTAGGGTACCGGTAGACCCAAATGCTGATTTATCAAATCCTGCTTTTGGCTGGGCTGATGGGATTAAAGACTTAGTACTTGGCAAATGTCGTCAACGTGGTTATATTTCTGGTGATGCTTATATTCTTTTACCTGCTAGTATTCAAAAAGGAAATGGCTATTACAATCTTTACAAACCTGATGGTACGTATCTTGTGTCAATCAATTGTAAAACAGGTTATTTTGTTGGTAATGCTGCTGGTCATGCCGATAATTTAGATTATTAAATGGCGTAACGGCTTAATCTTTAACCAAATTGTTTGCTTGTGACAATCAATTTCTTATTGAAGTAGATGATATCACATTATAATCCGAACATTAAGGTGGAAACTGCTATAAAATGGCAGTTTTTTTGTTTTTTTTGTGTCTAGGTAAGTTATGATAGTCATATAATACTTGGATAAATAATAAAAATCTAAGATGATGTCATATAACTTTAAAAATAGGAGAATAAAATGAGTGACAAAAAGCTGTTAATTTATGAAGGCAAGGCAAAAAATATTTATAGTACTGATGATGATCAACTAGTCATTGCTGAATATAAAGATCAAGCTACAGCACTGAATGGTAAAAAGAAAGATCAAATTACAGGTAAAGGAGCCCTGAACAATCAAATTACAAGCCTCATTTTTCGTGAATTGAATCAACAGGGTATCGAGACTCATTTTATTAAACAACTTTCTAAAACTGAACAATTAAATACTAAAGTAGAAATTATCCCCTTAGAAGTTGTTGTCCGCTATTATACTGCTGGATCTTTTTCTAAACGCTTTGATTTAGCAGAAGGGATTAAGTTTAAGACACCACTTGTTGAATTTTATTATAAAAATGATGCCTTAGATGATCCGTTTATTAATGATGAACACGTCAAATTCTTAGAAATTGCGACAGATGAAGAGATAGCAATCTTAAAGGGAAAAGCCTTAGCAGTTGGTGCAGTATTGACTGAGCTCTTCTCTCAGATTGAACTTAAATTAATTGATTTTAAACTTGAATTTGGTAGATTACCTGATGGTCGTATTATTTTAGCGGATGAGATTTCTCCAGATACGTCACGCCTTTGGGATGCGGATAATAACCATGTAGATAAAGATATTTATCGTCGTGATTTAGGAGATATTATCCCTATCTATCAACGTGTACTTGATGACTTACAAACAAAATTTGAGGGGAAATAATTTCGTGAAAAAACGTATTTTTGTTGCTAAAAAACCTGAGTTCAATGTAAAAAATCAGTCATTATTGCGTGAATTGCAACACAATCTACAACTAAAAACGTTAGCATCAGTTGAGATTGTACAAGTTTATGATGTGTTTCATGTAGCAGATGAGTTGTTAGCGACTGCTGAGAGAACAATTTTTTCTGAACATGTGACAGATGATATTTTAAGTGAACAAGCAGTCCAAGCAGCGCTTTTAGATAGTAAGTTTTTTGCGATTGAAGCATTACCTGGACAATTTGATCAGCGTGCAAGTTCTGCACAAGAAGCATTATTTTTGTTAGGCGCTGATCAAAAGTCTAGTGTCAAAACAGCTCAATTATACTTATTAAATGACTCATTAACAGATAATGAATTTGAGCAAATCAAGCATTATCAACTTAACAGTGTTGATTCACGCTTTAAAGACATCACACTAGCGATTCATGATGAGCCGATAACGTCTAAAACAGATGAAATTCCTGTTTTAGACGGATTTATCAACTTTAGCGAAAGTGAAATTACGGCTTTACACACTAGCTATGCCTTAGCTATGGAAGTAGCTGATTTGTTATGGATTCAAGATTACTTTAAACAAGTGAAAAGAGATCCTTTTGAGACTGAATTGAAGGTGTTAGATACTTACTGGAGTGATCATACACGTCATACAACCTTTGAAACTGAATTAAAATCAATTGATTTCTCAAAATCAAAATTTGCAACACAACTTCAAGCAACATATGATAAATATCTGATGATGCGAAAAGACTTAAACCGTGAAGCAAAACCAACGACATTAATGGAATTGGCGACTATTTTTGGGCGGTTTGAACGTGCAAATGGTCGTTTAGATGACATGGAAGTCTCTGATGAAATCAATGCTTGTAGTGTCGAGATTGATGTAGATGTTGATGGTGTTAAAGAACCTTGGTTGCTCATGTTTAAAAATGAGACACATAACCATCCTACAGAGATCGAACCGTTTGGTGGTGCCTCAACTTGTATTGGTGGTGCGATTCGTGATCCTCTCTCAGGTCGTGCGTATGTTTATCAGGCGATGCGTATTACGGGTGCTGGCGATATTACGGCGCCCATCTCAGATACACGAACTGGTAAGTTACCACAACAAGTGATTTCTAAAGGTGCAGCTCATGGCTATAGCTCATATGGTAACCAAATCGGTCTGGCGACGACTTACGTTAAGGAATATTTCCATCCAGGCTTCGTGGCTAAACGCTTAGAAACTGGTGCTGTGGTAGGTGCTGCGCCTAAAGAAAATGTCCTACGATTAAAACCTGAGGCTGGTGATGCGATTGTCATTTTTGGTGGAAAAACTGGTCGTGATGGTGTAGGTGGTGCAACCGGATCATCTAAAGTACAAACGAAAGAAACCGTTGAAACAGCAGGTGCAGAAGTACAAAAAGGCAATGCCATAGAAGAACGCAAAATCCAAAGATTGTTTAGAAATCCTAAAGTAACGCAACTGGTTAAGAAATCTAATGACTTTGGTGCAGGTGGTGTCTGTGTCGCGATTGGCGAATTAGCTGATGGTATCAAAATTGATCTTGATAAAGTACCTTTAAAATATCAAGGCCTTTCTGGAACAGAAATAGCGATTTCAGAATCTCAAGAACGGATGTCAGTTGTGGTATCAGCTCAAGATGTTGCCCAATTTATCGCTGAATGTGAAAAAGAAAACATCTTGGCCATTCAAGTTGCAGAGGTAACTGAAAAAGCTAACCTCACGATGGTTTGGAAAGGGAAAACTATTGTTGATATCGAGCGCTCATTTCTTGATACTAATGGTGTCAGAGTCGTTGTTGATGCAACGGTAGTAGATTCAGATTTAGCAGTACCGTTTAACCAAAAAACAAGTACTGAACAGTTATCTGAAGATTTGACGCAATTATTCTCTGATATGAATTTTGCCTCTCAAAAAGGCTTACAAACTATTTTTGATAGTTCGATTGGTCGCTCGACTGTGATTCAGCCGATCGGGGGGCGTTATCAGTTAACGCCTGCTGAAAGTTCTGTCCAAAAATTACCAGTCTTGACTGGTGTAACCAATACTGTCTCGCTCTTATCTCATGGCTATAATCCTGAGATTGCATCATGGTCACCTTATCACGGTGCAGCATATGCTGTGATTGAAGCGACTGCTCGTTTGGTCGCAACAAATAGTGATTGGGCTAAAGCACGTTTTTCTTATCAAGAATATTTTGAGCGTATGGATAAACAAGCTGAAAGGTTTGGTAAACCACTTGCCGCCTTACTAGGCGCTATCGAAGCACAAGAACAATTAGGCTTACCATCTATTGGTGGTAAGGATTCTATGAGTGGGACGTTTGAAGAGTTGACAGTGCCACCGACCTTGATTGCATTTGGTGTGACAACATCTGAAGCTGATCGTATCTTATCACCAGAATTTAAAGCGGCAGATGAATATATCTACTACATTTCTGGTGTAGAAATTGCTGATAACATTGATTGGGAGCGTGTGAAAGCAAACTTTAACTTAGTTTCTCAGTTACAAGAAAAGTATGACATTACGGCAGCCATCTCTACTAAAGCTGGTGGATTTGGTGAAGCCATAGGGTTGATGACGTTTGGTAATCGCATTGGTGCAACTGTTGAGATTGCGAATATCAGTGAAGTGATTAAAGCGCAGTATGCTGGGTTTATTGTCACATCACCTGATGAGATCTCTGAACTACAAGCAATCGGTCGTACAACTGCAGCTTATGCATTGTCGATTAATGGCGTTGTCATGTCAGCTAGTGAGTTACAAGATAGTTTTGAGCATCCATTAGATACAGTGTATCCAACGTTATTTGAGCAATCTCAAGAATTGGCAGTAGTTGCAACAACACCTTCAAGCTTGCAAATTCAGCCAAGCCAAGTTGTTGAGAAGCCTGTTGTTTATATTCCTGTATTTCCTGGTACTAACTGTGAATATGATACAGCTAAAGCGTTTGAAGCAGCTGGTGCGGTAGCTGAAATTGTACCATTTAAAACAATGGCGATAGCTGCATCTATAAAAGAGATGGTTGCACACATCGCTAAAGCTAACATTCTGATGTTTGCAGGTGGATTCTCAGCAGCTGACGAACCTGATGGGTCAGCTAAGTTTATCGTGAATATCTTATTGAATGCTGATGTTAAAGCGGCAATTGATGCGTTTATTGCGCGTGGTGGCTTGATTTTAGGCATTTGTAATGGATTCCAAGCACTCGTCAAATCAGGTCTGCTACCTTATGGTGAATTTGATCAATTAACTAATGAATCTCCTACACTTTTCTATAACGATGCTAACCAACACGTCGCCAAAATGGTTGAAACAAAAATTGTGAATACCAATTCACCATGGTTGTCTAAGGTTTCAGTAGGTGATATTCATGCCATTCCAATGTCTCATGGTGAAGGTAAGTTTGTTGTAACACCAGAAGTCTTTGATGAGCTAAATAAAAATGGTCAAATCATTACGCAGTATGTTGATTTTAATGGTAATGCGACCATGGATTCTGCCTATAATCCAAATGGCTCAGTAGGTGCAATAGAAGGAATCATTAGTAAAAATGGTCAAATTCTAGGTAAAATGGGACATTCTGAACGTTACGAATCTGGCTTATTTAAAAATATTCCAGGAAATAAAGATCAAAAATTATTTGAAAGTGCAGTAGCGTATTTTAAAGCTAAGGCATAAAACGAGATATGGTAAGTTAAAAAAGATAATCTGATGATTGTCTTTTTCTTTTCTAATTTTATTACCAAGTAATACTCATGCAGTACACAAAATTAGTCAAACGATAGTAATTTTTAACTGAGGTATCATGCACTAAGTAGTGTTTTCAAGACAATAAAAAAGCATCAGCGATGATGCTTTTTTATTGTCGGATTAGTCTAATGCTTTTGCTACACCATCAAGCATGAGTTGTGTAGATTGAAGTCCACCACCACTTAAATACCAGAGAGCTGGATCAAGATCGATGACTTTTTTGTTTTTACTAGCATTCGTTTGTTTGACCAGTTCATTACTTGCAACGAGTGTTTCTGTTGTTTTACCACTAAGTGCTTTAGTTCTATCGACAACAAAGAGCACATCTGGATTTTTTTCAAGTACATATTCATAAGATACTTGTTGGCCATGTGTTGAGGCTTTGATTGTATCATCTACAGATTTAAAACCGAAAACATCATTAACGATTGCGTAGCGAGATCCTGGACCAAAAGCAGCTAATTGACCTTCATTTGATAGGACAGTTAAAGTAGATAGGTTAGCTTTTTGGGCTTTCTCTTTAACCGCAGCTATATTTTTTTCTAACGTATCAACTTGTTTAGTTGCCTCAGTTTCTTTACCATAGATACTAGCAAGTGTCATGATGTTAGCTTTAGTAGACTCCCAAACTTTAGCGTTATCTACTCCTAGGTATAGGACAGGTGCAATTTTTTCTAAGTCTTTTTTGAAGCTTTCTTGACGAGCAGAAATAATGATGAGATCAGGTTGTACAGCATTTATTTTTTCTAAATCTGGTTCTTTCAAACCACCTGCACTCTCGCTAGATTTGAATTCACTTAAATAAGGTGGTAAGTTTTTCAGTGCAACAGCAGCGACTGATTTACCTTCGCCAAGTGCGTTGATAGTATCTAGCGAGCCATTATCAAACACAACGACTTTCTTTGGGTGTGTTGGGACAGTTAGTTTTTTACCTTTAGCATCTGTCACTTCAATTTTTTTAGGTTCAGATTTTGTTGTTTGTGATTGTTTAGCGTTGTCAGCGTTACTCTCTTTTTTAGTGCCACAAGCAACCAGTAATGTCGTGACTAAAAGTGCACCTGCAAAAACAGTGATTAATTTACTAAGTTTCATAATTGTTTTCCTTTAATTAATTTAATGAGTTAAGTATTAATAGTGTTTGTGTATGTGTATTAAAAATAGAGGCAAAATTGCTTACCATCTATTTCTTTGATACGAATGGACATATCGTATAAAGGGTTTAAAATCTCTTCTTTAATGATATGAGATGTCTCATCATGCGCAAATATTTTACCAGATTTCATGGCAACGATCTCATCTGCAAAACTAGCCGCAAAATTAATATCGTGTAAAACGATGATGACTGTTTTACCATATTTTGTGACTAGGATTTGAAGTAATTGCATCATTTGGACTGCAAAATTCATATCTAAATTATTGAGTGGTTCATCAAGTAGAATAAACTCGGTATCTTGTGCTAATATCATAGCGATATAAGCACGCTGCAGTTGACCACCTGAAAGCGTCTGGATATTTTCTTGTGCCAACTCAGTTAATCCAAGTTGCGAAATAGACAAATTGATTTTTTCTTTGTCAGTTGGCGTTAAATTACCTTTACTATAAGGAAATCTTGCAAAAGCAACCAATTCATAAACAGTGATATTCATATTTAAATGATTCATCTGTTTCAAAATAGATAATTGCTGTGCTAATTCTCGTGTTTTAAACGATTTCAAATCTTGTCCATTGAGATAAATCGCTCCTGTTTCCGTTGCGATCAATCTGCTCATGGTTGTTAGGAGTGTTGATTTTCCAGCACCATTAGGTCCGATAAAAGCAGTTAATTTCCCTTTTTTGATTGTTAAATCAATCTCATCTAAAATCGTTTTTTTACCAAAAGACTTGGATAGCCCTTCTATTTTCATCTTGTATGTCCATTTCTCTTATATAGTAGTTGACCGATAAAATAACATCCACCAGTAAATTCGATAATAATATTTAATGTCGTATTAAAGCTAAAGATATGTTCCACTAAAAATTCACCAAATACTAGTAACAAGATAGCGATTAGACTACCAGTCAGAAAGAGTGTGCGATGTCTGTAGGTTTTTGCTACTTGATAGCTAATTGTGGCAACTATAAAACCTAGAAAACTTGTTGGCCCAACTAAAGCAGTAGAAATACCAACCAAGGCCGAAATAGCAAGTAGACTCATTAGCTGTAAGTTTTTAAGCGCAATCCCAAGATTGATTGCATGGTCATTTCCGAGATGTAAGATATCTAGTTGAGGGGCTAACCACCATAAAAATAGGCAAATAATCCCTACCATGATAGCTGCGATGAGTAGGTGATCTACTTTAACATTACTAAAACTAGCAAAGAGTTTAGCTTGTAAATGATCATATTCATTTGGGTCAAGTAAAACTTGTAAAAAGCTACTGATATTGCCAAAGAAAGTACCCAGAATCATACCAATCATCAAGAACAAGAATAAGTTATGTTTAAACTTTTTTAGCAGAGAAAATGATAGGACTGTACTGACTGACATCATCAAAGCGACAGATAAGAAAAAGTTACCAAGACTAGAAAGAGAGGCTAAATTATGAGTGCCTAGGATAAAGATAGATAGCGTTTGTAGCATGACATAGAGCGAATCCATCCCTAGGATTGTAGGCGTTAATAATCTATTTTGTGTGAGGGTTTGAAAGCTAATTGTTGCAAAGCTACAGGCGATACCAACGATAATAAAGCCTAGTAGTTTCTTTAAACGTAAGCTAAGTGCGAACTCTATGTTACCAAACGTATGGTAGCTCAAAAATAAAGCACAGCTAGCGATGATCGCCATGATCAAAAATAGATAGGTTAATTGACGTTTCATCCCCTTTGTCCTCGCCCTTCTTTTAGTAATAGCCCTATAAAGCAGATACTACCCAAGATACCTACAATCAAACTAGTTGAAATTTCGTAAGGTGCAATAATTGTTCGCCCTATAATATCACAGATGATGAGAAAGGTTGCGCCAAAGTAAGCAGTTAGTGGTAGGTTTTTCTTCATCTGATCACCAAATTTTAAAGTGACAAGATTTGGCACGACAATGCCTAAAAATGGGATGCTACCGATACTGACAAGTACGATACTTGAGGTTAAGGCAACTATAGCCACCCCAAATAACCGCATCTTTTCATATGAAATGCCTAAATTCGTTGTCATTTCTTGACCTGTAGCTAATATTGTAAACTGATAGGCAAACACATAAATTAAGATGAATAGGGGAACTGACAGATAAAGTAGCTCATAAGAGCCACGCATGACGATGGAGAAGTTACCTTGCAACCAAGAGGTCATGTTTTGCATGAGTTGATATTGGAAAGCAAAGAAACTCGCAATACTGCCGATAATATTCCCAAACATGATACCGATAAGTGGCAACATGATATTAGACTTACTCACCACATAACGAGAAACGAGTAGAAATAACAAGGTACCCAGAAAGGCAAAAATGAATGCAATGCTCATTTTTGTCAGGCTGTTAGCGTGCGGTAAGCAAATCATGACGAATACGATGCCTAGTTTAGCACTGTCTAAAGTACCAACTGTATTAGGCGATACAAATTTATTTTGCATGATATTTTGCATCATAAGTCCTGATACGCTGACACTTGCACCAGCAAGCATTAAGCTGATTGTTCTAGGTAATCTAGAAGCGAGCAAAACCAGATGCTGGCGACTTGTCCAAGTGCTGATATCGAAAGGTGGTACGTCAACTAACCCTATAAAAATAGATGAAAATATGAGTATAAGAAAGAAGATAATCAAGATTAATTTTTTTAACATGATACTTCCTTTCCACTCAATTTCATTGTTCTTATATTTTATCAAGTAGAGGCCTCTACTTATATTTTTTATGTCAAAAAGTTTTGACATTTATAATTAAATCATAAAATATCGAGATTTACAATAGTTTCTGAATATTACGAAAAAACAAAGTAGGTTACGGCATATTTTCGTACATAAATAAGAGGTGGAAAAGCGATGTATGAGATTATAGAAGCAGATTATCCGATGTTACCAAGAGAACGTTTAGTGTTGTTTGGAGAAGTTTATCTTTCAGACCAAGAGTTACTCGCTATTTTATTACGGACTGGTACCCCAAAGATATCAGTGGTGGAGTTAGCTGGAAAGGTTTTAAAACATTTTGTGACATTGGAAAGTTTCAGACAGGCCAGTATAGAGGAGCTGATGACGATATCAGGCATAGGGATAACAAAAGCAGTGGAGATTAGAGCGATGATGGAGCTTGGCAAAAGGATTCAAACCACAGAGAGGACTAGATATGGGAAAATTACAGGTGCCAAAGAATTTGCGGATCATTTAATTGATGAGATGTCAGATTTTGACCAGGAGCATCTGGTCGCTGTTTATCTAGATGGGAAACAGAAAATTATCAAGAAAAAAACAATTTTTGTTGGGACAGTGAATTCCGCCACAGCCAATCCTCGAGAAATTCTATATTTTGCTGTTAAAACCTTAGCAGTTAGTATCCTCGTTGCGCATAATCATCCTTCTGGAGATCCTAAGCCATCAGAGGCAGATATGGTATTTACTGAGCAGATTGCCAAAGCTTGCGATATTATGGGAATTCAATTTATTGACCATTTAATCATTGGTAATAACTGCTACTTTTCGTTTAGAGAGCATGTGTTACTTTCATAAAATAGTTTTATGTTAAGAGTAGTTAGGCAATAAAAAAACGATATATTAACAAGATAATACATCGTTTTGAATTGGTTACGGTCGCAATATGAGGTTATAGATTAAAGACTGCATATCGGAAAAATCCTAAGTCTTCTGGGCGTACATTATACATAAAATCTGGATGCCATTGGACACCTAGAAAACGAATAGCAGGATCGTGAGATTGGACAGCCTCTATGACATGATCACCGATCGACGTAGCGATAACAGATAGCTGTGGTGCAACTTTTTTAATACTTTGACGATGAAACGAGTTGACGTGAGCACGTAAACCATAAACTTGATTTAGCGGTGAATGTTTTTTGATCATCACATCATGTGATATTTTAGTACTTGGCAATTTCTGCCAATGATTAGGTGTATGTTGGTTTAGTGAACCACCCAGGGCAACATTAACAAGTTGCATACCACGACAGACACCTATGATCGGTTTGTTTTGCTTGATTGCTTCATTGACAAGAGCGATTTCAAATGCGTCGCGCTCACGATTGTAGTCAACAGATTCAATCGTTTCAACTTCTCCATAAAATTCAGGAGCGACATTTTGGCCACCTGCCAAAATGAGTTTGTCGATCATAGACACATAACGCTTAGCATTTGTTGGATCCCCTATGGGAATCATGAGAGGTAAGCCACCAACGAGTTGTACAGCTTTGATGTATCCTGAAGGGTTATATGAGATTGCCATATTGCCCATATCAGTACCAGCATCTCGTCTTTCGTTTGCGGCAACACCTATGATAGGTTGTAAATTTGTCATATTACTTTTTTGATGCTTTCTTATCTTGCATAAAGAACAAAAGAGTTTGCAATTCACTAGTTAAATCAACTGATTGTACTGTGATATCATCGCTAACTTCTAATCGTCTTGGGGTGAAATTTAAGATGCCTTTAATACCAGCATCTATTAAAATATCAGCGACTTCTTGTGCACGGTCACTTTGAACAGAAATGATTGCCGTCTCAATATTTGTATCGGCTAAGTTCTTTTTAATATCAGAGATGTTATAAACAGGTATGCCATCTTCTGTTTTAGTGCCAACAAGAGGATTGCCCGCTACGTCATAAGCTTGGGTGATTCTCATCTTATTTCGATCATGAAAACGATAATGAATCAAAGCACGTCCTAGATTACCTACACCAACAAGTGCAATATTTGTTTCAGCTGAATCGCCTAATAAATTACTAAAAAAGTTACGTAAAGCAACTGTATCATAGCCATAACCACGTCTACCAAGTTCACCAAAAAGTGAGAAATCTCGTCTAACAGTCGCTGAATCAACTCCCAATTTTTTAGCAATTTCTTGAGAATTTGTGCGGTCTACTTTATCTGCCACAAGTTGCTTAAAAATGCGATAGTATTGTGGTAATCGTTTCGCTGTAGCCTTTGGTAACTCTTCATTAAATTTTGTTACGACCATGGTCAATGGCACCCCCATAAAGTATTTTGTGAATATATTACCAAATGTTTGTGAAGTTGTCAAACAAATTGCTCAGTGGTTAGATAAAAACGGTTATTTATGATAGAATAAATATATGATTTTACTACAAGGAAACAATATTGCGCGAACTTTTGGTGCAGATATATTATTTGAAAATATAAATTTTACAATACAGGATAATTCACGTGTATCTCTCGTTGGTCGCAATGGCGCTGGTAAATCTACGTTATTAAAAATAATAGCAGGTGTAGAGAGTGCGAGTCGTGGTGAGGTCTCAAAAACTAAAAACTTGAGTATGTCTTATTTGGCTCAAGAACAAGCGTTTACATCTGATCTGACAATATATGATGAGATGTTAAGTGTGTTTAAAGAGCAGATTGCCCAAGAAAAGGCCTTACGCCAGATGGAAGCTGAGATGGGTGAGTTATCTGGAGACGCATTAGATAGTCTGATGACGCGCTATGATGCATCAACAGAATCATTTCGACAAAATAAGGGCTTTACTTATGAATCTGATATCAAAAATGTGTTAAATGGGTTTAAATTTGACCAGTCATTTTGGACACGTCAGGTAGCAAGTTTATCAGGTGGTCAGAAGACGAGATTAGCCCTAGCGAAAATCTTACTTGAGAATCCTCAACTCCTTATCTTAGATGAACCAACCAATCACCTTGATATTGACACTTTACTGTGGCTAGAAAACTATTTAAAAAACTATAAGGGGGCGATCTTAATCGTGAGCCATGACCGTTATTTTTTAGATAAAGTCACGACTGAAACTTTAGAACTATCTCGTGGAAAATTAGAAAAATATACAGGAAACTATAGTCGATATATTGATCTAAAGGCTGAGAAAGTTGCATCTCAAGTCAAACAATATGATAAACAGCAAAAAGAAATTGCCAGTTTAGAAGACTTTGTTAATCGCAATCTTGTTCGTGCATCAACGACAAAGCGTGCTCAGTCTAGACGTAAACAACTTGAAAAGATGGATCGACTAGATCAACCAGTGGGACAAGATAAATCAGCACATTTTACATTTTCTCCAGCAATAGTATCTGGAAATGTGGTGTTGAGCGTCACTGATGGGGCGATTGGTTACGACAAACAAGTACTTTCTAGTCCGATTAATCTTGATGTCCGTAAATATGATGCAATTGCGATCGTAGGTCCTAACGGGATAGGAAAGTCCACATTAATCAAATCAATCGTTGGCAAGCATAACTTGATCGATGGGGAGATTAAGCAAGGTAGTAATGTCATGATGGGTTACTATGATCAAGAACAACGAGATCTGACTACTTCAAATACTGTCATAGAAGAACTCTGGCAAGCACACACATTAACACCAGAAGTAGAGATTAGAAATCGCCTTGGCGCTTTTCTCTTTTCAGGTGAAGATGTCAAAAAAATCGTTGGGATGTTGTCTGGTGGTGAAAAGGCAAGACTGTTACTAGCTAAATTATCGATGGAAAATGATAATTTTCTAGTGTTAGATGAACCGACTAACCACTTGGATATTGATAGCCGAGAAGTATTAGAAAATGCCTTAATCGATTTTGAAGGGACACTTTTATTTGTTAGTCATGACCGGTATTTTATAAACCGAGTTGCAGATAAAGTATTAGAGATATCTGCTGAAGGTAGTCGCCTTTACTTGGGAGATTATGATTATTATCTTGAAAAAAAAGCTGAGGAAGCTGAACTTGAGATGATGGCGGAAAGTACAGCGATTGAAGTTAGTATCCCAACCAAATCTACTAGCTATCAAGCCTCTAAACTAGACCAGAAACTTCGTCGAAAACTGAGCCGAGAAGTTGCTGAATTAGAAGAGAAACTCAGCCAGTTAGATGAGCAAATTCATCAGCTGCATACAGAGATGGTCGCAGCATCTGAGGACTTTGAAGTCTTAAATGAGCTCCAACAGACCTTAGATACTGTGATGCATAATAAAGACATGGCTGAAGAATCATGGCTTGAAAAATCAGAAGAACTTGGCGATTAAGTCGTATCTATTGAGGCAGTTCTAGTGCATTTAATGGGTGTTTGCTAGATATAGTCATAAAAATCGTGTTTATTTATGATAAAATAATATGAGATTAAAATTTGAAAGAGAGAACATTATGCATAATTTATCACGTGATATTGACAAAGATTTACTAGATATAAAGGCGGTTATTTT
>JAKDQI010000037.1 GCA_030454995.1 Pseudolactococcus plantarum | reverse complement strand
ACAATATCATTTTAAAGGAGTATTATGCATCAATTTACGAATAGAAATTATATTCATACGATTTACGGTGTATTAACGATGGTTGTCGCGTTCTTAATTGCGATTATTTTTCGCAATTATTGGATTGGTATGATGGGAAGTTTTGGTAGTCTACTTTTTATGTATTATGTACCAGCAAACAAGGAAAAGACCATGACACAACTATTTTTAGTCAGTATTATCAGTATTATCAGTTTTCCAATCAGTGCTTGCCTATCAAGCACACAATGGCTCACATTTATCTGGATTGCTTTATTAACTTATATTGTCCAATACTTGATGAGCGTGAATGGATACATTGGTCCTGGTCTATTTTTTATTCTCATGATTAATGGAATGATTGCCAGTCTATCTAGTCTATCATTGATGAATGCACTAGTTTTATCATTATATGCCATGTTAGGTGTTATCATTGCTGTCGTTTTTGCTCTGATCGAAAACAAACAATTTGAACGATATCAGATCAATTTGAAGACGATTATTTATAGAACAGAAAATATCCAGCCTAGCATACGTGCATTGATGATGAGTGTATTTGCTTTTCTTGCTTATTTTATAGGCTATCATTTGAAATTAAACAATTATTATTGGATACTTGTTTCTGCATTGACAATTCTACAGTCTGAAAATGTGATAGTTGCTAGAAAAAGACAGATTGCCTATATTGGTGCAGGGATCATAGGTACATTGATTGCCTTTGTTATTTACTCGCTTGTAAATACCCCTATCGTACTGATCGGATTATCCTTTGTTTTTATGGCACTTATTAGTCTTTATATGCCTAAAAGCTATTTAGTCGGAAATTTTTTCACGACCCCAATTGCACTTATTTTGTTTAAAATAGTGAGACCAGAAATGGGAAATACTTTAATTAAAACTAGAATTTTAGCTATTTTTGTTGGAACGCTCATTGGCTTGATAGGTGTTTTATATTACGATTACATCATGTCTAAAAACTGGCCTATTGCAAATAAAATAGAAGAAAGTTAGAAAAAATAAACAAATAACATAATATGATATAATATAGGAAAACAAACAGCAAAATTCTAGCCATATTATCCTAAAATAAGAGGAGTTAAAAGTTGAAAATCGTAATATTTGGTGATTCCATCTCGACTCATATAGAGATGAAAAACATGACAGAGGACTTGCTAGCGCAAGCACATATATCTGGAGAAGTCATCTGTTGTGCTGTAGCAGGAGAAGATACTAATGCAGCTATGAAACGTTTGGCTGATATAGTAGCTCAAAAAGCTGATTATTATTACATCTTTTTTGGTGCAAATGATGCAGCCGTACACCGTAAAATTTCTCCGCAACAATTTTTTAAAAATATCACAACATTTATAACAGCTTTGGGTGCACAGAAGACGAGCATTTTAACACCTTCTTATGTGAATGAGGTTGCAATGATGAGTTCACAAAAAATGTTAGGACGCTCAAATACAAGACTGATTGATTATATAGAGAGTGTTAAAGCTGCTGGCGAAAAAACAGGTGCTAACGTGTTAAATCTAAATGCACTGATGCACCAACAGCCTAATCCTGATGAGCTGATTGTATCAGATGGTGTTCATTTTACAACTAAGGGTTATAAACTTGTGACGTCACTTATAGCACAAGATATTATCAATAGGGAGCAAAACAACTAATATGGCTAATGATTTTCAAAAAATGTACTTTGATGAACATCCTGATGCGGCACATGATATTCATCAACTTGAAACCGTTCTTTTAGGAGAACGATTGCGCTTTACCACTGATGCAGGTGTCTTTAGCAAAAAAGCAATTGACTTTGGTAGTCAAGTGCTTTTAGAGGCAGTATCATTTGAGGCACAATCCAGCTTATTAGATGTTGGGTGTGGCTATGGTCCGATTGGGATTACGCTTGCAAAAGCTCAAGAAGTCGTGCCAACGATGATAGATGTAAATTTACGTGCACTAGCCTTAGCAGAGAAAAACGCCAGTCAAAATGCAGTATCTGCCACAATTTTTCAGTCTAATCTATATGATAAAGTAGAGGGGAATTTTGATCATATCGTGTCAAATCCACCAATAAGAGCTGGTAAAGAGGTTGTACATGGTGTCATATCTGGTGCCTATGAACATTTAAATGAAAACGGCACACTAACGATTGTCATTCAGAAAAAACAAGGCGCACCTAGTGCTAAAGATAAGATGATCGACATTTTTGATAACTGTGAAGTGATCAAAAAAAGTAAAGGGTATTTCATATTGCAGTCTACTAAAGAAAGTGAAACGGCATAAACAAATGTCAATCTTTTTGCTATTAACAACTACTAGACTTAGTCACGGTTAATATTAACACCTAAAACGGTTAGATGACCATTTGAAATCAACTTAATCACGAGAGAAGCAAATTCATTTGCAGACATCTCGTGATTTTTTTGTTCAATCCACCAAGTCACTGTACCGATAAAAATACTTGTGATATATGAGACAACGAAATCAGTTGGAATTTTGAGTTGCTCATTTCTAACATCCAACCTATCAAACAGGTGGGCATATCGTTCAGATAAAATGGCTAGTAATCGTTTTGATAAAATTTCTTTATTGCTGTGTGTGATAAATATTCTTGCCAAATCAGGATTGTCTTTGACAAACTCATAAAAATGAGTCAAGACAAGTTCAATTTTTTTGACATTAATACCATTTTCTTCAACTAGATTTTCAGAGTCTAAAACAGTGACGAAATCTTTCAAAAATTTATCAATAATCCGTTCAAATAGGTCGGATTTATCTTTAAAATGGCTGTAAAATGTAGCCCGATTAATCATTGCTTCATCTGATATATCACTAATCGTAATTTTATCAAAAGTCTTACTACCTAAAAGTTTAATAAAAGCTTCTACAATAAGTTTGTTTGTGCGTTTGATACGTAAATCAATTTTTTTTGTCATATTTTCCTACTTTGTTTAAAGAACCATTAATTTTATACAACGTATTGTTGTTTAGTGTTGTTTTACCAACAGTTTAGCACATTTTAACGGTTGCGCGCAAGTCGAATTGCTTGTAAAATGAAGATATATATGTTATGCAACAAAGTGTTGTTTTGACTCGGTTAGTAATTAGGAAGAAGTGTTTATGTATAAAGCAGGGATTGATGTTGGCTCAACAACAGTAAAAATGGTTGTATTTGATGAGCAGTATGAAATAAAATTCTCAAGATATGAGAGGCATTTTTCTGACGTCAAAACAGCAACAATTAAAGTACTGCAGGAGATGATGTGTGAACTTGGTGATATCGCGTTTACTTTTTCGATTACAGGTTCAGGTGGTATGGGCTTATCTGATGTGATTGGTGCGACTTTTATTCAAGAAGTGATTGCATCTGCACTGACAATAGAAAAATTTATTCCTCAAACAGATGTCATGATTGAACTTGGCGGTGAAGATGCTAAGATGACCTTCTTTGATGGTGCAATGGAGCAACGCATGAATGGGTCATGTGCTGGTGGAACAGGTGCTTTTATTGATCAAATGGCTGAACTCTTAAAGGTAGATGCAGCAGGTGTTAACGAACTTGCCAAAAACTATCACACGCTTTATCCTATTGCAAGTCGGTGTGGTGTGTTTGCTAAAACAGACGTACAACCACTGTTAAACGAGGGTGTACGTAAGGAAGATATCGCGGCTAGTATTTTTCAAGCAGTAGTGAATCAAACTGTGGCAGGTTTGGCATCTGGTCGAAAAATTAAAGGAAATATTGCCTTTTTAGGTGGACCATTATTTTTCATGAGTGAGTTGCGCAAAAGATTCATTGAAACGCTAGATATTAACCCTGAAAATGTAGTTTTTCCTGAACATCCACAACTTTTTGTTGCCATGGGTGCTGCATTAGATGAAGAAAATGCGACAGAAATTTGTGCGTCACAAATTATTCATCAACTCGAAAATGATCATTCAGATAACTTGGTTCCCCAAGATACCATGGATGTATTATTCGAGAGTGAAGCAGACTTAGTAGCGTTTAGAGAAAGACATAGTCAAGCAACAGCTGCTCATGAACCTTTAGCAAGCCATCACGGTGCTGCCTATCTGGGTATAGATGCAGGGTCAACGACAACTAAAATTGTTTTAATTAATGAGGCCGGAGATATTTTATTTGAACATTACGGATCAAATAATGGAGACCCACTAAATTCAGTATTAACTGTGATGACAACACTTTATCAAGACATGCCTAGTGATGTTTATATTGCTAAATCAGCGGTAACTGGGTATGGTGAACATTTGATCAAAGCTGCATTAAAAGTTGATATTGGTGAAGTTGAGACGATGGCACATTATAAAGCGGCTGACTTTTTCCAACCTGGTGTTGACTTTATCATCGATATTGGCGGACAAGATATGAAGGCCATGAAAATTCGCGATGGTGCGCTATCTAGTATCCAGCTGAACGAAGCATGTAGTTCAGGTTGTGGGTCTTTTATTGAGACGTTTGCTAAATCTTTAAAATATGATGTGAAGGACTTTGCTAAAGCAGCTTTATTAACCAAACATCCAGTTGATCTCGGCTCTAAATGTACTGTTTTTATGAACTCTAAGGTTAAACAAGTACAAAAAGAAGGTGCAACAGTCGGTGATATTTCAGCAGGCTTATCATATTCTGTGATAAAAAATGCCCTATACAAAGTCATAAAAGTTAAACGGCCTGAAGATTTAGGTGAAAAAATCGTTGTTCAAGGTGGAACTTTCTATAATGAGGCTGTGTTACGTGCTTTTGAAAAAATATCAGGACGTCAAGTGATTCGTCCATCAATAGCTGGCCTCATGGGCGCTTATGGTTGTGCTTTGATTGCTATGGAGAATGGCAGTGATGATATCAGCCAATCTACTATCTTGGATTTAGCATCTTTACAAAGTTTTGAAACGACAAAAGAATTTACGACTTGTGGACTTTGTGAAAACATGTGTAAGATGACATTGACAGTATTTAACGATGGGTCAAAATTTGTCTCAGGAAACCGTTGCGAGCGTGGTGTAGAAAAAGCCATGCAAATCAAAGTTGATAAACGTGATAAAAAAGTTAACCTAGTTGATTATAAATATAAAAAGCTATTTAAGTTTAAATCTCTTAGCAAGAAAAAAGCAGTTCATGGTGAGATAGGAATTCCACGTGTTTTAAATATGTATGAAAATTACCCGCTTTGGCACACGATGCTCACAGATTTAGGCTTTCGAGTGGTATTATCCTCAAAATCAGACAAAACTCTTTATGAAAAAGGGATAGAGACGATTCCTTCTGATACAGTTTGTTATCCTGCGAAACTAAGTCATGGACATATCATGAGTTTGATTGAAAAAGATGTACCAACGATATTTTATCCGTCTGTTTTATATGAGCGTCAAGAAGATGCTAGTGCCCAAAATCACTATAACTGTCCGATTGTGCAGTCCTATCCAGAAGTTATCAAAAATAATATTGATGAGATCAGAAATGGACAAGTTGCATATATTCATCCCTTTATTAATCTTGCGGATAGAGAGAATATGATCAATAATCTAACTCAAGTTTTTTCTGAGTTTAAGATAAATAAAGCTGATATTACGCGTGCTGTTAATCATGGATTTGATGAACTAGATGCGTTTAAATTAGATATTCGTAAGCAGGCTGAGGAGTTACTTGTCAAAATCAACCTCAATCAGGAAAAAGCAATCGTGTTATCTGGTCGTCCTTACCATCTAGATCCTGAGATTAATCACGGCATTGCCAATATTATTACGCAAGAAGGGTTTCATGTGCTGACAGAAGATTCAATAGCACATTTATCTGAAGTCGGCGGCCTGCGTGTTGTGAATCAATGGGTTTATCATTCTCGCTTATATGGTGCTGCGCGTGTTGTCGCCAAAAATAAAAATCTTGAACTTGTTCAGCTTAATAGTTTTGGCTGTGGACTTGATGCGGTGACAACAGACCAAGTCGAAGAAATCATGCAAGCACATCGTAAGCTCTATACTGTTTTAAAAATTGATGAAGGCTCAAATATGGGAGCTGTGCGTATCAGATTACGCTCACTTAAAGCTGCTGTGAATGAGCGTGATAAGCGAGCTACTATGCCAGAATTAGCTGAAAGTGACTTTAAAGAAGTCATTATAGATCATCCTGTGTTCACAAAAGAGATGAAGCAGCAACATACACTGTTAATGCCTATGCTTTCACCGATTCATCAAGAAGGCTTGATAGATGAAGCATTTAAACAATCTGGTTATAGGGTCGTCCTTTTACCTGAGGACAAAGCTGCCATTAACTCGGGACTGAAGTATGTGAATAATGATTCTTGTTATCCAGCGATTATTTCTATCGGACAGCTAATTCATGCACTTGAGTCTGGTGAATATGATGTCAATAATACCTCTGTTTTGATGACACAGACAGGTGGTGGGTGTCGAGCTACCAACTATATTCCTTTATTACGTAAAGGCCTTAAAGATGCAGGATTTGCTCAAGTACCTGTCGTTTCTTTGTCGATGGGAAATAAAGGGACTGAGAAAACCGATGGCTTTAAACTAACAGTACCTTTAGTTGTACGTGTTGTGATCGGTGCACTATATGGTGACTTGTTTGAACGTGTTGTGTATCGAACTAGACCGTATGAAATCACTAAGGGTCAGATAGATGCCCTACATGCAAAGTGGCTTGAAAAAGCTAAGCATAACATGAAAACAGGATCTATTTTTGAGTTTAACCGAAATATGAAACAAATCATCCGCGAGTTTGATGAAACACCATTATTACCTATCCAAAAACCAAAAGTTGGTGTCGTTGGTGAGATTTTAGTCAAATATTCTAAAACTGCTAATAATGATATCGTAAATATCATAGAATCTGAAGGTGGAGAAGCAGTAGTGCCAGATATCATAGGATTTATGAACTACTCACTTTATAATCAAATTTGGAAATCTGATCATCTTGGTATGGGTAAAAAAGCTAAGTATTTCGCACGGACATTTATTAATGTTATTCAGATGGTTGAAAAACCGATGAATAAAGCGCTAAACTCTTCTAAGCGATTTGATGGCTTACATTCGATAGATGCACTAGCCGCTGATACAGAAAAAATTATTTCTATTGGTAATCATACTGGTGAAGGCTGGTTTCTAACGGGAGAGATGATCGAGTTATTACAAGATAAAGTCGACAACATTGTCTGCCTACAACCCTTTGGGTGTTTACCTAACCACATCGTCGGTAAAGGAATGATTAAAGAATTACGCCGTCAGTATCCAAGAGCAAATATCGCACCAATAGATTATGACCCATCCGTTTCTGTTGTGAATCAGCTCAATAGAATTAGACTGATGATGGCAACGGCTAAAAAGCAATTAAAGCAAGATATAAACTTACATGTTTGACAAAAAACTGCTAAAAGGCAGTTTTTTATTATGTACAGCTATAACAAATGTTCATAAATCAGTTTATTGTTATAGTTTTTTGCTATATGAATATGCTGTTATTTAGTATTATACAAGTTATATAATTTCTCCTATAATAGATTTATCAACACTTTAGAACATAGAAGAGGTTATGCAAATGAGCAAAAAATTTCAAATTGTCGGCAGTTTATTAAGACCAGAATCATTACTGAAGTATAAAAGAGAGATTCAAGAGCGAGATGATATTCAGTATCCTTTCTACGCAGATTTTGATGGCTATCAAGCTTGTGAAACACAAGCGATTGAAGATGTTATTCAAAAACAAATTGCACATGGTCTTTCAGTCATTTCAGATGGCGAGTTTTCAAAATCACTGTGGCATCTTGACTTTGTTTGGGGATTAAAAGGGGTTAGAAGATTTATTGCGGATAATGGTTATTTCTTTAGAGACTTAGATGAAACATCAAAATATGAAACACGTCGTGATATTGGCTTAGAATTTACTGAAAAACTAAGCGGAAAAAATCATCACTTTATCGATATCTATAAAGAAATCAAAGCAAATGCAGGTGATCATACAACAAAACTTTGTATTCCATCACCTTCTCATATCTTTGGTGAGTGGTCTTTTTCTCAAGATGCTAAAAGGTATGGCGATAAAGATACAAATTCATACTATCATGATAGATTAGCGTTTAAAGCGGATTTGGCAAGTGCATATAAAGACTTTCTGACAGAATATGCTGAAGTTGGTGGTAAAATTATCCAGTTTGATGATTGCCTCTGGGAAATGTTTTCAGATGATAACCCAAGTTCACCATTTACTGGCGGTGATATTGATCATAAAGAAATCGAAGCCTTAGCTCAAACATTTATTGACCTAAATAATGACGTGATAGATTTTGGTCATAATCTTGGCTTAACGGTTTGGACACATAACTGTCGTGGGAACTATGATTCTAGAA
Organism: Pseudolactococcus plantarum; assembly: GCA_030454995.1. GTDB lineage: Bacteria > Bacillota > Bacilli > Lactobacillales > Streptococcaceae > Pseudolactococcus > Pseudolactococcus plantarum_A. Next base: position 7,755 of record JAKDQI010000037.1, on the reverse strand, counting down.
ATATGGGTGCAGGATCTTACGAAACTATCGCCAAATTATTTTTGAAACAACAACGTTATGACCGTTTCTTCCTAGAATGGGATGACGAGCGTGCAGGTAATCTTTCAGCACTTGAAGTGTTTAAAGAACGTCCTGATACAGAGGTTGTCTTAGGATTATTATCTAGTAAAACAGCGACCTTAGATGATGAGAAACGCGTGATTGAGTTACTTGAGCAAGCAAGTGAGATTATTCCTAAAGACCGATTGTTTTTATCACATCAATGTGGGTTTGCATCGTGTGATAATGGTAATGAGCTGTCTGAAGCACAACAATGGGCAAAAATTGACCAAGGACAAGCACTCGCAAAGGATTTTTTTGGAGAATAAATCACCAAGGAACTAGCAACCGCTAGTTTTTTTGTTGACTAAAACAGTTAGTAAACTTATACTTTAAGTAACATAAAGATATGGTGATAGTTTAGCATCTTAATAAGTTTTTAGCGAGATTAAGATAAGTGGGGATAGGGTTGGTATTACTGAAGATGACTTAAAAGATTTACTATGTGGTGTACCACAGATCATGGAGATATTAACGATTATTCGCAACTTGGCATTAGCAGATAGTTGTTTAGCTGCAGGGTGTATTCGAAACTTAATCTGGAACTTTTTATCAGGTAAATCTTTATTTGATGAACATACAGACGTTGATGTTATCTTTTTTGATCAAGCTATATCCTATGAAGAGACACAAGCCTTAGCAGAGCAATTGAAAAGAAATTATCCCAACTATGACTGGGAGCTTAAGAATCAAGCGCACATGCATTTACATAATCCAAATACATTGCCTTATCTGAATTCTAGTGATGCGATCGCTAGATTTCCAGAAACCTGTACAGCTATTGGGGCTTTCTTAACAGATATGGATCAACTGACTATTGTAGCACCATATGGTTTAGCAGATATTGTTTCGTTTATCGTCAGACCAACACCATATTTTACAGAAACTCCTGATAAATTAGCAATTTATCGAGCACGACTTACTAAAAAGAATTGGCAAGAAAAATGGCCAAATTTAAAGATAGTCTATGAGTAAGTTGTAAATATGTCAAGCGATTATATTGGTTTTATATATGACAAACCTTGTCAGGTTAGCTATGTTAAACTAGTCTCATCACAGAAAGATAAGAGGTAGAGAACATGTATTATGATGTAGTGACACTCGAAGATAAATTAGTCGTAGGGATCACAGATAGGACAAATAATGGTGATCCTGATGTTGGCGAAAAAATCAGTCAGTTGTGGCAACGTTTTTATACAGAAGCAGTACTTACTCAGATACGCCATCGTATAAATGATACAGCATTAGGCATTTATACAGACTATGCGAGTGATGAAAAAGGTGATTATACCGTGATGACCGCTTTTGAAGTGAGTGAAGCTAGTGATGATTGTGACCTACTCGAAACAAAAGTCATTAAGGGTGGAAAGTATGCTAAATTTGTCATTAAAGATGAGCAAGAGCAAGTATTTTCAAAAGTTGCAGAGGCTTGGCAAGTAATATGGCAGATGGACTTACCACGATTATTTGCTGCTGATTTTGAGGCCTATCATCTTGATCCTAAGGGAATTTGTGAAGTCCATATTTATATTAGTTTAAAGGAGTAAGTTAGCGCGTGCAGACACATCGATTATTTGACATTATCTATATCCTGTTAACCACCCAAAAAGTAACAGCTAAAGAGCTGAGTGAACGATGTCATGTGTCTATCCGAACGATTTATAGAGATATTGATCGAATGAGTCAGTCGGGCATTCCAATTTATACACAAAAAGGTAATGGTGGCGGTGTCAGTCTTTTATCCGACTTTGTTTTAGATAAGGTATTGTTAACCCAAAAAGAAAAGCAGAGTATCCTACAAGCCTTACAAGCACAGCAATCACTTAATGTTGATACATCAACTACTGAGTCATTAAACAAATTATCTGCACTATTTGGTCAGATGACAGAGCCATGGTTATCTATAGATTTGAGAAGGTGGTATAAACTAGATGATCATTTTGAGCAGTTAAAATCTGCTATTTTGGCACAACAAGTGATCAGGTTTCGTTATTACAACGTCAAAGGTGAGTGTTGTGACAGAAACGTTGAACCTCTGCAGTTAGTTTTTAAGAGTATGAGTTGGTATCTAAAAGCGTATTGTTTAAGCAAAAATGACATTAGATTTTTTAAATTAAGTAGGATTACTCATCTAGTAAATACCCATTATTCATATAGTAGACGTACGCTACCAACAGAAAAATTAGATAAACAGATACTCGCTAAACAAGATCAGGTTAAGTTGGTCATGCAGGTATCTGCTCATCTAGGCTATAGGATTTACGATGAGTTTCCTATCTCTATCATTCGTCAGTTACCTAACGGTGATCTGCTGATCGATGGGTTGGTACCAAATGAAGACTGGCTGTGTAGTTATATATTATCACTTGGAGAGGATGCTAAAGTGATTACACCAGAGTCATTAAGGATGAATGTATTAACAAAAATAGAAGATATGAGAAGGAGATATCATGAGTAGACCAACGACAAAAGCAGCATTATTGGCCGTTAGTCAAACAGACTATGAGATTTTGATGAAGTTAATACTTAAGCTAGAAAGTCCTGAACAAGATTTTTCATTTGTGATAACCGATAAGATGACACAAGCGCATTGGTTACGAGATAAAAAACTGAGAGATGTTTTGATACATTTACATGAGTGGCATCTGCTTGTCTTAAATTGGGTTAAGTCTAATCAAGCAGGACAAGCACAACCCTTTTTTCCTAAGCCATATAATTGGCGAACTTATGGAGAACTAAATCAAATTTTTGTCGAAAAACATCAGGCAACATCTTTAGAAAAAGCTGAAGAATTGTTGGCTAGCAGTCATAAAGAGTTACTGAGTTTGGTCACAACATTTTCAAATGAAGCTTTATTTACAAAACAGCATTTTTCTTGGACTGGCACAACAACATTAGGCAGTTATTTTGTGTCTTCATTAGCTAGTCATTACGATTGGGCGATAAAAAAAATAAAAAAACAAATCAAAGCAGATAAAAACAGCATACAATAACGAAAAAAGAGTTGAGGTATATCATCAACTCTTTTTTATTTGTGTTGGATAAATTAGTTATGGCAATTCACTGTAAGTCTTATCATCACAATTACATAATTCTAATTATAATTTAACTGTCATTATAACCATCGACGTGATATACTGACGGTAGCAAAATACTGTGTAATTGAACATAATTCCTAAGTTCATTTGATGATTAGGAAATTAAGGAGTTTTTAAATGAAAAAAATTTTAGTCATTGCGACAGCGTTAATGATAGCGCTTACAGTTAGTTTAGGAATAATGCTAAAAGCAAGTGCACAAACGACGGCAGACTACTACCAAAGTCATGGCGCTTTTAATGCAGAAAAAAACGTGGTTAAAGCTGGTGATTGGGAGACCTTTATACGTGCTTACCAGGATGAAGCGGTCACAAAAATCATGATGACGGCAGATATCACAGACAGCTCAAAAGATGGTCCCTATGGTCCAACTAATTATCGGCGTAAAAACTCTATAGAGATTGATGGAGCAAGTCATCAGCTGACTCTCAAACGCTATCATGGCTTAAGAACGAGCGCTAGACCAAAAAGTTTTAAAGAAACAAGTAATGGGAAAGAGCAGTCACGTGCGCTCTTTCATATGCATGATATTAGTATACGTCAAAACTTAGATGGTAAGGCAGTTGATGTAGGGCACTATTCTTCATCGGCATTTGTTGGGGCAAGTGAGGCCTATCAGTCACAAGGTTTTGAAAACAGCATGTATGAATCAGAAATGACTAGCAATTGGTACTTCAGATTTGGTAATATCACGACTGAACAGGATAATAACGAAGCAACTAACAAGGGTGTCGCACGTCTCATCATGGCTTATGGAGCAGACGTCAGCCTTTATGGGAATAACACCCTCAGCACCTCAGCAGAAAACATGTATGTAGGCGCATTAACCGTTGAAGACAATACAAAATGGCAAGGCAAGACAGAATACGACAACCTATCAACCGTTTGGTTCACGACAGCTAGTCCCAAAACTGCGACAGGTAGCAGTAAATCGCTAACGATCGGTAAAAACTGTGACATTACCCTATCTAATTCAAAGTACAATTATTCCCCAGCGATTAGTGGTCAGTATCTTGCGACAGTGATTGGTGAAGATAGTAAAGTTACAGTCAATAATACCAGTATTGCTTGGCGTTTTGATCAAACTAAAAGTAGCCTAGTCATCAAAAAAGGTGCTGTTTTATCTTTAAATTCATCAGGCAAAGGTAAAGTTCTACAATTTGGTAACGGTAAGGGCCAGTCTGGTGTCGTTTCAGATTGTCAGGTAAAAGTTGAATCAGGAGGTGCTTTGCTCGTTGCTGGCCAGTTTGATGTGTTGGGTGATATAGGTATCATTGACTTTAACGGTAGTGGTCCGATATCTTCTACTAGGGCTTTTGATGCAAGTAACTGTCAGATTGTGGTAGCATCTGGTGCTGTTTTTGATGTTCAAAATCAATCATCAAACACGACGTCAAAAAAACATCGCGCGATTAATCTTAGAAATGAAACCAACCAACTCATCTTCGAAGATCAGCACCTCAAATTGTGGCAATTCAAAACATCCGTGACCAGTAAAGCAGATGTGGAACTAGAAAAAATTAGACAATTGATATTCAAAGGTGAAACAACTGTCGAGGTTTCTGATGATGTAAAAGATGCCAAAAAAGTTAAACAATTACGCTTGAAAGACTATCGACGACTTGCGACAAAAGCACAAAATACTGTAGATGTTAACGATAAAGAGTTGCCAACAATTGAAATTTTGACACCAAAAACTGAAAATGATGTGTTTAATACACAAGAAGATAGACTAACAGTGACTGGCATTGCGAAAGATAATATGAGTGTTAAATCTGTATCTTATATGACCTACGATAAATCAGGAGAGGTGTTAAGCGAAGGAGTTGCTGAAGGTATTGACAAGTGGCAAGTGAAAGATATTGTATTAAAAACAGGTGTGACATATATCTCTATCATTGCAGAAGATAGTAATGGAAATAAAGCAGTTAAAGAACTATCTGTAAGAAAAAAAATGACCGAAGTAAAATTCAAAGATAATGTATTACTAGTTACGGAAGATCAGCAAACTGAACTTGATAGCAAGTTAAAAAAACTAAGTATAGATGATAATAAAACACCAGGACAAATTTTTGATGATATAACGATTATGACGTTTGACAAAAATAACAAAATAGAAGAAGCCCTTAATCAAAAGGTGTTGCAGCTATCTGATATTTTATATTTTAATCCAGGTTCAGTTATCAAAGAAGGATTTACAGGTAGATTAGAAAAAAGAGTGGAAGAATCTGAGGGTACAGTGAGTTATCACTTTACAACTCCAGATATACTAGATGTTATCGATGGCGATATGTATATAGATGAACAGGTATCCCTTGATTTTAATACAGAAGGTGCATTTATTTATGATGCCTCGGGTAATGATAGGACACAAGGGCTCAAAAAAGCGTCAGTTAAGAAAGAAACAACATCAAAGACACCCACAGCTAAAGAAATTTTAAAATTTATTACACCTAATGTTAAATTGAACAGTAAAGGAGGGGCGTTATCTGTTGGTGATTCCACTAAAGGACTTGTCTTGTATGATCCAGATGGGAATAGGAAGACAGAAGATAATTTAAATCTATTATTTAAGTGTGCATTAGAAGATGTTAAATTTGATGTCGTGCAAGAGTATACTGACAAAATACTTTGGCAGAATAGAAGTGTGACAAGTTATAATCGTATTTTTGAAGTGGGTGCTAGAACCGGTATTTTAGAGAGTACAGGTGATTGGAAATCTAAATTAAAACAAGATAGAAAAAAGGTTGAAGAGGCTCAGGATTTGAAAGAATCCTTTAAAGAAACGAAAGAAGAGTCAGATAAAGCTTTTACTAATCAAATTAAATTTAGTAACTTAGTGAAAATAAAAGGGAGTGATGTTGTTAGTGACTCCATTATTGTTGCTTATGTAGGTATGCCATTAATAAAAAAAACTGTAAAACCTTTCCTAGCAACGACAATAGATAAGGCTGTGGAGGAAATAAAATTTGACCCTATGGCTAGTTTATTTTTGATGATCACCCCCGAAGGTAAATTAGAAATAGGCGGTAAGATGCTATATGAAAATAAAGAATATAATCAGATAGGTTATAACTTCCAACGTGTTAATCGGAATGAACCAAATGTGATAGAAAAGCTTAAAGGAGACAATAAAACCGTGCCCTATGAAGGGAAGCAAGGGACGGCAGATAAGGTAGAAGCACTTGCAAAGAAAGACGGGGATAACCAGGTCCTTAAACGCCAAGGTAGTGGAGCATCTGAATATTCATCGATTTTTTATAATACAAGACGCGTGGAAAAAAATAAATTTGAGGCAGGGATAAGTGCTAATGTGAGTGGTTCTATTTCAGCGGGGCCAGCTTTTGGTTTGTTGATTGCTGGCTGTATGCCAGCTGTCGTAACAGCACAAGGCTACATGGATATGGATATGAAAAATGAAATGAGCTATAGTAAAGACTTTTTAACCAGTGGACCAGCAGTAATTGACAAATCTGATGATGCTAAGTTTAATGTGACAGGTGGTATCAAGTTTTTAGCTGACTTTCAGCTAAAAGCTGATATTTTAGGAATTCCTATGATTAACTTATCAGGTCAAAAAGTAAAGAAGTTTGAATTATTTAAAACTAGTGATGAAAAAAATGATGCTTTAAAAATAGTACTAAAATGGTCTGATATCCCAAGAGATTTAGATTCCCATCTATTTACACCTAGTCAAACACATCTATATTATGGAAATAAAAATCAGTTTGATAAGCAAGGAAACGTGATGGCTAGTTTAAATACTGATATTACATCAGGATTCGGACCAGAAGTTGTTAAAATTAATCAGTCAGAGGAGGGGATTTACTACTATTCTATCTATAATTATCGCGATAACTTAGCAAATCAATTAAAAAATTCGAGAGCATCGATAAGTGTCTATCAAAAAGACTCATCAGGCAAAGAAGATAAGTTACTTAAACATTTTACTGTCCCAACGACAGGAGATGGTCTATGGTGGAATGTGTTTGAGTATGATAGTAAATCCCAAAGCATCACCTCTGTTAATGCGATTGAAGATGTCCCAAGCTGGCAAAAAGGTATCAAATCAAAAGCTCTACAAGTCATGCCACCTAAAGAGGAGAACGGTAAGTGAAAGTAAAAAAAGCAAAGAAAAAAAGTAAGACAAAAAAAATACTGTTGGTAATCTGTATTATACTGTTGTGTTCAGGCGCTTTTGCTTTGAGACAAGCTTATAATAAAAAATACGGTAAAGTTGTATTGGCCTACAAAATTAAAAAATCAGACCGATCTAAGTATCATTATGAGGATGAAAACGTTTCACTAAGCTTTACTAAGGTAGAACAAAGAGGAGAGACAGGAACTTTAGTTACCCTTTATATGACCTGTCGTAATAAGACTGATAAGGCTCAAGTACCTTCCAGTCTATTGAGAAACTTGATAAATGTGCAATATGACAAGAAATATAAGAGAGATGAATCACCGGGGGCGTGGTATATTTATAAGTTAAACAAGTTCGTTCACCCAAATGTTGTAGATCCATCAGAGTATGTTGTTCTACCTAATGAGACAGTCAA
>JAKDQI010000036.1 GCA_030454995.1 Pseudolactococcus plantarum | reverse complement strand
TATATTTATGTTAGGCACGCATATTTATGCATGGTTTTTTGCAGATGATCTATTCACAGGCCATTATGGTTTGGTATTGTTTTGGAGTCTGTTGTTAATTCGCAAAGGCTGGATTGCTTATAAAGCTGATAGATGGATTCGACTTAATATTAAAAACTAAACTTTAGACTTGGGTTAAATGTATCTCAAGTGTGGTAAATAGCCAATGAAAATGACTCTGAGCGATGTGCTCAGAGCCATTTTTTTAAGGAAACTTCACCAGATGAGATAACCTTTATTAAGCCACCTGTGTTAACAATCAACTCGCCATTCTCAGTCAAATCGACTGCGGTTGCAATGATGGTTTTACCTTGCTCTTCAAATTCTACTGTTTTACCAAGAATAAAAGAATGGGTACGATAAATTTCGAAAAATGTTTCATCAGCTTGTAACTTGTAGAATTGGCGCCATATTTCAGCGATTAACTGAGTACGTGTAATAGGTGGCGTCTCTTCGTTGAATAACGAGCCTGCCTTATCACGCAAATCAAGGGGGAAATCGATTTGATTGAAATTTAAGCCAATACCTATAATAATATAATCACTAGAGAGTAGATGTTCGACGAGTACACCGGCTATTTTTTTGTTGTTTAAATAAATGTCATTGACCCATTTAATTTGTGGTTTTTTTGTTGTTAAGGTTTCAATAGCTGCCGTAATGGCTGCTGCTGTCAAAATAGTATAGTTTTTGATATCTGTTGACAATTTGAGAGATAAAGACATGTAAATCCCCTTGCCTTTTTCGGCAATATATTGTCTACCAAATCGACCGCGAGCAGCTGTCTGCATATCAGCAATAAATAATTTTTTATCACTAAGATTTTCTTTTGCATCAAGTTGTGTTGACGCACTTGTTTTTGTGACTGACCCATCAATCAACCAAGGATTTTGCTCAAGTATGTCTCTAATATCTATCATAATTAAATTATATCATGAAAATAAAGATAAAAGATGGCGAAAATAATAGTGAAGTGTTAGAATGATAGTGTTACTTTCCGAAGGTGGTTTTAACTTTTCCATAAAGCCGTTTCCTGTAACCGAAAAATATAGAAAAGTAGGGGAAAAAATGTCAGAAAAGAATTTATTTACAAGCGAAAGTGTCTCTGAAGGACATCCAGATAAGATTGCAGATCAGATTTCTGATGCGATTTTAGATGCGATTTTAAGTCAAGATCCAGATGCTCACGTAGCGGCAGAAACTGTGGTTTATACTGGATCTGTTCATGTTTTTGGTGAAATTTCGACCAGCGCATACGTGAATATTGATGAAATCGTGAGACAAACGATTAAAGAAATCGGGTATACAGATGCTAGTTTTGGTTTTGACTACAAAACAGTAGGTGTACATCCTTCTATCGTAGAGCAATCAGCGGATATTGCACAAGGTGTCAATGAAGCCATTGAAGTTAGAGGAAACTCGACACAAGATGCGCTTGATTTAATTGGTGCAGGTGACCAAGGGCTAATGTTTGGGTTTGCAAGTAAGGAAACACCGGAATTCATGCCACTTGCGATTTCACTATCTCACAAACTGGTTAAAAAATTAGCGGATTTACGTAAATCAGGTGAAGTAGCTTACTTACGACCAGATGCTAAAAGTCAAGTGACGGTTGAGTACGATGAACAGGGTATCGCTAAGCGTATCGATACAATCGTGATTTCAACACAACATGCACCAGAAGCTACAAATGATCAAATCAAAACAGATGTGATTGAAAAAGTCATTGAGGCTGTTATTCCAGCTGAATTATTAGATGAACAGACTAAGTACTTTATCAACCCAACAGGTCGTTTTGTAATTGGCGGTCCTCAAGGGGATTCGGGATTGACTGGTCGTAAAATCATTGTTGATACTTACGGTGGATATGCGCATCATGGTGGTGGTGCATTCTCAGGTAAAGATGCCACAAAAGTTGATCGTTCAGCATCTTATGCGGCTAGATACATCGCTAAAAATATTGTGGCGGCTGGATTAGCTGAAAAAGCAGAAATTCAATTAAGTTATGCGATTGGTGTGGCACAACCAATTTCAATTCACGTTGATACATTTGGTACTGGTAAAGTGTCAACAGAACAGTTGATTGAAGCAATTCGCGATAATTTTGATCTTCGTCCAGCTGGTATTATCAAGATGTTAGACTTGAAACGACCTATCTATCGCCAAACAGCGGCATATGGTCACTTTGGTAGAACAGATGTTGCGTTGCCTTGGGAAAAATTGGATAAAGTGGAAGTTTTACGTTCACTTTTGTGAAATATATGATAATGTGTTATAATTAATTCGTGTCTGTTGGCTAATGCTAATGGGTGCGAATTTTTTTAAGTTTCCAAAAAAGTATGATGAAAATGAGCTATCTCAAATTGGTAAGATATATTAGTTGTTAAGTGGTTATGGCAGGTATCTTTAATAAAAAATTGTGGTTAATGGACCATAAGATTTGATGCCAAAAGTTTTTTATAACTGTTTGATCTAGCTAACTAAAAAAGAGACAAGAAATTTTAAATTTGACATAGTATTCAAGTCGTGCTTTTTAGTGGAACTTGATAATAGAATATAGATGAGGGAAACAATGATAGGAGCACTTATTGCTGGCGTCATTGCCTTGTTGATTGGATTAGGAGTTGGTTTTGTTTTTCGAAATGTTCAGTTAAAAAATGCTCAAGCAGACACACAGAGCTTAATTGAACAAGCAGAACGCAAAGCAAATGAGCTCACAAAACAGGCGAAAGTTGAAGCTGAAATTCTTAAAAAAGAATCTGAGAATCTTGAAAAAGAGAAGATTTTAGCACTGAAAGAAGAAGGTCAAAGACGTCGTGAGTCGATAGAAAAAGAATTTTTAGAAACGAGAAGTGAGTTAAAAGCGTCTGAAAATCGCTTGAAACAGCGTGAAGAGGTCCTTGATCGTAAGGATGATACATTAACTCGTAAAGAACAATCTTTAGATTCAAAAGAAGAAAATCTATCAAATAAAACTAACACGCTCAACAAGCGCGAAGAAGCATTGTCGCAAATTGAAGCTGAAAAGACGGCAGAACTAGCAAGAATTGCAAGTTTAAGCCACGAAGAAGCAAAAGATATTATTCTGAGTCAAACAAAAGCATCATTATCCAAAGAAATGGCTCAGCTTATCCGTACTAGTGAAGAAAAAGCAACAGCAGAAGCTGATAAAAAAGCAAAAGATATTATTACGCTTGCTATGCAACGTGTATCAGGTGATTTTGTCAGTGAACAAACTGTTAGTGTGGTTACATTACCGGATGATGCAATGAAAGGTCGGATTATTGGACGTGAAGGTCGTAATATCCGAACTTTTGAAGCCTTGACAGGTATTGACGTCATTATTGATGATACGCCTGAAGCAGTTATTTTATCAGGATTTGATCCAATTCGTCGAGAAATTGCCAGAACAACATTGGAGCAGTTAGTACAAGATGGTCGTATCCATCCTGCACGTATCGAGGAGTTGGTTGAAAAAAATCGTAAAGATATCGATCGAAAAATCAGAGAATATGGTGAACAAGCTGCATTTGAAGTTGGAGCACACACGCTACATCCTGATCTGATGAAGATTATGGGAAGGCTACATTTTAGAACGTCTTATGGACAAAACGTATTAAATCATTCGATCGAGGTTGCAAATCTTGCTGGTAATCTTGCTGGTGAGATGGGTGAGAATGTATCACTTGCTAGACGTGCAGGGTTCTTACATGATATTGGTAAGGCACTAGATCATGAGATTGAAGGTAGTCACGTTGAGATTGGGACAGAACTTGCTAAGAAGTATAAGGAAAACCCTGTAGTCATTAATGCAATTGCAAGTCACCATGGAGACACAGAACCAACCCATAACATTTCTGTTTTGGTTGCAGCTGCAGATGCCTTATCTGCAGCACGTCCTGGGGCACGTCGCGAATCGATTGATAACTATATCAAACGTCTACAAAATCTAGAAGAAATTTCTAATGGGTTTGAAGGTGTCGAAACATCATTTGCTTTACAAGCTGGTCGAGAAATTCGTGTCATGGTTAATCCAGCAAAATTATCTGATAATAAGATGACTGTCTTAGCGCATGATATCAAAGAAAAAATTGAAAATGATATGGACTATCCAGGTAATATTAAAGTAACTGTTATCCGTGAAACACGTGTGATTGATTACGCTAAATAATTAATTAAAAATCTGAACTAAGCAACTATTTAGTTCAGATTTTTATGTTGGTTACCGTTGCCTGTGAGAACCGGTTAATAGTAATGCTATTTACTTTGCCAATCATCTTTTCAAATTAAAGAGATTGTGATAGAATAGAAACAATAACTAATAAATCTATGAAAAGGTTTTTGCTTTTCATGGCACCCCAAGAGAAAGAGCGTGAGCATGCCAGAACGTGGATTACTAATTGTTTTTTCTGGACCTTCTGGAGTCGGAAAAGGAACAGTAAGAGCTGCTATATTTGAATCTAGCCAGCACCAATTTGATTATTCAGTGTCGATGACGACACGTCAACAACGTCCAGGTGAAGTAGATGGAAAAGATTATTTTTTTACTACACGAGAAGCATTTGAAGAAAAAATCAAAGCAGGACAGATGCTTGAATATGCCGAATATGTAGGTAACTATTACGGTACACCGTTAGAATATGTTAACCGAACCCTTGATGAAGGTAAGGATGTATTTCTTGAAATCGAAGTACAAGGCGCTTTACAAGTAAAAGAAAAAGTACCAGATGGTGTGTTTATCTTCTTAACGCCTCCAGACTTAGCAGAACTACGTGGTAGACTAAGTGGTCGTGGGACGGACTCTCTAGCTGTGATTAACGAACGTATGGAGAAAGCACGTGAAGAAATCAAGCTTATGAGTGAGTATGACTATGCTGTCGTGAATGACGAGGTTCATCTAGCTGTTGAACGTGTTAAAAAAATAGTTGAAGCAGAGCATTTTAGAGTAGATCGTGTGATTGGTCGGTATCAAAATATGGTAGATATGACTACTTATGCAAGTGAAGATGATGTGAGCGAGCATTGTGAATAAGTTGTTATTTGAAGTGTCGGCAAGACTATAAAGTTAATCGCAACCTATTGTCTTAAAATATAAAGTTAAAATAGTAAGAGGTATCATAAATTATGATGTTAAAACCGTCTATCGACGTCTTGTTGGATAAAGTCGATTCAAAATATTCTTTGGTAGTTTTAGAAGCTAAACGTGCTCATGAATTGCGCGATGGTGAAGCTGCAACGCAAAGTTTTTCATCTGTAAAACCAACTTTACAGGCGTTAGAAGAGTTAGCTGATGGCAATGTAACAATTCATCCAGCACCAGAAGCAAAAAGAACAGCACTGAAGGAAAAACGTGAACTTGAACGATTGCTAAAAATTGAAGAAGAACGTAAGATCAAAGAGCAAATAGCAAAAGAACAAGCTGAAGAAGAAGCAAAGCAACGTAAAGATAAAGGTGTTACACCAGTGGTTGTAACAGAAGGATTAGAAGTAACAGATTTATCTGATCCTAGCGTTGTTGAAGGTTAAAAAAAACTGCTGATGCAGTTTTTTTCTTTAAAAACTAGTACTATATAACTTTTTTCTAAAATAATTATTAGGTGGTAGTTATCTCAGTGGTGGATATGGATAAGTATTAGAGAGGATGAAAGTGAGTGATGATGTGTGATATGATTGCCAAGGTTATTGTTGATGTCCCTACAATGCAAACAGATAAGCCATTTTCATATTTAGTTCCGAATGAATTTGCCCCCCTAGTAGGTATCGGTATGCGTGTGCACGTTCCTTTTGGTAAAAGTAATCGATTGATGCAGGGATTTATTGTTGATATTGTGTCGATGACAGATGCACCCATAGATCAAATTGAGATAGATGTTAAAACGTTAAAGTCGATTTCTGAAGTTTTGGATTTTGAACCAGTACTTAATGAAGAACAACTAGCCTTGGCTGGCGCGATGCGTCAAACAGTTTTTGCTTATAAAATTTCTATTTTGAAAGCTATGTTGCCTAATCTACTGAATTCTTCTTATGATAAAGTTTTGACGACAACTGATCTGACTATCGCAAACCGTTATTTTGATGGTGCAAAAGAAAAACGGTTTTCAAGTTTAGATAAACAAGCACAAGCTCTGATGATGAAATTACATCGTGATGGCAAAATTAAGTTGAGCTACATTGCAGAATCTAAAGAAGGTATTAAAGTTGAAAAGCGCTTGTCTTTAGCTGATACTGAACAGCTAAAAACTTTGCAATTAACAGCTAGGGCCAAAAAAAGAATTGCCTTTAAAAGTTTTTTACAGGAACATTTCGCTGACGTTGACTGGTCCTATACTGAGCTGGTTACGAAGTTCTCTAGAGATGTCGTTAAGTTTTTTATCACTAAAAATATCTTGAAAGTTTCTGAAATTGAAGTGTCACGTGCTAAAAATTATTTTGAAAAGGTGATACCAGATGACCATAAAGTGCTAAATTCCGAGCAGATGGTTGCTTATCAAGCTATTACACAGTCTCAAGACAAAACTTTTCTTTTAGAAGGTGTAACTGGTTCGGGTAAAACAGAAGTGTATCTACAAGTGATCGCACATGCTATCTCCCAAGGGAAAACAGCAATTATGTTGGTGCCAGAAATATCTTTAACCCCGTTAATGACAAATCGGTTTATCGCACGGTTTGGAAATAATGTTGCGATCATGCACTCAGGACTTTCAGATGGGGAGAAATATGATGAATGGCGCAAAATAGTTGCTGGTCAAGCAAAAGTTGTAGTGGGAGCCAGATCTGCAATATTTGCGCCGCTAAAAAATATTGGGACAATCATCATAGATGAAGAACATGAGACGAGCTATAAACAAGATAGCAATCCACGCTATCATGCAAGAGATGTGGCGATTTGGCGTGCAAAATACCATGATGCGAGTTTAGTTTTAGGATCTGCTACACCAAGTTTAGAGAGCCGTGCACGTGCACAAAAAGGTGTTTATAAACTCCTTGGCTTATCACAACGTGCCAACTCGGATGCGCAGATGCCAACGGTCAAAATATTAGATATGCGGCAACATTTAACTGATCAATCTGGCTCGTTTTCAAAAATGTTGTTAGATAAGATTTCAGAAAAGTTAGCCAAGCATGAGCAGGTTGTGTTGATGCTAAATCGTAGAGGGTATTCATCGTTTATTATGTGTAGAGATTGTGGGTTTGTTCCAGATTGTCCTAATTGTGATATTTCTTTGACACTGCATATGGATACAAAAACATTGAATTGTCATTATTGTGGGCGTACACAACCGATACCTTACCGCTGCCCTAACTGTGAGAGTAGCCAAATTCGTTATTATGGCAGTGGCACGCAAAAAGTTGAGGAAGAGTTACTAGACTTATTGCCTGATGCGCGTATCTTACGGATGGATGTAGATACGACTAAGAAGAAGGGTGCTCATGAGCGCATTTTATCAACATTTGGTTCTGGAGAGGCAGATATTCTTCTAGGTACGCAGATGATAGCTAAAGGACTCGATTTTCCCAATGTCACGTTAGTCGGGGTGATTAATGCTGATACAGCACTGAATTTGCCTGATTTTAGATCATCTGAACGGACTTTTCAACTGTTGACTCAGGTGGCGGGGAGAGCAGGTAGAGCCCAAAAAAAAGGTGAAGTACTAATTCAAACTTTTAATCCAGATCATTATGCGATTCAGTTGGCTGGAACACAAAATTATGAGGCATTCTATAAACAAGAGATGGATTTTAGGAGAAAGCTCAATTATCCACCTTACTTTTTCACGGTGCAGTTGGTTGTATCGCACCAAGACGAAGCAATCGCGGTTAAAAAATCATATGAAGTGATGGCTTTGTTACAAGATCAATTGTCTGATCAAGCGCGTCTCTTAGGTCCGATTCCTAAACCTATCTCGCGCACGCGTAATTTTTATCATTATCAACTGTTAGTTAAGTATAGATTTGAACCTAATCTTGAGCGGACATTGAATACTGTTTTAGACATGACACAAGCACGCGGAAATAAAGACTTAAAAATTATGATCGATAATGAACCACAAAATTTTATGTGATGCGGGTCAGACTACTGAAGTTAGCAGTTTAGAAAAATAGCCGTTAATAGGTTGTGCTGTTGTTTGCATCCTTAACTAAAGCATATCTATGAACTAATAAACACTAATCTAATGGTTGTCATCATGCACAAAGCCTCACGATACTAATACTTGTATTGCGAGGCTTTTATCATCAAGTTGGACTGTTTGAGATGACCAACTTGTTGTTAATTTATGGATTGACTAACTCTGATGAAAGACTATGTTATAATAATAATATGAAAAAAAATCTTGATAATCGTCACGAAAAAAAAACTTATGAAAAAAAGAATCAGGTTGTAGAAGAGTCTAATGATACAGTCTATGGTGTACATGCAGTCGCGGATGCTCTTGCAGAGAATGTGGGAAATAAGCTCTATATTCAGGATGATATACGTGGCAAAAATGTTGATAAACTGAAACAACTTGCAAGTGAAAAAAAAGTAGGTATTTCATTTGTTAGTAAAGAAAAGTTGAAAGAGATGAGCGATGGTGGTGTACACCAGGGGTTTGTGTTAAAAACCAGCGCGTATGCTTACCGAGAATTATCGGACATCTTAGAGATAACAGAAAATCTTGATAATCCACTTTTAATTATCATTGATGGGTTAACTGACCCTCATAATTTGGGCAGTATTTTAAGAACTGCAGATGCCACTGGTGTCTCAGGAATTATCATTCCTAAACATCGCTCTGTAGGGGTAACGCCAGTTGTTGTCAAAACATCGACAGGTGCAGTCAATCATATTCCGATTACTCGCGTAACCAATTTATCTCAAACGCTGGATAAACTAAAAGCGGCAGGATTTTGGATTTTTGGGACAGATATGAACGGAACACCTTGTTACAATTGGCAGACACAAGGTAAACTTGCTTTAATTATTGGTGCTGAAGGGACAGGAATTACTCAAAATATTAAGAAACAAGTAGATGAGATGGTGACAATTCCTATGAAAGGTCACGTGCAAAGTTTAAATGCGGGTGTTGCTGCAGGTATTCTGATGTATGAGTGGGCTAGAAACTTCAAGTAAAATTGGCGATAATTAGTGGTTGTTGAGGGACAGATATTGGTGTGTTGCCTCAAAATCTAATTTAATCAGTTAGAAGGAGTGAATATGACTTATAAAATAGTCACAGATTCGACGACAGATTTATCAGACAGCTATGTAGCTGAACATGATATTGTGATGCTAGGCGTGACGGTAACAATGGATGGTGTCACATATCAGACGACAGGTCAGGGACATTTGACAAGTGATTTCTTATTAAAGAAAATGAGCGAAGGTGCTAAACCAGTGACATCTCAGGTTAATGTGGGTCAATTTTTAGATGCTTTTAAACCCATAGTGTCACAAGGTTTGGAAGTGGTCTACATTGGTTTTTCTTCTGGGCTTTCAGGTACTTTTCAAAGTGCAAAAATAGCAAAAGAAATGATACTCACCGAAACACCATCTGCAAAAATAACAATTATCGACACCTTAGCTGCTGCTTCGGGAGAAGGATATTTGGTTAGAGAAGCCCTTAAACTTCGTGATGAGGGAAAAACTGTATCGGATGTTGTTGCTCTCCTAGAAGGACTTGTACCACGCTTACGGAGTTGGGTTATGGCAGATGATTTATTCCATTTGTCTAGAGGAGGCCGTGTTTCTAAGACGGCAGCGGCTGTAGGTACTCTGGTAAATTTAAAACCCATTATTGATGTGGATCCAGAGGGGAAACTAAGACCAGCTGGTAAAATTAGAGGTAAGAAAAAGGCACTTACGTCAGTCGTTTCTACTGTTTTAGCAGAAATAGATAGCAATTATCCTAAAGTGATGATTGGGTATTCTGGTGATGCTAGTGTTGCAGAAAAATTAAAAAATACATTATTGGCATCCGATTTAGTTAAAGAAGTGATAGTGACACCTTTAGGACCAACGATTGTCGCACATACTGGTTCTGGAACAATTGCTGTGTTTTATATTGCCGAAACGAAACGAAATTAAAAAATTAAGAATAAATGTCAAAAATCACAGTAAATTTCTTGTTTTGCTGTGATTTTGTGTTAAAATAAAAAAGAGTGTTTATGCTGGAAGTGGCATTATAAGCTTTTTAAATAATTAACCTTAAAATGATGAATGGATAATGGAAGGAGTCGCTTTAATGGCCAAAAGTGGACTTTATACGGGACTTGATATTGGAACTAATACAATAAAAGTATTAGTTGCTGAATATGTCTCTGGTGAAATGAATATAATTGGTGTCGGAAATGCAAAGTCTGACGGTTTAAAAAATGGAACAATTGTAGATATTGAAAAAGTATCTCAAGCAATTCGCAAGGCTGTAAATGCAGCAGAAGAACGCGCAGGTATCCAAATTACAGGGGTAAATGTTGCTGTTCCAGCTAATCGCCTTGAAGTTGATGCCTGTCAAGGTATGGTGACAGTCAACAGCGAATCTAAAGAAGTTGTAGAATCTGATATCAGTCAAGTTGTCGCTAGTGCGCTCATGCGTGGTATGATGCCAGAACGTGAAATTATTGCTGTAGAGCCTAAAGAATTTACTGTAGATGGATTTTCTGGTATCTCTGACCCCAGAGGAATGTTCGGTGTACGACTTGAGATGAAAGGACTTGTTTACACAGGCCCTAAAACTTTAGTACACAATATCCGTCGAGCGATTGAACGTGCGGGTCTTGCAGTTGAAAATATAGTCATCGCACCATTGGCTATTGCGCATCATGTTTTAAATGAAGGTGAACGAGAGTTTGGGACTGTTGTCGTAGATCTTGGAGCTGGTCAAACAACAGTTATGGCAATTCGTGATCAAGAATTACAGTTTGCACATGTGATTGCTGAGGGTGGAGATTACATCACTAAAGATATCTCTACTGTACTAAATACCTCTACAGATCAGGCAGATAATGTAAAACTAAACTACGGTGAAGCCTCTACTGCACGAGCAAGTAAAGATGAACGTTTCCCAGTATCTGTTGTAGGACATACTGAACCAGTGGAAATCACGGAATATTACTTGTCAGAGATTATTGAAGCGCGTCTAAGTCAAATTTTTTCTCGTGTACGTCAAGATTTAGAACGTTCACGCGGATTATCATTGCCAGGAGGTATTATCCTTTTAGGTGGTGCTGCAGCAATGCCAGGTGTTGCTGAGCTGGCTACTGAGATAATTGGTACAAATGTGAGATTATATGTACCAACTGAGATGGGACTTCGTAATCCAACTTTTGCCCAGGTCATATCAATCGTTGATTACGTAGGTAGCCGTTCTGATATTGAAAATCTGGTGACACAAGCTGCCGCTGGTAATACATTGTTTAGTGAACCAATTGTTGAAACTTCTGCTATCTATCGTGAACCAGCAACTGAGACGTTTGTCGACTCTAGTTATTCACCATCATCAGATGATGCAGCTTACATGACACAAACAACACAAGTTAGCACGCCAAAACAAGAAAAAGAACCAAAAGAAAGCATTGTAGACAAAGTTCGTAATGTATTTGGTAGTATGTTTGACTAAAATAAAACAGTTAAAGCCGGATTAACATGATTAGATAGGTTTATCAGTGATGTAATACTTTAATTGTTGCGATAAAAATGAATTTGGAGATATAAATAATGGAATTTTCCTTTGATGAAGCGCTCACGCAAGGAGCTGTTATAAAAGTTATTGGTGTTGGTGGAGCCGGTGGAAACGCAATCAATCGTATGGTTGAAGAAGGCGTGTCAGGTGTTGAATTTATTGCTGCAAACACTGATGTGCAAGCTTTACGTGCATCGCAAGCTGATACAGTGATTCAACTTGGACCAAAATTAACGCGCGGATTAGGCGCAGGGTCAAAACCAGAAGTTGGTCAAAAAGCTGCTGAAGAATCTGCTGAAACGATTGAACAAGTACTTCAAGGTGCTGATATGGTCTTTATCACAGCGGGTATGGGCGGAGGTACTGGTACAGGTGCTGCACCAGTGATTGCTCAAATTTCTCGTGAATTAGGTGCATTGACGGTTGGTGTCGTAACTCGTCCGTTTGGTTTTGAAGGGTCTAAAAGAGGGTACTTTGCTTCAGAAGGTATTGAATTATTGAAGTCATCAGTAGATACATTACTGATTATTTCAAATAATAACTTACTAGAAATCGTTGACAAAAAAACACCTTTAAAAGAAGCTTTACAAGAAGCAGATAACGTGTTACGCCAAGGTGTTCAAGGTGTAACAGATCTAATCACTAATCCAGGTATGATTAACCTAGACTTTGCCGATGTTAAAACTGTAATGGCAAACAAAGGTGATGCTTTGATGGGTATCGGTATTGCTAGTGGTGAAGATCGTGTGATTGAAGCAACACGCAAAGCAATCTATTCACCTCTTTTGGAAACAACTATTGAAGGTGCAGAAAATGTATTGTTAAATGTTACTGGTGGTATGGACATGAGTTTGACAGAAGCACAAGATGCTTCAGAGCTTGTTATACAAGCTGCAGGTAACGACGTAAATATTCTTTTAGGAACATCAATCGATGATACGCTTAAAGATGAAATTCGTGTAACAGTTGTTGCAACTGGTGTTTCTGAGGAAGAAGTGCAAAGAGTTGCACCACGTCAAACAGTTACTAATACAGTAACTGAGCAACCAAGACGTCGTGTACTTGGTTCATCTAATGTGGATACTACAAAAGATCATTTTGCAGGGAATCAACCAACACAAGCGCCAACAAGCACATCACCAGAGTCTGCATTTGGTAGCTGGGATATTCGTAAAGAAAATCCTGTGCGTCAAACACCATCTGAAACAACTCCTACTCAAAGCGTCAATACATTTGGTGGTACAACGACATCAACAAGTAATGATGATTTAGATATCCCACCTTTCTTAAAACGTTAAACAATGACACTAATTGAAAATGTTTCTGAAGTGATGAGTCGTGTTGTACTTGAAGATAAAAATAAGCTTTCTAACTCAAATCGTTCAACTACCATCGTAGGTGTTACTAAATATGTTGATGCCAATCAAGCTAAAGCACTCGTAGAGGCTGGTATCACAAATATAGGCGAAAATAGAGTAGAACTATTTTTAGATAAATATCATCAATTGCATGAGATGCCAATTACTTGGCATCTCATCGGCACATTACAGCGTAGAAAAGTCAAGGATGTAATCAATTATGTTGATTATTTTCATGCTTTAGATTCTGTTAAACTAGCTAAGGAAATAAATAATAGAGCTGACCATGCGATAAACTGTTTTTTACAGGTTAATATTTCAGGTGAAACAAGTAAACATGGTTTCTCTATTGCTGAGTTAACGCAGGTCTTACCAGAACTTGCCAAACTAGAAAATATAGTAGTTGTTGGTATTATGACAATGACACCAAGAGAAGCGACAGAAGATGAAAAAAATAGTATTTTTGCAGAAGCAAAAGCATTACAAGAAAATATTTTAAGTCAAGAAATACTAAATATGCCGTGTACTGAGTTGTCTATGGGGATGAGTCAAGATTATCCGCAAGCAATCAAGCATGGTGCTACTTTTGTTAGAATTGGCAGTGAATTTTTTAAATAAATAATAGCTCTCAATATTAGAGATGAGATAGAGTAAGTAGGTAGAAATTAATGGCTTTAAAAGAGTATATTGAAAAAGCAAAAGAGTATTTTAATTTGGGAGAAGAAGAAGAGACGTCAACTCCTTCACGTCCCCAACCACAAGTGGTTCAAAGTCAGGTGAAAAGTCAATCGACATTGCAAGCAGTACATAAGCCTGTTAGTCAAGAATCAGATGTTAATTATGAACGAAAAACATCTCGTCAATCAGAAAACTTGAATAATAATAAAAGAGCTTCAAGCCAGCAACGTCAAACAGCTCCTGCTTCAAGTATTATACCAACCATCGCTATTAAAGAACCTGCTGCTTATGATAACATTATGGAGTCAGCACGTATTGTGCGAAATGGTGAGAGTGTTTTGGTTAACTTTAAAAACATGGGCGATCAACAAGCTCGCCGTTCTATCGACTTTTTGACAGGAGTTGTCTTTACACTTGACGGTGATATTCAAAATGTAGGTGGACAAATCTTCTTACTTACACCAAATGGTATGACAGTTGATGCTGAAAAAGAAATGAGTATTTTGTCAGGTCGAAATTTTGAAGGAATGGATAATTTCCAATGATTATTTACTTCTTGTATCATTTGATCACATTCTATGAGTGGATTTTGATTGCTTATGCGTTAATGAGCTGGGTACCAGGGTTAAGAAATAATCAAATTGGTAAACTAATTGAATCTGCTTCAAGACCTTTCCTATCCATTTTTGATCCATTACCACTTCAATTCGCAGGTATTGATTTTACAGTAGTCGTTGCGATTATTGCTTTAAATTGTATACAACGATTGTTACTGTTCATTGCTTAATGGCTAACGAGATATATCAGCATTTTCGCCCAAGTGAGCGGTTATTCATTGATAAAGTGACGGATTGGATTGAAAAAGTTTCAGACAGTTATAGCATTGTGACGACAGATTTTTTAAATCCTAGAGAGTACTATATCTTACAAACTGTGTTGAATCAAGCTAAGCAACAAGATATTCAAGTTTATTCGAGCAGTATAATTGCTGAAACAGAATATGTGAAGCTGATTATAGCACCGGATTATTACCAATTGTCACTTGCTGATTTTGAGTTATCTTGTTTACAAATAGGATTTGCAAGTAAATTTGTCACACTTAAACATTCACAAATATTAGGGACATTACTTGGAGAAACAGGAGTTGATCGAGCAAAGATAGGAGATATTACTGTTCACACAACATTTGCACAGGTATTTGTTGATCAAAAGATGGTGTCAGTATTTATCGAAAAAATACATAAAATAGCACGTAGTGGTGTGAAAATCAGTGAAATTAAACCAGAACAATACGTTAAAGTCCCTGATCAACTAGATTATAAAACGGTGAGCTTATCTAGTTTGCGTTTGGATAAAGTAATTGCTAGTATATTTAATTACTCTCGTAGTCAAGCGCAAAAATTAATTCAGTCCAATAAAGTTAAGGTTAATTACGCAGAAGTATTACGAAATGATTTTGAACTTTTTGAAACAGATTTGATTAGTATTCGGGGATTTGGTAGAGTAAAGTTACTTCAAAACTTAGGTCTTACGAAAAAAAATAAAATCAGAGTCGAAGTGCAAATTATTTCAAGTAAGTAGCGTAAAGAAAGGGAATCTTATGAGTTTAAATAGTTTAGATGTTCAAAATAAAACCTTTGCAACAAAAGTGCGAGGCTATAACAAAGTAGATGTTGATGATTTTCTAGATTTGATTATTAGGGATTATGATGAGTTCGCAGAAAAAATTAAAGATCAAGATCGGGAACTAAAAAGTTTACGTGAGCGTGTTGAGTCATATGAAGGCATGAAAGACTCTTTGAATAAGTCAATTGTAGTGGCACAAAGTGCTGCAGATAACTTGAAAGAGCATGCGATAAATGAAGCAAATGCGATTACGGTTGAGGCAGGTCAAAAAGCCCAATACATTTTAGAAGCTGCAAAAAAAGAAGCTGGTGTGATTTTGAATTCTGCTTCTGACGATGCACGACAATTGGTCAAAGAAACTGAAGAACTAAAACGTAAAATGAGAATTTACCATCAACGTATGGCCTTGATGGTTGAATCTCAATTGGAAGGTATTAAATCTCATGAGTGGGAAGAAATTCTTAAACCAACGACAACATACATTGGAGATGGTGTAGAAAAACTTAAAGAGATTATAGATACACATGAAGGTAATACAGTTCAGATTAGTCAGACTGTCAACGAAGTTTCTGCAATACTTGATGCTCAAGAAGCAGCAACACCTGTTGCTGAGCCTGTAACATCTGATGTTGATGTAGATACTGAGAAAAAAGATACAGAAACTGAAGCATAAACAAGCCTACGTCGTTAATTAATATTATCAGCGAGCAAGAGATGGTGGAAGTCTTGCAATCCCTTAATTAATAGCTATCAACTTGTTTATCCTTTGTTTTAATAAGTATGAAGATATTAAAACAAAAGGA
>JAKDQI010000177.1 GCA_030454995.1 Pseudolactococcus plantarum | reverse complement strand
TATCAACACTTTTTAATCTCTTAAATGATTTAATTTGTTGATAAATAGGAAATAAAGTTTCAAATGTTTCAAGAATATATTGCGTAGGATCTTCCTGCCATATCTTAGATTGTCTTGGGATGACACGCCCAATTTCAAATTCACCTTTTTTGACATTGTATAAGCGGTCAATCGCAGCGTCTATCCCCTCAGTGACTGAAAAATAGTCTGGTTTTGTATGATCGATGGAGTAGATGAAGTCCTCAGGAAATGTATGATGACTAGCTAAATATGTCGCATAAGTTTGTTTAGGTTTGGGATTATCAATGATAGATAAGTACATAAAGACATAATCTTGCCATATACCTAATTGCAAATGCGCTTGTGATTTATAGCCCCTTTTATTATCAGATATTGCCGACCATGTACTTTCAGGCGCATATCGTGAGCGTCTTCTATGCTGTGCAATATGTACAAAGCTCTCTTCACCAGTATACGCTGTTAATCGCTTAGCTACTTCTGTCATAATATCAGAAAAAATAGGTTGAATTTTAGCACGAATTTCAACCATTCTAGCATCTAAACCTGCCACATCAAATACGTCAAAAGACTGCTCATCAAAACATTTCATTTTCATTATATCCTTTTTACTATGTTGCTAGCGTGACTCCCAAAGAGAAAGCTACTCATCTGTTTATGCCTGATAAACAATCTGACCATCGCAAATCGTATGTGTAATAACCCCTTCTAGTGTTTCACCTACAAATGGGGAATTGCTAGCTTTCGAAGCAAAATTATTGCTCACCACAGCAGTTTTTTCTGCATCAAAAATTACCAAATCAGCTGGTCCACCTTCAGCAATATAACCTGCATCAAACGCATAGAGATTTGCAGGATTAACGGTCATTTTTTCAAGTAAAGTCATTAAAGTTAGATGACCAGGTGCAACTAAATGTGTTAGACCAAGTGAAAGAGATGTTTCTAACCCAGTCATACCCGATGGTGCCTTAGTGATTGCTTGGTCTTTTTCAGCAAGTGTATGGGGGGCATGGTCTGTCGCAATGACATCAATCGTGCCATCTTGCAAGCCAACGATTAATTTTGCAATGTCTGAGTCACGTCTTAGTGGTGGATTTAATTTAGCCATCGTGTTGTGTGTCAAAATTGCATTTTCAGTAATTGAAAAATGCTGTGGTGTGACTTCTGCAGTGACATTAGCACCCAGTGATTTTGCAAATCTAACAACATCCACAGACTCCCCTGCAGATAAATGTTGAAAATGCACACGTGCGTTTGTATCTAACGCCAACATCGCATCACGCGCTACCATACTGTACTCAGAAACTGTTGGCGCACCTGTTACACCACATTTGTGCGCTATAGCGCCATCATTGATGCCCAATATATCTGTTAACTGGGGGTCTTCTTCATGTAAAGATAAAACTGTATCATTAGCTACTGCCAATCGCATTGCTTCACGGACTTTAAAGGCATCTGTAAATGGGATCCCATCATCAGAAAAGCCTACAGCACCTGCTTTTTGCAGAGACTCAAAGTCTGTTAGTGTTTGACCATCAAATTTATCGGTAATGGTTGCAACACTTTTAATATGAATGTCTTCACGTGCTGCAGACGCTAAAACTTCTGTTAATGTTTCAACAGTTGAGACAGTAGGATTTGTATTTGCCATCATCACAACTGTTGTAAATCCACCTCTTGCAGCAGCAAGCGATCCAGTATGTATATCTTCTTTATGCGTTTGTCCAGGCTCTCTAAAATGAACATGAACATCAATCAACCCCGGAGCAATCACTTTACCAGTCGCATCAATTATTTTAGCGTCTTCAGCTGATAAATTTTCACCGATTTTAATAATCTTGTTATCTTCAATCAAAAGGTCACAGACTGCATCAAATTGTGTTTTAGGATCTATAAGTCGTCCATGTTTTATGAGTATCATGAGAGGCTCCTTCTATGTTGGATAGGTGTTGTTATTTACTTAATCTTGCCAAGTCACTTGGTTTTCTTTAAATTTTTTCAGTAACTGTAACTCATCTGCGTTAACATAACCAATGACTTTAGCAATTTCGATCAAATCAGAGTAGTTTGATAGCGTAATCAAAGGTAGTTTAGCTTTTTCAAAGTTCTCAATACCACGTGGTAATTCATATGTGAAAATTGCTGCAACACCTAAAACATCTGCACCTTCTCGACGTGCTGCTTCAGCGGTACCAATAACTGATCCACCAGTTGAAATTAAATCTTCAATGATGACCATTTTTTGATTCTTAACGATACGGCCTTCTATTTGATTCCCAGCACCATGATCTTTAGCTTTAGCACGAATGTAGACCATCGGTAAATCTAGGATTTCAGCTACCCATGCCGCATGAGGTACACCTCCGGTAGCAGCACCTGCGATCACCTCAACATCTGGAAATTCAGCACGGATACGTGCAGCAAATCCTTGTGCAATTCTACGACGTACTTCTGGATAAGATATCGTAATTCTATTATCTGTATAAATAGGAGATTTAATCCCACTTGCCCATGTAAAAGGGTCTTTAGGCTGTAAAAAAACCGCCTTGATATCTAGTAAATCTTTGGCAATATCACGTGATAAATTTTGCATAATGTTCTC
>JAKDQI010000176.1 GCA_030454995.1 Pseudolactococcus plantarum | reverse complement strand
TCAACAGTCTTTTAATTGATGAATTATACATTTTATTGAAATTATTTGCGTCTTAAGCTACACTGAGTCTATGTTGAAGACACATGTTGACAACACAATTTTTGAAAGAGAGAAAACAAATGAATAAATTGGCTAGATTTTCAGGAAAAGTCAAAATAGCAATAACAATTGCGGTTATTATTATTGTCGCTTTAGTTGCTGTTGGCGTGAAAAAAAGTACCGCAACAATGACACCAAAACAAGCTTTTAACAGCATGGTTTTCGAAACCAAGGGTTACGTAGGAACAGCAACTGTTAGCCCATCTAATAAATCAAAGGCTAAAGCTACAAACCACAAGGCTTATGAAGCAATTGCCCTATATGAAGCAAAGCAAGCTAAGATGGATACAGACATCGTCAAGCGGACTTTCAAAAATGAAAGTGATGGCGAAGTGGCATTCAAGACATTGCAATCTGGTTCTACTTACGTATCTGACATCTATGGGAATATAAAGGATTCAAAACAAGCTGACTTCGAACACCACATGAGCAATACGAAAATAGATACAAATGATTATGATGTTGCGAAAAATGGTGCTAAGCGGAAAATAATACTTGAAGATTCGTCTGCTTCACCATACTTTGAGAAAACTACTAGAAAAATCACGTTATCTGGGTTGAAAAGCAAGCAGAAAAAGTATATCAATAGTTCTGAATTGGTCATGACGCGATATGACGACACGGTTGACGGTAAACCAAATTACATCTGTTATTACAAAACAGGTGAAGATTCATATAGTAAGATTACGTTCTCCAAAAAGAGCAAAATTTACTTATCACTTAAAAAGCAACAGCCAAAAGCTGGTGACACTGTCTCTATCAACATGAAAACTTTAGTGAGCGAAGCGCTCTCTGACGATTTCAACTTGGATAAATACGACTACACGTCTAAGCAGGGCACTGTCACTATGAAAGTGTACGATTACAATGATTTCCAAAATAGTCATGACGACATTAATTAGTACTCAAAACAACTACCATACGTTTGGTGGTTGTTCTTTTGTAATTGGTTAAAATATCACTAAAACAGCTACCACGTGTCACATGATGTGTTACTCTAGTAACACGAGGTAACACATTATGACACAAGAAAATAAAAATGTCACAACAACAAACAAACGACAATTCACCGTCACTGAAATAGCCAAAATGATAGGAATATCACGCAGTACCGTTTATCAAAGAGCGGAGAAAAACGGCGTTAAACTAGGCGGTGAACTGACAGAAGAAGAATTAGAAACACTAGGTGTCACTAATGACGTTTTAGAACGTCACACATACAAAAATGACGACACTGATTTGTTACAAGAACTTCAATCAGAAGTTGAAAGACTACGTAGTGAAAATGTATCAATCAAGACAAATAACGACATATTGAACAATAGTAACGTCACCCTAACACGTGAATTAGACGCAAAAAATGCACAAATTGAAAAGCATCAAACAGCTCTGGAACACGAGCAAGCCTTACACTTGTCAGCAATACGACAATTGGAACAGGCTAAGGACGAATTAAAGGCACTCGAATCTGGGGAACAGGAGACAGAGTCACAGTCTGATGTGAAAATTAAACCAAAGAAACACTGGTGGCAGTTCTAGCTTTCAAAAGGAGTATAGCTATGAATAATCATGTCAAAATTGAGTTGGATTACGAATTACAGAAGTATATTGCTGAGTACATGCAAGATGAAGCCATTGCTGATGTGAATGTGGCTGTGAAGCAAGCACTCCGAGAACGGTTTGTTTCCTATCGCAAGCTCATTGAACGCACATTCGCAACTTATCAAGGAGACTTCGTTAATCTTGATGGCGACTACTTCGTCACTATGGATGACTACCAATCGGTTCAATCATTTGATGAAAAAGACTATAATGAGAGTCAACTAAAAGGGGACATTATACAATGAAATTTGATGAGTTTGTTAAAGAGCATCAGGACAAGGGATACTACTATATTTTTGTTGAAGATACAAGAAAGGGTCATGACAACATTGGAAATACCAACTATGACCGTATTCCCGTGTTTATGAGCGGTAGTGGCGTTGTTATCAAATGGGCAAATGGAAAGCATCCTTATGGTTTTAGCTCCGCATATAGAAAAGCAGAAGAGGATTTCCCATTAAGTTTCTCTCCACATGAAGGAAACTATGACCCCAAAACAGACATGTACCATTTAGATATCAAAAATTTTAAGCTGACTATCAGCATTGAACCATAAAAGAAACGGACAGCTACACTATTGAGTATAGCCGTCCGTTTTGTTAAATTTGCAAAGTATGAAATTAAATTATTAAAATTACTTAGATATTCAAAAACTAAAAAAACCTAATTTGTATGTTTAAGTCAAAAAATTGATTATTAGTAGGATTAGTATTTATGCTACCCAAATTATAACGGCTAGTCGACGGAGTATCAAATGATGTGTGATAAAAAAGATAATCACTTAGTTTGTTTCTATTGTAAATATGATAGCAAAGAACATCAGCATCATCCTTTACAACAATATACCCTCCAGTTGCTTCATCTAGTCCTGTCCAACGTGTTTTTGGAACCATACCCAAGGCACAAGCAATTAAAAACTGCC
>JAKDQI010000035.1 GCA_030454995.1 Pseudolactococcus plantarum | reverse complement strand
GTATATAGATAATAAATTTGCACAATATAATAAATAGTGATATACTGTAGTTATTATCTAGTCAGTGAATACTAACTTGTACGAATGTTGTGACCTGTTGAGGGCATTTAAGACTTGGCAATACATGTGCCTTTTAGAAAATTAACGATGAATAACGATGAATAATTTGAAAGCGCATACAGGATAAATTAACGTTTTTGATAAAGATGATAAAGGAAACTATCATGATAAAACAGAGAAAAAAAATACTGGTGATCAGTATTGGATTAATATGCATCATAGGAGGAACAGCGATGACATTAGGCACCCCATTTGACCATTTTTTAACACATGATTATACCAAGGTAAGTAAAAACGATCAGATAGCTTACTTGAAAAAGCATGAGAAGGAAATGACAGACTATGTCAAATCTCAAAACCTAAAAGTTACCAGTGTGCAATGGGATTGGGAAAGTGTGAAAGTTGAAACTGTACAGCCTAATGCAGGTGGCATTCCAACTGGTGATAAGTATAATGAAATGACTATCGAAGGGAAAGTGAATAACATAGATAATTCAGGAGTTGGATTAAAATGGCAGTTATCTATAAAACAATTTTATCCTAAAATTAGTGCTATGAATTTGTGGGGAGACATATCCTATGGGAAGAGAATAGATTAGTAATTTAGAAAATTTTAACGATATACACGTCAATCTAGCAGAAAGTGCATATAATAATCGTCCAAATTCACTTTCTTTGGAAAGCCTAAGAACTGATCAACAAAATAACTTAAATAACGGAAAAGAACTTAGATACGACTATTCAAATAATGTAATAGATAAAAACGAAAAAGGAAAAATAACTAGCATCACCACAGGCGGCTCCAACCTCCCAAATGATGGCATTGTTTATCTACAACCTGATAAAACTTTACACGCTGAGAACGTTTCGACAAACATACAGATACCTAACCCTAATGGCGGATATCATCAGGAGTCATATGTGACCAGCACCTATCAAAAAGGCTTACTGACAGACGAAAAAGCAGGTTTCAATGCTTATTTTGTCACAGATACGCCTCAGTTAGGTAAAGAAACGCAAAAAACCTATCTGACTGTACGTGGGAGTGACCGTGCTAGTCTTGAGACGCTAAATGACTGGGTAGATAACGATGCAAACTTCGCACTGACAAATAGCTATATCCCTCAAGCTCGACTTGCAAACAAGGCACTGGTAGAAAAGATTAAAGATATTCAGAGATATGCGCCCAATGCGACATTAGACGTGACAGGTCATTCACTTGGTACCATGGTTTCTGCACAAGCTGTAGCCAAGCTCTATCATGATGATCCTAATGCGTTCAAAACAATCGGTAAAGTTGTGTTATTTGATGGGGCAGATGTGACCCAAAGTTTAAAAAAGATGGGACTATCAGATAAAGAGATTAAAGTAGTAGGTGAAAAAGTGACTTACTATGTTAATCCGTTTGATATCGTCAGTATGCTTAACCGCACAGCACCTTATGATGAACAGTTTGGACAAGTTAAAGTGATTGTCCCAGTTCACTTTAGCACAACTTTTGATGCGATTAGCAGTCATGATTTTGGTGAATTTCAGATGTCTGCGACGGGTGAGTTCTTAGTGGCTAGTAATGACTTTCATCCTGAACTGTTAACAGCCGGACATCAGTTAGCTAATCTGATTGATCAATCTATTTTAAAAATAGAAGCGGTAGGGGTTACAGGTATCTCGACTGCCACGATACTTGCAGCACTTTCAGGAGGTGTCACTGGTTTGATTGGGTTAGGCATGACAGCTGATCAAGCTAAATCAATCTATAAAGCATTCATGAAAGATTACAAGACCATCGTTTTGGAAGCGAAAAAGAAATCCAAATCCTGGAATACTAAACATATCCCTGATTATCAACAAAGAATTCGTACTGCAAGTGGTAGTCGAAAAATAGCGTTGAGAGCAGAGCTGTTACAATCTGTTGCACAAGATGCCATGATGTGCTCAGAAACCTTTACAAACGAAGTTAAAAGAGACGTATCAGAGGCTTTAGCAGATGTTCAAAAAGAAATTATGTCAGGTGTCCATGCAGCTCATAATGTTGCCCATTATTTAACTGCATGGGAAGTAGAATCTTTGTTAACTGAGTTTAACATAGCACAGTATTGGGATAATGGGATTGAGAATCAAACGCTTAAAGCGGCCACTACTTATCAAATAGAAATGAAAGCGTTCTCCACTACCTTACTAAAAGTTGCGCAACATACCGAGCAGGTAGATGCACAGGGTGCAGCAGGATTTAACACACTTATGAATCAAACAAAAATAAATTGGGGGTCAAGAAAATGATGAACAGCTATCAAACAAATCCTTACCTAAATATGGCCGCATTAGATCAAGGCTTGTCAGAAGTACAGAAAGCGCAAGAACGTCAGGCTATCCTGTGTATTTTAAATGCTAAAAAAGCTAAAATAAAGGCCCGACATGTTAAGGTAACCGCTCAACTCAAAGCACAAAAAACAAAGATGTCAGAGTTTGCAGGCAAAACAGTTACCGCAAATTTTAAAGCAGGGCTCACAGGAAAAGCTGCACAGGCTGCTGAACAATTGCTTAGCTCAAACAAATTTGACCCTAATTTGAAATCACCGATTAAATAATACATTAGAAAGGCTAGGATACTATGGATAATGCGACACGTTGGAGAATTGAAGAAGCACACGATAAGGCGATGCGACAGCTCAACCAAGCACAAGAGGTATTAGCTGATTATCAAAGACAACTGACGCAAACAACTGGTCAGTTAGTTGACTATGTTTATAGCTTTTATCGAGAGATTGATGAAGGGATTCCTTACGGACTAAGTGCACCGTTTGAAGAAGTAGTAGCCAAATATAATTTTGAGATTAGGCGTAAAAGTGACGCAATAGATGAGAAACGTATGCAAGAACAAAGAACATTTCGTCAGAAGATGGATGTTTAACAGTTCAGGTTTTAAAAATAGAAAGTAGTTTATGAAAAAGAAAGTTTACAGAAATACCGCAGCATTTAAATTATTAGCATGGGGGTCGTTTGCCTTATTTGTTGGCTTGATTCTGATTGGCTTATATACCTTGAGAGAGCCTTTAATGGTGAAAGGGTATTACCTTATGGGCACAGTTGGCGTGATTTCATCATCTTTCACCATCGCAAAAGTGACTCGAGATGATCAAGAAGATGATGAGCGATACAATGAAATGTTTAGGGGAGTAAAACAAGATGAATCAGAGACTTAACCTATTTTTTAGTCTTGCTAAATGTATTGCTCATATCAATGAAGTTGCGATCAATGCATTATCAATATGTCACGTTAGCTTAAGCAAGGCTATAGTAAATTAATAAAAAATTTGATATAATAAATCTAATTGTATAGTACAAACCTTTAAATCGTCCAGAGAGACGTCAAGGCAAGTTGACTAGAGTAATTCTTTTCCTTGCTGGTGCAGGGTTTTTTTGTTAGAAATTTAGAAATATAGGAGAAAACATGTCTAAAGCAAAAGAAATTATCGATGGAGTAACGATGAAACGTGCGATCACACGGATTACTTATGAAATTATCGAGCGTAATAAAGAGTTGAACAATCTAGTGATTGTTGGGATTAAAACACGTGGTGTTTATATCGCAAAACGTATTCAAGAACGCCTTAAACAACTTGAAAATATCGATATTCCACTTGGGGAACTTGATACAAAACCATTTCGTGATGATGTCAAAACTGATGAAAATACAACAGATATTCCTGTCTCTGTGACAGATAAAGAAATTATCTTGGTTGATGATGTCCTCTACACTGGTCGTACAATTCGTGCAGCGATTGATGGGATCGTAGCACTTGGCCGACCATCAAAAGTCAGCTTAGCGGTTCTTGTTGACCGTGGGCATAGAGAATTACCAATCCGTGCAGATTATGTCGGGAAAAATATTCCGACATCACGTAGTGAAGCAATCGTTGTCCATGTGTCAGAAATTGATGGTGCTGATAGTATCTTAATCAAGAAAGAGGACTAATCGATGAGCCATAATTCTGATGTAATCTATGATGTTCATGATAAACCGCCAGTTGGTATGTGGTTTGGTCTATCTTTTCAACATCTATTTGCCATGTTTGGCTCAACTGTTCTGGTTCCTATTTTAGTAGGTATCGATCCTAGTATCGCACTTTTTTCAAGTGGTTTAGGGACTTTAGCGCATTTGAGTGTGACCAAATACAAAATACCAGCCTATATGGGATCTAGTTTTGCCTATATTTTAGCCATGCAAAGTTTGATGAAATCAGACGGTATCGCGGCGGTCGCCCAAGGGGCAGTTGTCGGTGGATTAGTTTATCTAATAGTTGCACTGATTATCAAGTTTATTGGTAAAGATTGGATTGATAAAGTATTGCCACCTATCGTGGTTGGCCCAATCGTCATGGTTATCGGATTAAGTCTTGCTGGTACAGCTGTAAATGATGCCATGAATAAAAATGGTGTCTATAATCTGACCTTTTTAATGATTGCATTAGTGACATTATTTTCTGTTATTGCGTTCAACATGTTTGGTAAAGGCATCATTAGTCTAATTCCGATTTTACTTGGGATTATTGTCGGGTATGTGTTTACCTTAATCGTCCAAAAAATAATTGGTACAACGATTATCAGTTTTAATGAGATCGCTAAAAGCAGTTGGTTGAGCGTTCCTCATTTTGATATGATGTTTATCGATTATCATTTCAAATTGTATCCATCTGCTATTTTGACAATGGCACCAATTGCTTTTGTCACAATGACTGAACACTTTGGGCATATCATGGTCTTAAATTCATTGACAAAACGTGATTATTTTAAAGATCCAGGTCTTGAGCGGACATTAACAGGTGATGGGATAGCACAAATCATTGCTGGATTCTTTGGTGCACCACCAGTCACATCATACGGTGAAAATATTGGTGTGATGGCGATTACTAAGATTCATTCAGTTTATGTGATTGCAGGTGCAGCAATCTTTGCCGTCTTAATGAGTTTTATAGGTAAAGTATCTGCTTTGATTCATTCAATCCCAACACCAGTTATTGGTGGGGTATCTATTGCATTATTTGGTGTCATTGCAGCAAGTGGGCTAAAAATTCTTGTAGAAAATAAAGTTAATTTTGATGAAAAACGTAACTTATTGATCGCCAGTGTCATTTTAGTTTCTGGTATTGGTGGCTTAACGCTTAACGTTGCAGGTGTTTCTATTTCTGGAATTGCTTTTTCGACAGTGCTAGGCATTTTGATGCATTTAATTTTGGGCAAAACGATTGAAAAGTAATTGGTAATCTGTTAGAATAGAACAAATGAATAAAATCCTTTAATAACAGTCCCGTGAGGCTGTGAAGGTTGTCCAGGGAGTGTTGTAGCCTTATCGTGCTGCACGCAAATGGCTACCTTTAAGGTAGCCATTTTTTTATATCATAAGTTATAAAATTAAGTTTGTAACGCGTGATTCATCTAACATGTGAAAGGGATCTAAAATTGACAATTTCACCTCAAGGTCTTGTATCTATTAAACACTTAACAAGCATGGATTTACTAGGTAATGAAGAAGTGATGGGCCTAATCAAACGTGCACATTATTTAAAGCACCATCCTGTAAAAGCTGACTTTAAACGTCAATTTTTTGTCGCTAACCTCTTTTTTGAGAATTCAACACGGACTCATAAATCCTTTGAAGTAGCTGAAAAAAAATTAGGGTTAGATGTCATTGAATTTGATGCCTCAACAAGCTCAGTGAACAAAGGAGAGACGTTATATGACACGATCTTGACGATGAGTGCTATCGGTATAGATGTCTGTGTGGTCAGACATACTGATGAACATTATTATCAAGAATTGGTTGATAGTAAGACAATTCAAACGTCAATTATTAACGGTGGGGATGGATCAGGCCAACACCCTAGTCAGTCTTTACTGGATTTACTAACGATTTATGAAGAGTTTGGGACTTTTGAGGGAATCAAAATCATGATTGCAGGTGACATCACCCACAGTCGAGTCGCAAAATCAAATATGCAGATGTTAAAAAGATTAGGTGCGGAAATTTTCTTTACAGGTCCTGAAAGTTGGTATGATAGCTCGTTTGATATTTATGGTCGTTATACACAACTAGATGATGTCATAGAAGAATTAGACGTTGCCATGCTCCTTCGGGTACAACATGAGAGACACGACTCAGGTACTAGTTTTTCAAAAACAGATTATCATACGCAATACGGCTTGACAAGTGAACGCTATAATAAGTTGAAATCAACTGCAATTATCATGCATCCTGCGCCAGTTAACCGAGGGGTAGAGATTGCTAGTCATTTAGTTGAAGCACCAAAATCACGTATCGTAGCGCAAATGACGAACGGCGTGTTCATGAGAATGGCTATTTTAGAAGCAATTTTAAATGGTAAAGCCTAACCAATAGGTAAGATTAGCTGATAAACTGATTCAATGTCTTAGCTATACCAATCTACTTGCGACACGACTAAATACGCTATCAGTTGGTAAAATAGCCTAGCAATCGCAAGCAAATGTTCATAATGAAAGAGGATAACATGAAACGACTTTTAATTTTAGAAGATGGAACAATTTTTGAAGGGACTGCTTTTGGTGCAGATATAGATGTAACTGGTGAGGTTGTGTTTAGTACCGGTATGACAGGCTATCAAGAATCTATTACAGATCAGTCCTATAATGGTCAGATTTTAACATTTACCTATCCTTTAGTTGGTAACTATGGTATTAACCGTGATGACTATGAGTCAATCGTCCCAACATGTAAAGGTGTCATTGTTCGGGAACACGCACGTTTGGCAAGTAATTGGCGTAATCAGTTATCACTTGATGAATTCTTACAACGTAAAAACATTCCTGGTATTTCAGGAATTGATACACGCGCATTGACGCGTATTATTCGCAAGCACGGGACAATGAAAGCAACTCTTGTGAATCCAGGAGATGAGCTGAAACATATTAAAGATCAGCTTAGAGCAACTGTTTTGCCAACAAATCAGGTCGCACAAGTATCAACTAAAACAGCTTATCCAAGTCCAGGAACAGGTAGAAGCATTGTTGTTGTAGACTTCGGTTTAAAACACTCTATCTTACGCGAATTATCAAAACGTGAGTGTAACCTAACGATTGTACCTCATACGATAACAGCTGAGGAGATTATTGATATGAATCCAGATGGTGTTATGCTAACAAATGGTCCCGGAAATCCGACTGATGTGCCCCACGCACTAGAGATGATCCGCGGGATTCAAGATAAATTCCCAATATTTGGTATTTGTCTTGGTCATCAACTCTTTGCCATGGCAAATGGCGCAACTACTAGCAAAATGAAATTTGGTCATCGTGGTTTTAATCATGCAGTTCGTGAAATTGCGACTGGGCGTGTTGACTTCACTTCACAAAATCATGGTTTTGCCGTAGATAGTGACTCAATTGATAAAACAGACTTGATGGTGACACATATCGAGATTAATGATTTATCAGTTGAAGGTGTTCGCCATAAATATTTACCAGCGTTTTCGGTTCAATTTCATCCAGATGCTGCACCTGGTCCACATGATGCAGATTATCTTTTTGATGAATTTATGGAAATGATTGATGCAACTAAAAACGAAAAGGGAGACTTTTAATGCCAAAACGTAACGATATTAAAAAAATCATGGTTATCGGTTCAGGACCAATCATCATCGGTCAAGCAGCTGAATTTGACTACGCTGGTACACAAGCTTGTCTTGCCTTAAAAGAAGAAGGCTATAGTGTTGTCTTAGTTAATTCAAATCCTGCAACAATTATGACTGATAAAGAAATTGCGGATAAGGTTTATATTGAACCGATTACGATTGAATTTGTCACACGAATTTTGCGTAAAGAGCGTCCTGATGCGATCTTACCAACACTTGGTGGTCAGACAGGGCTAAATATGGCCATGTCTTTATCTAAAACAGGTATCTTAGAAGAGCTAAATATTGAGTTACTTGGGACGAAACTTTCAGCGATCGACCAAGCTGAGGATAGAGATCTATTTAAACAATTGATGGAAGAATTGGATCAGCCGATTCCAGAATCTGAAATTGTCAATACTGTTGAGCAGGCTGTTACGTTTGCTAACTCGATTGGTTATCCAATTATTGTAAGACCTGCCTTTACCTTAGGTGGTACAGGTGGTGGCATGTGTGATAACGAAGAAGAACTACGAGAAATCGCAGAAAATGGTCTTAAATTATCACCTGTTACACAATGTTTGATTGAACGCTCTATTGCTGGATTTAAAGAAATCGAATATGAAGTCATGCGTGATGCAGCAGATAACGCAATCGTTGTTTGTAATATGGAAAACTTTGATCCAGTTGGGATTCATACTGGAGACTCTATCGTTTTTGCACCGAGTCAGACCTTAAGTGATATCGAGTACCAAATGCTTCGCGATGCGTCGTTAAAAATCATCCGTGCCTTAAAAATTGAGGGGGGATGTAACGTTCAGCTTGCCCTTGATCCTAACAGTTTCAACTATTACGTGATTGAGGTAAATCCTCGTGTATCACGTTCATCTGCGCTTGCCTCTAAAGCAACTGGGTATCCTATCGCTAAATTAGCTGCAAAAATCGCAGTTGGTTTGACGCTTGATGAGATGATCAACCCAGTTACAGGGACAACATATGCGATGTTTGAACCTGCTCTTGACTATGTAGTATCTAAAATTCCACGTTTCCCATTTGACAAATTTGAATCTGGTGAACGCCGTCTTGGTACACAAATGAAGGCGACGGGTGAGGTTATGGCGATTGGTCGTACGATTGAAGAGTCATTCTTAAAAGCCGTTCGTTCTCTAGAAGTTGGTGTGTATCATAACGAAATGCCTGAATTGGCACAAGTTAGTGATGATGCTTTAGTCGAAAAAATCGTGAAGGCACAGGATGACCGACTATTCTATCTATCAGAAGCGATTCGTCGTGGGTACACAATAGAAGAACTACACAGTTTAACAAAAATTGATTTATTCTTCTTAGATAAGTTACAACATATTTTTGAAATCGAAAAAGAATTGGCTGTTAATGTCTTTAATCCAGAAATCTTAAAAGAAGCTAAGCGTAATGGCTTTTCCGATCGTAAAATTGCTGATTTGTGGCAAACTGATGCGACAGAAGTTCGCAAACGTCGTCTAGATAATCAAATTACACCAATTTTCAAGATGGTGGACACATGTGCAGCAGAATTTGAATCTGCGACACCTTATTTTTACAGTAGTTATGAATTCGAAAATGAGTCAGTCCGCTCAGAAAAAGAATCTGTATTGGTACTTGGTTCAGGACCAATCCGTATCGGACAAGGGGTCGAGTTTGATTACGCGACAGTTCACTCAGTAAAAGCGATTCAAGCTGCTGGATATGAAGCTATCATCATGAATTCTAATCCAGAAACGGTATCTACTGACTTCTCTGTATCAGATAAACTTTATTTTGAGCCATTAACTTTTGAAGATGTGATGAATGTCATTGATTTAGAGCAGCCTAAAGGTGTTATTGTTCAATTTGGTGGCCAAACAGCGATTAACCTCGCTGAACCCTTATCAAAAGCTGGTGTGAAGATTTTAGGAACACAAGTAGATGCACTCGATCGTGCCGAAGACAGAAAGCTTTTTGAGGCAGCACTTCAAGAACTAGAAATCCCACAACCTGTTGGTGCAACAGCAACTAATGAAGAAGAAGCGGTAGCAAATGCTACAGCGATCGGCTACCCAGTCCTTGTTCGCCCTTCTTACGTGTTGGGTGGTCGTGCAATGGAGATCGTTGATAACGAAGCCGATTTAAGAAATTATATGCAAACTGCTGTTAAAGCAAGTCCAGATCATCCAGTATTGGTTGACTCATATCTGTTAGGTAGAGAATGTGAAGTTGATGCCATTTGTGATGGTGAAAATGTCTTAATTCCAGGTATTATGGAACATATCGAGCGTGCTGGTGTTCACTCAGGTGACTCTATGGCAGTCTATCCGCCACAGAATTTATCTGAGGACTTAAAAGCAACGATTGCTGATTATACGAAACGCTTGGCACTTGGCTTAAACTGTATCGGAATGATGAATGTACAGTTTGTTATCTTTGACGAAACAGTATATGTAATCGAGGTCAACCCACGTGCGTCTAGAACAGTCCCATTCTTATCTAAAGTGACTGGTATCCCAATGGCACAAGTGGCAACTAAGTTAATCTTAGGCAAGACTTTACCAGAATTAGGCTATACTGAGCTACTTCATCCAGAAGATGATCAAGTACACGTTAAGGCACCAGTATTTAGTTTTACTAAGCTACAAAAAGTAGATGCCTATCTATCGCCTGAA
Organism: Pseudolactococcus plantarum; assembly: GCA_030454995.1. Lineage (GTDB taxonomy): Bacteria > Bacillota > Bacilli > Lactobacillales > Streptococcaceae > Pseudolactococcus > Pseudolactococcus plantarum_A. The sequence goes on along the minus strand of JAKDQI010000035.1, from coordinate 6,001 downwards.
ATGAAATCAACAGGTGAGGTCATGGGATCAGATGAAACGCTTGAAAAAGCACTTTATAAGGCTTTTGAAGCATCATATCTACATTTACCAACATTTGGTAATGTACTATTTACTGTTGCAGATGATGCAAAAGCAGAAGCGCTAGAACTAGCAAAACGGTTTTATGATATAGGCTATGGTATTTATGCAACAAATGGCACTGCTAAATACTTCTCACAAAATGGTGTTTATGCGCAAAGTATAGCCAAAATTGGAGAGCCTTCAGAAGATCAAGAAAATATCGTTGATAGTATCAGAGCTGGTCGTATTCAAGCAGTTGTTAATACGATGGGACAAGATCGCAATACACATAATACTGATGGCATGTTAATACGTCGTGAATCTATCGAACAAGGTGTGCCACTATTTACCTCACTAGATACAATTGGTGCAATGCTAAAAGTTTTGGAAAGTCGTTCATTTGTAACTAAAGCGATTTAATAGTATACTTTATTAAAAAATGGAAAAATATGTACATGGTGCATATTTTTTTATTGTAAAATAACTTTTACTTGTCACCAAAGAATAAGTAAAAGTTATTTTACTTATTCTTGAATTTGAAACGAATAGACAGTAAACCCTTATTTTAAAAACATTTATGGTATACTTATGATAGTCAAAATTAGGAATGAGATATAAAGTTTTATGAAGAATTTTCAGAAATTAACAGTGACAATTGTCATAGCTATTATGGCATTATTATTAGAATTTGGATTTCAAAAACCATTTTTAACACAACTACTAGTAACAGTTGCAGGCGCAATACTGGCTTTATCGATGTTTATCGAGTTGATTAAAACGCTGAGAAGTGGTAAATATGGGGTTGATTTATTAGCGATTATTGCGATTATATCAACGCTAATCATCGGGCACTACTGGGCAAGCTTGATCATCATTTTAATGCTCGTTGGTGGTGAAAGCTTAGAAGATTATGCAGCAAATAGAGCAAGTCGTGAATTACATAAACTGCTAGAAAATTCACCTACCATCGCACATAAACAAGTCAATGATGAGTATGTCGATACAGCGATAGAGGATGTGGTCATAGGTGATGTCGTCTTGGTTAAACCTAGTGAACTGGTACCGATAGATGGTGAGATTTTAGAAGGTAGCAGCTGGTTTGATGAATCTTCTTTAACAGGAGAGTCACAACCGGTGACAAAAGAAAAAGGAGATGCGGTTTTATCTGGGAGTATCAATGGTGAAACAGCAGTGCTCATCACAGTAACTAAGAAATCATCAGATAGTCAATATCAAAAAATTATCCAACTCGTAAAAGAAAGTGAAGCGACACCAGCTGAGTTTGTTAGACTAGCAGATCGCTATGCAGTGCCTTTTACAATCATAGCGCTACTGATTGCAAGTGGTGCCTGGATAGTCTCTAAAGATATGACACGTTTTGCTGAAGTATTAGTTGTTGCAAGCCCATGTCCACTAATCCTTGCAGCACCAATAGCTTTTGTAGGTGGGATGAGCCGGAGTTCTAGACATGGCTTACTCGTTAAAAATGGCACTACTATTGAAAAATTAGCACTAGCTAAAACAGTTGCCTTTGATAAAACAGGTACACTCACAACAGGAGTTTTGCAGGTCAAGCGTATACAACCTGAAACGATGACACGATCAGAAGATGAATTACTACAAATAGCTTATTCATTAGAGGTAGGGAGTAATCATATTCTAGCTAAATCTTTAGTGACTTTAGGTGAAAGTAAGCATATCCCACGATTAGCTGTTTCTGAGTTAACAGAGGAAACAGGTCTAGGTTTAAAAGGGACGATTAATGGAAAAATTTACAGAATTGGCCGAGCAACTTTTGCCAATGCTAAAGATGAGAACATGACTGGTACAGCGGTTAGTATTAGTGAAGATGATGTATTTATCGGGAGTATTTTATTTGAAGATAAAGTTCGAGAAGAATCAAAAGCAGTGATTGAGTCGCTAAATAGACTAGATATCTCACATATCATGATGTTAACTGGTGATAATATCACAACAGCCAAAACTGTAGGACAAGCTCTTGGCCTAACTGAAATTCATGCAGAGCTCATGCCGAGTGAAAAAATTGGTATTTTAAAAAACTTACCAGAAACCAGCAGACCAATGGTTATGGTGGGTGATGGGATTAATGATGCACCTGCCTTAGCATTATCTGATGTTGGGATTGCACTTGGTGCAAGTGGCTCGACAGTTGCAAGTGAAAGTGCAGACGTTGTCGTATTAAGGAATAATCTAGCCCTAATACCAGAAAGTATTAAAATTTCTCGTCAAACGATGAAAGTAGCTAAAGAAGCTGTCTTGATTGGTATCTTTATTTGTATTGTGTTAATGATTATTGCCTCAACAGGTGTGCTACCAACTATTTTTGGTGCACTTCTACAAGAAGTCATAGATACTGTATCAATTCTTTATGCTTTGAAAGCACTAAAAGATAAAGCTTAAGTCTCGTTGATTTAGGTTTAAAGTAGGCGATAACGCTGAGATGACTTGTTATTGATCTTCAAATATGTTATACTGTTTTAAAGTCCTTTAAGTCATGCCGAGAGCATGATAAGGTTGCAGAGCAAGATAAAAGCGAACCGTAGGATTTTTCTACGGTTTTTTTATTTTTTATAGTTAGCAGATATGGACTGTTATCCTGCTGTAAGGCATGCTAATAACGAAATTTTTCAGGTTGAATAAGTGTATAGCAAGAAAGGTTACAATGATTTTACAAGAAGATATGTTAATTCTCTCTAATGAAAACATTAGTCCACGTGTATATAGGATGGAGCTCCAGGGTGAGTTGGTTATGGATATAACAGGACCAGATCAATTTTTACACCTTCGTGTGCCTAGTCCTGATAAAGTATTACGTAGACCAATCTCTATTTCAGAGTATGATAAAGAAAAAAAGTATTGTGTGATTATTTATCGTGTTGAGGGGGATGGACTCGCTGCTATATCTCAGATGATGCCAGGTCAAACGCTAGATGTGATGGGACCACTTGGTAATGGCTTTGATATCACTATGCCATTTCCAAAGAAAAAGGCCTTAATTATTGGGGGAGGAATTGGTACACCACCTTTAGTAGGATTAGCAGAAGCATTAACTAGCCAATCTATTTCAGTCACTGTTCTTTTAGGTTTCGCCCAAAAATCAGCCGTGATATTAGAGCGTGAATTTAGTACTGTATCTGATCAACTTGAGATCGTGACTGATGATGGTTCATATGGTAGACAAGGTAATGTGGGTCTGTTGATGGATGAGTTGGATCTCATGAGTTATGATGCAGTTTATGCCTGTGGTGCGACAGGGATGTTAAGAGCAGTTGCAAGTAGAGCAGCGACACATCCAAATGCTTATATCTCGATGGAAGCTCGTATGGCTTGTGGCATGGGAGCTTGCTATGCATGTGTTGTGCATGTTGCAGCAGATGAAACTGGGCAAAAATCATTAAAAGTATGTGATGAAGGACCTGTATTCAAGGTCGGTGAGGTGGTAATATGACAGATAATAGATTAGCCATCAAGTTACCAGGACTTGATCTTAAAAATCCGATTATGCCTGCGTCAGGTTGTTTTGGGTTTGGTCAAGAATACGCGAAATATTATGATTTAGACCGTTTAGGCTCAATCATGATTAAGGCAACAACTGCACAAGCCAGATTTGGTAATGCCACACCTCGTGTTGCAGAAACACCATCAGGGATGTTAAATGCAATCGGTCTTCAAAATCCAGGTGTAGATGCAGTTATTGCAGAAAAATTACCTTGGCTTGCGACGCATTTTCCAAACTTGCCTATCATTGCTAATGTTGCAGGTTTTTCAAACGAAGAATATGCAACCGTTAGTCAAAAAATATCTCGTGTTAAAAACGTTACAGCAATTGAACTAAATATCTCATGTCCAAATGTTGATCATGGTAATCATGGTTTATTAATTGGTCAAGTTCCTGAACTAGCTTATTCAGCAGTAAAAGCAGCAGTATCCGTATCAGACGTCCCAGTTTATGTTAAATTAACACCATCAGTATCAGATATCGGTGTAGTAGCTAAAGCTGTAGAAGATGCAGGTGCTACAGGGTTTACTATGATTAATACATTAGTTGGCACACGGTATAACTTGCAGACAAGACAACCTATTCTGGCTAATGGCGTTGGTGGTATGTCAGGTCCAGCGATTTTCCCGGTCGCTTTAAAATTAATTCGACAGGTAGCACAACAATCTAGTCTACCGATTATAGGGATGGGTGGTGTGGATTCTGCAACAGCAGCATTAGAGATGATGATTGCAGGTGCGTCTGCAATCGGTATTGGAACAGCTAATTTTACAGATCCATTTGCTTGTCCTAAAATAATAGATGAACTACCAAATGTTATGGATAAATATGGGATAACTGATTTAGTGAGTTTTGTAAAAGACTGTCAGGAGGAAATACGTGGGTAAATATACAGAAAATAGACCAGTGATTGCGATGGATTTTCCTGGTATGAGTGAAGTGAAATCATTTCTTAAACAATTTGATAAAGCAGAACAGCTTTATCTTAAAGTCGGCATGGAGTTATTTTATGCTGCGGGTCCAGATATAATTAAATATATCAAATCTCTAGGACACGATGTATTTTTAGATCTTAAATTACATGATATTCCAAATACAGTTAAATCTGCTATGCGCGTGATTCGTCATCTTGATGTTGATTTGACTAATGTACATGCAGCTGGTGGTGTAGAAATGATGGCAGAAGCATTAGATGGTCTTGCTGGGACAACCAAACTGATTGCAGTAACACAATTAACCTCAACGAGTGAAAAACAAATGCATGACTTTCAAAATATACAAACGAGTTTGACAGATTCAGTCATCCATTATGCTAAAAAGACACAAGAAGCAGGTTTAGCAGGCGTTGTATGTTCAGCGCAAGAAGTTGAGATGATTAAAGCAGCAACATCAAACGACTTTATCTGTTTGACACCTGGTATTAGACCAATTGGTGCAGCGGTTGGTGATCAGAAACGTGTGATGACCCCAACAAAAGCTAGAGCGATTGGTAGCGACTTTATCGTAGTCGGTAGACCAATTACCCAAGCCGAAAATCCTAAGGAAGCATACAGCTTGATAAAATCGCAATGGCTGTCTTAAACTAAATTTAGTAGTTATTTTTAGTGAAAATTCTTTTGTCTACTATAGTATGATATCTCTTGTAAATACCATTTATTTTTGGTAAGATTGGAGATATAATGAAAAAGAAATAGTGAGATTTTTAATAATGGCGACTTATAATTTTACACCCAAAAATATTTATGATGCAGAATTTGATCTAAAAATGAGAGGTTACGATAAAGATCAAGTTAATGAATTACTTGACCAAGTAATCGTTGATTACGAAACTTTCCAAGATGAGATTCTTTCTTTGAAAGAAGAGACAGAGTTTTTGAAGAAAAAAATCCAAAAACTTGAGGCAACACCACATGTTGCTGTGTCAGAAAATACGCAACGGTTTAACCCAATCACGTCAAGTATTACTGAAGAAGCAACTAGCGGTGCTCGTGTGACGATGAAATCAGCAAACAACTTTGATCTCCTAAAAAGATTAAACCGTATAGAGCGTGCTGTTTTTGGACCCCAAGCACAACCAGTCACGTCTACAGTTGAAACTGAGACTGCTGAATAAAGTAAACAGGTAGTATTACCGATATTAATAACCAGTTTTTGGATAATTGCGCAGTTTCTTGGGTAACCATGTGAACTGTGAGGAAAGTCCATGCTCGCGCGGGCTGAGAGTGCCCGCAGTGTTTGTGCTAGGCGAAACAATAAGCCTGGGTAGGTGTGTCAGACCTAACGGCTGAATTTTAGCTAAGTTTTCTTAGAAAATATGCGACCAATTCTGTAAAAGTGCCATAGAGACGAGTTGCTTTGGAAACATTGCAAGTGGAACGTGGTAAACCCCTCAAGCGAGCAACCCAAACTTATGGTAGGGGC
>JAKDQI010000175.1 GCA_030454995.1 Pseudolactococcus plantarum | reverse complement strand
TTTAATTTATAGTGTTACGACTTCATTAATAGCAGCCAAGCGTGTTAAAACATCTTCTTGTGTAAGGTTATGGCTGATCACGTAACGGTTGCGCGGATGAACACGGCAATCATGTTCACACCCACCAAGATATTTAGCTTCATTTTCTTCAGAGGCTAAAATTTGACGGTTACATTCTGGATTACCACAGTTAATATAGCGTTCGCATGGTGTACCATCAAACCAATCTTTCCCGACAACAACAGTTTCAACTTGGTTAATTGGCACAGCGATTCTATTGTCAAAGACATACATTTGACCATCCCATAAGTCGCCTCTAACTTCTGGATCTTTACCGTAGGTTGCGATACCACCGTGGAGTTGACCAACATCTTTAAAGCCTTCTCTAACTAACCAACCTGAAAATTTTTCACAACGAATGCCACCCGTACAATAGGTAACCACACGTTTTTCAAGAAACTCTTCTTTATGGTCTCTTATCCATTGTGGTAAGTCACGGAAATTTCTAATATCAGGACGAACTGCTCCTCTGAAGTGACCTAAATCATATTCATAATCATTACGAGCATCGATGACAACTGTATTATCATCAAGAATTGCTTCTCTAAATTCTTTTGGATTTAAATAAGCGCCGGTTATTTCTAACGGATTAATATCATCTTCTAGACTTAGATTCACTAGTTCTCTTTTATAACGGACATGCATTTTTTTAAAACTGTTGTGATCTGCAAGATCAATTTTAAAAATCATTGTTTTAAATCTAGCATCTTCATGCATCATCGTCATATAAGCTTCGGTTTGATCAAAAGTACCACATACAGTACCATTAATTCCTTCATCAGCAACTAAAATTCTACCAGTAATACCGATTTCTTTACAAGCAGCTAGATGTTCTTTGGCAAATTGATCGCCGTTTTCAATTGGTACATATTGGTAATACAATAGTACACGATAGTCTTGGGGCATGTTATTCTCCTTGTTATATATGCATTACTACTATTTTACCCATGTTTTTGCTGAAAAAGCAACAATCTTGCTTGTGCTCTTTTACACAAAAAACTATGTTATAATGACGTTAATCATGCAGGAGAGTAGGTGTATAATGATTAGATGTGATTGGGTCAAATCAGCAATAGATGAACGCTATCATGATGAAGAGTGGGGAAAGCCTAAATATGATGATGATATACTTTTTGAGATGCTCATTCTTGAGGGGATGCAGGCAGGGCTTAGTTGGACAACTATTTTAAATAAGAGAGAGAATTATCGTGAAGCGCTAGATAATTTTTCTGTTCAAAAAATAAAAGCGTATAAGCAGGAAAAACTAGATGAGTTGTTACAAAATACTGGATTAATACGTAATAAGTTAAAAATAAAGTCGCTAATAAAGAATGCTAATGCTTTTATTGCTGTACAAGAAGAGTTTGGTAGTTTTGCTACCTATATATGGCAGTACGTTGATGGCAAGCCAATTGATCATCAGTTTAAAACGATTAATGATATACCCGCAAGTGATGCAATATCTGAAAAAATGAGTAAGGATTTGAAAAAAAAAGGCTTTTCTTTTGTAGGTCCAACGATTTGTTATGCTTTTATGCAGGCAGTGGGTTTGGTAAACGACCATATAGAAAACTGTGAGTTTAGATAAATAAAAAACGCTTGCGCGTTTTTTTTATACTATTGATTATTTTTTATTAAATCATTTTATAAACGATCTTGAATACGTGCTTCATAGAAAGAAACCATAGACATTGTATTAAAAGGCATCGTCCAGATTCTAGATATACCTAAAGTAATGGCATCTAAAAAGTACCACCCAATAAATGTTAAATTAAATAGGAAATATCTGAATTTATAGCCGACCATGAGTTGTTTTGATGTATTCAATACATCCCAGATGCCTTGGTATTCATTATTTTTAAGTTTGTCATATAAAACATAAGTTGCTTGAGACCAGCTTAAGCCAAGATAAACCATTAGTACCCAGCCAATAACTGGAATGAAGAAAAGAATCAGCATAATGATTGAAATGATAACAGATAACCCGGCAATTTTCCAAAAATAGCCTTCTTTAAATGCTCTAAAAATATCTTTGGATAAATTAATCTCTTCTTTTTCGCCACGAAAAATGTCGAGATAGTTAAACATACCTGCTGTTTGGAAAACTGCGATAATAATTGAGATAGCAAAAATTATGAGCATCATGATGGCCATAACTGGAATGACCGTATATAGAATCAATCCCCAGTCGACTGCTGCTGCGGAATCGGTTGCATTTGACATACCATCTGTAGCTGTCTTAATGTCATCATTGATATTACCTGAATAAGACTGGCTTACACGGTTAATAGTAAAAGATAGAAGCAACGGAATAATTAATAAGAGTAGTTTTTGTAAAAAATTTTCTTTGAGCGCATGGCGTGCCGCAGTTTTTAGTTCTGAACTTGTCATGTTTTTGAATCTCCTCATTCATATAATTTAAATAGTTAAGCTAAAAAGTTCTTATTCAATCATAACATGTACTATGAAATTTTCCTAGGGAAATAATGATGTTTATTTAAGTTTAATATGTCTATCCTTTTTTTATTGCTGATAATTTGCTATAATGAAACATATAAAAAAAAT
>JAKDQI010000174.1 GCA_030454995.1 Pseudolactococcus plantarum | reverse complement strand
GACTATAGAGCATTATGGCAAGTGTCAGATGAGCAGTGGTATGGCAAACGCAAAGCAAAAAGAATTGTTAAGAAAAAAATAAAATTAGAAAACAAAGGAAAATGATATGACAGAAAAACTATTACCGTTAGGGACAATTGTTTATTTAAAAGAAGGTACAGCAAAACTCATGATTGTAGGACGAGGCGCATCATTTGATAATGGTGAGGGACAAAGCTTTAGTGATTATGTTGGGGTTGTCTATCCAAATGGGATTGACCCCGAAGATGCTTTGTTTTTTAATCATCAAGATATTGATGAAGTTGTTTTTACAGGCTATTCAGATGAGGAAGAGGATCGTTATCTAAAAGTTTATGATGAATGGAAAGAAGAGATGAGTAAAGCTAATAAGCCTAATATCGAAGAGTTAACTTTTGGGTTTTAAAAAAATTAATTAGTAGTAGTTAAGCTACTAATTACTAGTGATGATTTTAAGCAGTCATTAGTATTAATTAGTAGATGATAAAGAAAGGAATGACCTAGCATGGGATTAATCTACATACCAAATGATGCAAATCAGGTTGAAACACAGCTGACCAGTGATTTACAGATGAGTCGAACGTTCTTAAATCGATTGAAAATGGCGACCACACATCTAACAACAGTAGTTGGAGGAGGCAAACTAGATGGAAAGGCGTATCGAAAAGGTCTGGGTTTGATGCAAGACTGCGTGTTACCAACTATCAAGCATACGACATCAGCTATCGATGGGATAGCGCAAGACTTATCAGCCTTTACTTCAGCTAAGTCATATATGCCAAATGAACCGCTCTATGAAGATAAGCTTGTCGCACATATTGCGGAGCTCAAAGCACAAAAAGCTGCACAAGATGCTTTATCAGCTGTCTATCAGAACCATATCATGTCTTTAGTGGCAGGGCCAATTGGTGTTGCCATTGATCTGGCTATTTCACAGTTTACAGATGCCAAGCAACAACTAGATAACTGGGGCAACAGTGTAGATGAAGAAATCCGTAAAACACAAGAAAAACTAGATAAGCTACGTCAGTTTAATGCCCAAACAAGTCATTTATTTCAAGATAGTATGTCTAATTTGAAGATTGCCATGCAAGGCGTAGCGGCATTGAATGGGAGTCAGATTAACTCAGATGGGTCTTATCGTTTGCCTAATGGGATGGATAAGTCTTGGTTTAGTAAGGTACAAAAAACTGAGCCTAGTCAAGGCAACCTTAAAAAAGTTGCAAAACAGCTTGGGATACCTTTTAATGACTTCATGTATCTCTATGGCCTTCAAAAACAAATGAGTATAACGACAGGTATCAAATATATGACAGGGATTATCGCACTCATGAAGCCTGGAAGTTTATCAGAAAAACAATTTGTACTTTTTGGTAAGCATGGACAAAAAACGTTTAATTATTTGATGCAAGATTGGCGAGAGACAAAGAAATTTTTACGAACACTTGAACATCCAGCTGCTAAAAAAATGTTATCTGCTATGGATGGAAGTTTTAATCAGTTTTTAAAAAGGGTTGAAAAACTGAAAGATTTTAAGGGTATCGCAAAGTATACGAAGCCGTTAAGTAAGTACGTAGGCTGGGGAACAGATGTTGTTAAGAAAGGTGTAGTAACGACAAGCACTAAGTTGTCAAAACTTAAGCCACTTGGTAAACTAGCCGGTAAAGCTGGTTGGGTTGGTATGATAGCCACTACTGGTTACGATGGCTTTAGGTCTTACCATGTTAAGACTAGTGCGGGCTATCATAATATTGGGAAAGCCGCAATTCATGCAGGTGTTAAGCAGCTGAAAAGTGCAGGCCCGATTGAGGGGGCTTTAGCAGGGGCTAAGGTTGGGAGCTTCTTTGGTCCGCAAAGCGCAGCGATAGGAGCAGGTATTGGGATATTAGCGGGAACAGGTAATGCAATATGGAGAGCTCTGGATCCTAAAGGAAAAGATAAAGTTTATGGTGTAATTGAAAAAGGCGGAGATTGGCTAGTGGATAAATCCGAAGATATGGGTAAATCTGTCGGGAAAGCCATAAAAGGTACTTGGAAAAATGTCACATCATGCTTTGGAGGAAAAAAATATGGATTCACATAACACTTTATTTAATGCTTCATTTGAAGAATCAAAAAATATCCAAGCAGAGTATGGGAAATATATAAAGAATAGTTATAAGCAAATGGGTTTATTAGATACTTTGTTTACTGCTTTGTTAGCTATTGTTTTTTTTGGGACTATAACATATGGGCTTGGAGTCGGTATGTTGGAAGGATTTCTTACCGCTAAACAAAATGAAATAAATATACTTAATTACCATAATGTTAAGCTAGCTGCAAAGTTTGCATATCCTTTTATAGTTATATCGAAATGTGTTGTATATCTTTGGGTGGGTGTATGGAGCATAATCATTATCAGAAGATTAATGCCTAATTGGACTGTTGTATCATTTGTTACTTTAGGCGGTTTAGCCGGAGCGGTAATGCCTTTATTGTTATTTTGCAGTTTAGGACCTATTTTATATGGATTTGCTTTAGTAGGAGTGGGGAGGTTAGGAATCTATTTTCAAGTTATCTTGCTTATTTTTTGGGGGATAAATCAGTTTAATATTGAGCTGAATAGAATATATCAAAGCCTTTATTACAAT
>JAKDQI010000034.1 GCA_030454995.1 Pseudolactococcus plantarum | reverse complement strand
TTATTTGGTAAAATAGAAGTATCAACTCATTCAATGACAACATCATTGTAGAAAGAAGTTATATATGACAGAACCATTATTTTTAGATTCAGTACTTCAAGAAAAAATTTGGGGTGGGGATCACCTTAAGCGATTTGGCTACACCTTACCATCTGATAAAATCGGTGAATATTGGGCTATTTCTGCACATCCAAATGGCGTTTCAACCATCAAAAATGGTGAATATGCAGGCGTAAAGTTAGATGATCTTTATCAGGAGCATAGAGAGTTATTTGGTAATGCTAAAAAAGATGTTTTCCCTCTATTAACCAAGATTTTAGATGCAAATGACTGGTTAAGTGTTCAAGTACATCCAGATGATGCATATGGGCTTGCTAATGAAGGCGAACTTGGTAAAACAGAATGTTGGTACATCATAGATGCACAACCAGGTGCAGAAATCATATATGGTCATCATGCAAAAAGTAAAGCTGAGTTGCGTGATATGATTGAGTCTGGAGACTGGGAACATTTATTAACTAAGGTTAAAGTTAAAGCAGGTGATTTTTTCTATGTACCTAGTGGGACCATGCACGCTATAGGAAAAGGTATTTTGATATTAGAGACACAACAGTCATCAGATACAACTTACCGAGTTTATGATTTTGACCGAAGAGATGATCAAGGTAATTTGAGAGAACTACATATTGAAAAATCAATTGATGTCTTAAACTTAGGTGAGCCAGCTAATACAACACCTAGTGTGACAAAAGAAGAAAACTTAGATAAGACGACTTTTGTGTCAAATGACTTTTTCACTGTAGAAAAATGGGAAATTACAGGTCCAGTTACCTTTAATAAGACAGCACCTTATACACTTTGTTCGGTATTGGATGGACAAGGAACATTGACTGTTGCCGGAGAAAGTTATCCAGTTCAACTTGGGGATCATTTCATTTTAACAAGTGATATCACTAATTGGATATTTGATGGTAAATTGACTGTTATTGCTAGCCATGATGGAGAGTAAATATGGCTGAAATTACCTACAATTCTTGGCTGTCTGATTTTAAAAGACCTTTTGGTGCCGCACTGATTGGGACAAATTTTGAATTTGATCTAGTCATCGATACGCCGCATCATGTAGAAGTGAACTTTGTGATTCAATTTGAAAATGGATTCAAATCGTATGATAAAATGACACCCAGTTCGGAAAATAGGTTTCATTTTGATTTGAATAACTTGTCTGAGATTGGCTTTTATAATTATTATTTTCAAATTATTGAGTTTGATGGGCCACATGAATACCGCTATTTTTATGGTGCAACAGACATAGGTGGTGGGTTAGGAAAGACTTATGCGGATGAGGGGGCAGTTATTCCCTATACACAAACGATCTTTTTAAAAAAAGAAAAGGCCCCGGACTGGTATCGAAATGCCATTTTTTACCAAATTTTTCCAGATGCTTTTGCCCAGAAAGGACATACCAATCAAAAGGATGATATCTTTTTTTACGGTAAAGAAACGGATAAACCTTATTATATTAGAGAAAAAGATGACGATATCATACGTTGGACTTTTTATGGTGGTAATTTACAAGGCATTATAAGTAAGATTCCTTATTTAAAGACATTGGGTGTGACAGCACTCTATCTTAATCCTATTTTTGAGGCAAGAAGTACGCACCGATATGATACAAGTGACTATATGAAAATCGATTCTATTTTAGGATCTGAAGCCGATTTTGAAGCGTTAGTTACTGCATTGCACCAACATGATATGAGACTAATATTAGATGGTGTGTTTTCTCATGTTGGCCGAAACTCTAAGTACTTTGATTTTGACGGTAAATCTGGTGGCTTAGGTGCCTATCAAACCAATAAGTCTCCTTATTTTGATTGGTTCTCATTTAATCACTATCCAGATGACTATAAATCATGGTGGGGTATTAAGGATCTACCGACTATAGACAAAAGTCAGACAAGTTTTCAGCAATTTATTTATGGAGATGAAGCTAGTGTTATAGATAAATGGAATGGCCTAGGGATTGATGGTTGGCGTCTTGATGTAGCAGATGAGCTACCAGATTTCTTTATTAAAGGTATTCGAGATACCTTAGAGCGCTACCCTGATCAAGTATTAATTGGTGAAGTATGGGAAGATGCATCGCGCAAAGTCGCTTATGAACAATATCGTAAGTATATCTACGGTGATGGCTTGCATGCGACTATGAACTACCCATTCCGCGATATTATTTTAGGTCTGTTAGTAGGCGGTTTGTCACCTGAACTAGCAGCTAAAAAAGTGATGCAGTTATCTGAAAATTATCCAAAAGATGTTTTTTTAAACAACTTTAATAACATCGGGACTCATGATACAGAGCGGATTTTAAGCTTACTTGATCATAATCTAACAAAACTTAATCTGGCTGTTGGCTTATTGATGACGTTACCTGGTGTACCGACGATTTATTATGGTGATGAAGCAGGATTGACTGGCCTAAAAGATCCAGAAAACAGAGCTTTTTTTCCTTGGGATAATATGAATCAAGATACTCAAAAGATTTATCAAAATTGGGCTAAGATTAGAAAATCCATACCAGTTTTATCCAATGGTGATATCAACTTGTTTTACTCAGATAAGATTTTTGGATTTGTCCGGAAAGATGAGAACCAGTCCGCGATCTTTATTTTTAATTTATCAAAAGAAGGCGTATCAGTAAATACACAGGATTTGACTTTTTTAACGCAATCTGTTGACTTTCCACCGTTTTTTATTGGTGCACTTGAAAGTATTTATAAATTAATCTAATGAGCAGATATGCTGTCATCAGCTTACTGTAGAAAAATTATTTAGTTTAGATAAGACGACTGTCTTATCTTTTTTTATTTGTTTGCCTGTTTTAAAACGAGATACACTGCAGAACATTGGACTAAATACACAGCATAATAATAGGGATAACAGTGATTAATTTTTGGGTTAAAAATAAAGGATTTTCTTTCTCTGAACACGTATAATTAAATACTGAATTTTCAGGTTAATTTGAGCAAACGGTTTCATCTTATGATATAATTAGAATTAAATAAGAGATATATGATAAGGAGCTTGTGATGGTCCAAAAGTCAATAGATAAAGCTTTAAGCACATTTTCAACTGGCGAAAATTTTCATGTACAACACTACCTTGGCTGCCATCGAACAGAAGACGGTTATGTTTTTCGTGTCTGGGCACCTCATGCAAAACAGGTTGCATTAATCAGCGATAAGACACAGTGGCGCAGTCGTCCGATACCCATGATACGAAATCATCTAGGTGTTTGGGAAGTCTATTTACTTGCAGGTCAAGTCGAAAGCGGCGACTATTACAAGTACCTTGTGACCCGATCAACAGATCAAGTGATCGAGAAGATGGATCCTTATGCTATTCGTTTTGGCGAAAGGCCTGATACGGCAGCTCAGATCTATGATATTTCACCTAAAAATTGGCAGGATAAGGCTTGGTTAACAAAGCGACGTCAGTGGGATATGTTTAGCTCACCAGTGAGTATTTATGAAGTACACGCGAATTCTTGGCAACGTCATGAAGATGGCCGTTTGTATACTTTCTCAGATTTAGCTAAAACGTTAATTCCATATGTCAAGTCGTTGGGGTTTACCCATATCGAATTTATGCCCTTGATGACACATCCTCTCGGGATGAGTTGGGGCTATCAGCTCACTGGTTATTTTGCCCTGGAACACACTTATGGGACACCAGAGGAGTTTCAGGATTTTATTGAAGCAGCCCACTTAGCAGATATTGGTGTAATCATTGACTGGGTGCCGGGACATTTTTCTCAAAATGATGATGCGTTGGCTTACTATGATGGTACACCGACCTATGAGTATCAAGACAAAAATAAAGCACGTAATGTTGGCTGGCAAGCATTAAACTTTGACCTATCCAAACCACAAGTTCAATCCTTCTTAATCTCATCTCTAAATTTCTGGATTGAGTTCTATCATGTTGATGGTGTCAGAATTGATGCTGTATCTAATACATTGTACTTGGATTATGACCAAGGGGAGTGGACGCCTAATGCAGATGGGTCAAATATTAATCATGATGGGGTTGCCTTTTTCAAAAAACTAACGAGTGTGATCAAGTTATCACATCCAGATGTGATACTATCAGCTGAAGAGGCGACCAGTCAAACCAAAATAACTGGAATGCTCGAAATGGGTGGCTTAGGTTTTGATTTCAAATGGAACATGGGCTGGATGACTGACGTTTTAAAATTTTATCAGATGGATCCACTCTATCGTGGTCAGTATTTCAATCTCTTGACATTTAGTTTTATGTATATGATGCATGAAAACTATATTCTCCCCTTCTCACATGATGAGGTTGTGCATGGGAAAAAATCATTGCTGCATAAAATGTGGGGGGACCGTAAGCAACAATTTTCTGGTCTGAGAAATCTACTAACCTATCAAATGTGTCATCCTGGCAAAAAGTTATTATTTATGGGACAAGAATTTGGTCAATTTCTAGAATGGAAGTATGATTGGCAACTTGAATGGGAAGCATCTGATGAGTTGAATGATCAGATGCAGTTCTTCACAAGTAGTTTGGCACATTTTTATCGTGATTTTCCACAACTATTCGAACTTGACCATGATATTAGTGGATTTGAGGTGATTGATGCAGATAATACATCAGAAAGTGTATTGAGTTTCATCCGTAAAGATGCATCAGGCAAACAATTGATTTGTGTCTTTAATATGGCACCAATTGAACGTCATCAGTTTACTATAGGTGTACCGCTTTCGGGTACTTATACAGAAGTACTAAACACTGAGATGTCAGTATTTGGTGGAAACTGGAAATCCCATAATGCAGATCAAAAAACTCAAAAAGGTCTGTGGAAGACATATGAACAAACCTTGAGTTTTACACTCCCTGCGCTTGGAGCAGTCATTTGGCAGTTATTGGAAGACGAGACTGGAGAGACCAAAGCGTTAAGCAATAAGACATATGAGTTACTATCGAGCGATTATCTCACAGATAAACAGTGGGCAGTACTAGCCCCTTATTTTCCGATAGGTTCACGATCCAAATATGATAAGCGAGAACTCGTGAATGCCGTCTTATTTATTCAACAAACTGGCAGTCCATGGACAAGATTACCAGATACTTTCCCACCTTACAAAACAGTCTATGCATTTTATAAACGTGCTACCAAACTTGGGATTTGGGAGCGAGCCATGTCCGAGTATGAGGCTTTAAAGGCCAACAATTGAGTTGATCATCAACGCTAACTAACAAAAAAATCAATTTATCCTGCACCATGTTGTTTACCACTATGTGACGAGATTACCTTTATAAAAAAGGAAAGAGGAAAGAGTATGAAAGAAGAAATGCTTGCATTGATTTTAGCTGGAGGTCAAGGAACACGCCTAGGCGCATTGACATCTAGTATTGCCAAACCTGCGGTGCAATTTGGTGGACGATATCGGATTATCGATTTTGCACTCTCAAATTGTGTTAATTCAGGGATTAAAAATGTTGGGGTGATTACACAATATGAACCGCTGAAGCTGAATGCCCATGTTGGTAATGGATCTGCTTGGGGTTTAGATGGTATTGACAGTGGGGTGACTATTTTACAACCTTACTCAGCTACGGAAGGCAATAAGTGGTTTGAGGGAACGAGTCATGCTATTTTTCAAAATATGAGTTATATCGACAAGTTGGATCCAGAATATGTGTTGATTTTATCTGGCGATCATATTTATAAAATGGATTATGATGATATGTTAAGTGCTCACAAAGATAGTCATGCGACTTTAACAGTAGCTGTCATGGATGTGCCTTTGGAAGAAGCAAGTCGGTTTGGTATTATGAACACAGATACGTCAAATCGAATCGTTGAGTTTGAAGAGAAACCTGAACATCCTAAATCTACCAAAGCATCAATGGGTATCTATATTTTTAACTGGAAAGAGCTTCGACAAATTTTAGCAAATGGTGAAAAAAATCAAGTTGACATGAGTGATTTTGGTAAAAATGTCATTCCAGCTTATTTAGACTCGGGAGAACCTGTTTACGCCTATGAGTTTTCCGGCTACTGGAAAGATGTTGGTACGATTGAATCTTTACATGAGGCAAATATGGCTTATATCTCACCTGATAATGAGCTTGATAGCCGTGATCGGAGTTGGAAAATTTACTCACATAATGAATTTGCACCACCTAATTTCATTAGTGAAACGGCTCAAGTCAGAGATTCTCTAGTTGTTGATGGTGCGATTGTAGCAGGTTCTGTCAAACATTCGATTATTTCAACCAATGTCCAAGTTCATGAATCAGCTGTAATAGAAGATGCTTTCATCATGACAAATTGTGTGATTGAATCTGGAGCAGTAATCAAAAATGCCATTATTGGTGAAGGTACACGAATTGGTGCTAATGTTGAAATTATTGGTACTGAAAAAGAGATTGCAGTTGTTGGGTATAAAGAGGTAGTGGGGGTAGAAAATGAAGACAGCTAAATATTGCGCGATTTTAGGAAATGCGCTAGGCACACATAATCTCGGTCAGTTAGTTGATTCTAGACCACTTGCGACTTTACCGTTTGATGGTAAGTATCGTTTGATTGACTTTCAACTATCAAATCTCGTGAATGCAGGGGTTACCAATATTTATGGAATCTTTTCTCAAAAGAATGTCCCATCTGTTCTTGATCATATTAGAACAGGCCGTGAGTGGGGACTAAATACGCTATTAAATCACTTTTTCGTTGGTTTTTATAATAACGATGATCGTGAAGAAATTGTATGTGACCCAACTTATTATCCACAATTGCTAACTTTTTTACGACGTTCATATAGCCAATATACAATCTTTTCAACGGCTGATATTTTATGTAATATCAATTTGGATCAATTGATTCATGTACATGAAGTCAACCAAAGGAGCATGAGTATTGTCTATAAAAAAATGGCTAAAGATCAGATGAGTTCAGTTAATAGTGTCCTGAAAATGGATGAGATGGATACAGTGACATCGGTCATTGACTATGCTGAACAGGATTATTCAGAGGATGAGCTGATCAGGATGTCAACAGGGATCTATATTATCAATACGGATTTCTTGATTGGTATGATGGAAAGTGAACAGCATCAAGAAACACCTCGGAAGTTAAGATTCCTTTTACTCAACAAACTTGTTGAACTGGGGGCGCTTGGCTATGAGTATACAGGATATATGAAGAATATTTATGATGTGAAATCGTACTTCGATGCCAATATGGATATGTTAGATCCGAAAAAATTTACTTCTTTACTGCATGCAACGCAAAAAGTCTATACAAAAGTAAAAAATGAAGAGGCAACTTATTTTTCAGAATCCTCTGAAATTTATAACGCACAGTTTGCTTCTGGGTCTGTCATTGAAGGACGTGTAGAAAACGCAATTATTTCAAGACGATGCCAACTGGGAAAACAAGCATCGATTAAAGAATCAATTATTTTTCCAAATGTTCAAATTGGTGAAGGCGCAAGCATTGCCTATGCTATTATTGATAAAGGTGTGGTCATAGATCCAGGTGTCAAGGTGATCGGTACTGCAGCACAACCGATTATCGTTGCGAAAAAAGCTCATGTGACAGAGGATGTAAGGTTATGAAGATTTTATTAGCAGCAGCAGAGGCAACACCTTTTATCAAAACAGGTGGTTTAGGTGATGTGATTGGGGCTTTGCCTAAAGCATTACATCAGCAGCAAGATGTTGAGGTACGTGTGATCCTACCTTATTATAAAAAGGTGGCCGAAAAATATGGCCAGCAAGTCACTGATGTATTTTGGACATTTATTCAAGTTGGTTGGCGTTGGCAATATGTTGGCATTAAACAGATAGTACTTGATGGCGTTACTTTCTATTTTGTCGATAACGGGGATTATTTTACCAACCGTGATGAAGTCTATGGTTATTATGATGATGGGGAACGATTTGCCTATTTTCAATTAGCCATTCTAGAGGTGATTGAGCGCTTAGATTTTGTACCCGATATCTTACATGCAAATGATTATCATACAGCACTCTTACCTTTCTTAATCAAAGAAAAGTATCACTGGCGCCAAGATTTTTCAGCAATTAAAACAGTCTTGACGATTCATAATATAGAGTTTCAAGGTCAATATGATAAAGGGATATTACCTGACTTATTTGGTATGGGGACTGAGCGCTATGAAGATGGGACAGTCCGCATGGCTGGCTGTTTTAACTGGTTGAAAGCGGGTATCTTGTATTCGGATCAAGTCACAACTGTCTCGCCAACCTATGCACAAGAAATTCAGACAACAGCATTTGGTAAGGGTTTAGATGGTATCTTGCGTATGGTATCAGGTAAGCTATCTGGATTAATTAATGGGATTGACACAACGCTGTATGATCCGATGACAGATGAACATTTGGTTGCTCACTTTAATGCAGCCGATTTAACAGGGAAAGCAGTGAACAAAGCTAGTCTCCAAAAAAGAGTGGGACTGCCAGTAGATGCAGACATTCCTTTGATCGGAATTGTCAGTCGGTTGACTTATCAAAAAGGATTTAATCTAGTCGTAGATGAGATGGAAAACTTGCTACAAAAAAACATACAAATTGTTTTATTAGGGACAGGAGATCCAAAATTTGAATCAGATTTTGTTTATTTTAGTCAGTTATATCCAGAAAAAATAGCGGCTAATATCACCTTTAATCTGGAGCTTGCACAGATGATTTATGCAGGTAGCGATCTCTTTTTAATGCCATCAGCTTTCGAGCCTTGTGGTCTCTCTCAGATGATGAGTATGCGTTATGGCACATTACCAGTTGTTCATGAAACAGGTGGATTAAAAGATACAGTCCGTCCTTATAATCAGTATGATGGGAGTGGTACAGGATTTAGCTTTGCCAATTTTTCAGGCTACCAGTTAGTGCAGACACTTTTCTATGCACTGACAATTTACGAAAATGAGCCAAATACTTGGCAAAACTTGCAGAAACAAGCGATGACGACTGATTTCTCATGGGATATTGCAAGTCTGAATTATCTCACACTTTATCAAAAGCTACTAGCATAATCATTAAGTGAAAAATCTGTTAGTCAGTCATGCAGAGGATAGTTATAGTCCATATAAAATAAAACGAGGTAGCGGTCATGGAACAGTTAACAAAAGAACAGTTTATAAAAGAGTTTAAAGCACAGCTGCATACTGATTATCTAGTTGATAATAGTGAAGCAACTGCAGAAGAACATTTTAGAACATTGGGAAAACTCATTAAACAATATGTGATGTCTGATTGGCTACGTCAAAGAGATGAGATTATCAAAGAGCAGAAAAAAACAGCTTACTATTTTTCAATAGAATTTTTACCAGGTAAAATGTTACAGACTAATTTGTTAAATCTAGGCATCTATGATCTAGTTGCTGAAGCACTAGCAGATATAAACGTCGACTTGTCGGTATTAGTAGAAGCTGAGCGTGATATGGCCTTAGGAAACGGTGGTTTGGGGCGTCTTGCCTCATGTTTCATGGATAGTTTACCGACAATCGGTGCACCAGGATTTGGTAATGGTATTCGCTATAAATATGGCTTGTTCAAGCAAAGAATTGTGAATGGCTACCAAGTTGAGTTACCAGATGCCTGGTTACCATCAGAAGGCAGTGTCTGGGAAACGAAGAAACCTCATTCAGCAGTAGATGTTAAAATATACGGTAGTGTGTATTTAACACCTCAGGAAGATGGTGTGTTAAAGCCGATTTATGAAAATGTTAAGACGCTACACGCAGTGCCTTATGACGTGATCCAAATTGGGTTTAATAATGGTGTTGTGAACAATTTGCGCTTATGGGATGTTGAACTTCCTGAAAAATATGAACTGGATTACCAAACGCTTGCAGATCGTCGACGTGTTGAAGATATCACAAGTTTTCTATATCCAGACGACTCATCACGTGATGGTCAGGCTATGCGATTGATTCAAGAGTACTTCATGGTATCAGCTGGCTTGCAGACAATCGTCTCATCTTATGCTAAGATGCAATTGCCAATGGAAAAAATCCATGAAAAAGTAGCTGTTCATATTAATGACACACATCCAGCGATGGCAGTACCGGAATTAATGCGAATTTTGATGGATGATTATGGTGTCGAATGGGATGCTGCTTGGGCAACAACAACACAAGTCATGAGTTATACCAACCATACAGTCTTATCTGAAGCCCTTGAGAAATGGGATGCTGGTTTATTTAAAGAAATCGTGCCAAGGATTCATCAGATCGTTGGAGAAATAGACCGTAAGTTTGTCAAAGAATGGGCTGGAAAAGTTGATACTGGCGTCATTGATCGGACACGGATTGTTCAAAATAATCAAATTCACATGGCTAATCTAGCGATTATAGGTGGTCATTCAGTTAATGGTGTTGCTAAGCTACATACAGAATTATTGATTGAAGATGTCTTAAAAGAGTTTTACATCCTTTTTCCTGAGAAATTTAACAATAAAACGAATGGGATTGCTCAACGACGTTGGAGCCAAATCGCTAATCCTGGGATGTCAGCTTTACTTGATGACTTGATTGGTAAGGCGTGGCGCTCAAATATTCATGAACTGTCTAAATTAGAAGAACTGCTCACAAATAGTGAGGTTCAAACGTCATTTTACCAAGTAAAGCAAGCTAACAAACAAAAATTAGCTGATTACGTGAAAAAGACACTTGATATTGAGTTACCAATAGATGCTATTTTCGATGTTCAGGTGAAGCGACTTCACGCTTATAAACGACAATTGTTAAATGTGATGCACATCATCAAATTGTATCAAGATTTGAAAGATGATCCAACATTAGAGATGACGCCACGCGTCTTCATTTTCGGGGCAAAAGCTGCACCAGGTTATCACTTTGCTAAATCAGTCATCAAAATTATTAATGAGTTAGCTAATCTGATTAACTACGATACAAGCTTAAATGATAAACTGAAGGTAGTCTTTTTAGAAAACTACAACGTCAGTTTGGCAGAGTTGATTGTGCCAGCAGCAGATGTATCAGAACAAATTTCTACAGCAGGTAAAGAAGCTAGTGGTACCTCAAATATGAAATTTATGATGAATGGAGCCCTAACACTCGCAACGTTAGATGGTGCTAACATAGAAATTAAAGATGCAGTAGGTGAAGACAACATTGTCATTTTCGGTATGGATAAAGACGCCGTCTATGCCCATTATGACAAGCATGATTATAATTCTCGGGGAATCTATGAGTCAAATCAAACGATTAAACGTGTTGTTGACGCCTTTATAGATGGGACGATTCCAAATACGCACTATGAAGGACATGAAATTTGGGATGCACTTGTTACCTATAATGATGAATACTTCTTACTAGAGGACTTTACTGATTATGCTGAAAAGCAAGTTTATATATCAGAACTTTATCAAGATAAATATAAATGGCAAGCTAAAGTCATCAAAAATATTGCTAATTCTGGCAGATTTTCAAGTGATGACACAGTCGAGGGCTATGCAAAAGAGATTTGGGGTATTCTTTAAAATCGACATACCAAGACATAAAAAAAGATCATCATACTGATATGATGGTCTTTTTTTGACTGTATATGGTTATTTAGATTTGATATAGTTAATCCCGTCTGCTTTAGGTGCAGCGGATTTACCGAAAAAGAGTGCGAGTACAATGATAGTCACCACATATGGGGCGATTTGGAGATAGACAACAGGCCAATCACGTATGACTGGCAACTGGGCACTAATCACCGCTAAAGACTGTGACAAGCCAAAGAAGAGGCTTGAGAGCATAGCGCCGACTGGTTTCCATTTACCAAAAATCATGGCAGCCATAGCGATGAAACCTTGTCCAGCGATCGTTGAACCTGAGAAGTTAACTGAGATAGATTGGGCAAATATTGCACCACCAATCCCACCTAATAAACCAGAAATTAATACACCTGAATATCTCATCAGATAGACATTTATACCCAAAGTGTCAGCAGCTTGAGGATGCTCACCGACAGATCGTAATCTCAAACCAAATCGTGTTTTAAAAATAATAAAATGAGCGATGAAAGCGACAAGTATTGCGATATAGCCGATAAGTGACGTATCTTTGAAAAAGATATTACCAATAACAGGAATTTTAGATAATACTGGAAAACTAAAGTATCCAAATGAATTTTGGATATTATCTGTTTGTCCTTTGTGATAAAGTGCTTTGACAAGAAATACAGCAAGTGCAGGTGCCATCAAGTTTAGGACTGTACCCGAAATAATATGATCTGCTCGAAAATTGATGGTTGCAACAGCATGTAGCAGTGAAAAAATGATACCGACAAGGCCACCAAATAGTGTCGCAAGCCATGGTGTTGCTGCACCAAAAGTAGATGAGAAAGTGAGGTTAAAGACGATGCCAGAAAATGCACCCATTACCATAATACCTTCAAGACCTACATTGACAATCCCCGCTCGTTCTGAAAATGTACCGCCCAAACTTGTAAAAATTAAAGGTGTTGCATAAATCAGCATTGATGAAATAACTAATTGTAACATTGCGCCTAGCGTCATAGCTTATCTCCTTTTATGACTTTTTTCTTAAATTGAAATTCTGGTAAAAATTTATCAATCACAAACTTAATACCAACAAAGAAGATGATTGTGGCGATGACAACTGAGATAATTTCTGCTGGAATACCAGTGTTGGTCATACCAGGAGCACCAACTTTAAGCGTTGAGAAGAGGAACGAAGCAAAGAAAATACCGATCGGAGAGCTTTGTCCGAGTAAGGCAACCGCCATACCATCAAAGCCGATTTGTAGATTAGTCGTTTGGACGAAGAAGTTTTGGAAGGTACCCATACCTTCGATAACACCACCTAATCCAGCAAGTGCACCAGCGATAGCCATGGAGGTAATGATTGTATTTTTAGCAGAAATACCAGCATATTCTGAAGCTTCAGGATTCAAACCAACAGCACGTATTTCAAATCCAAGTGTTGTTCTTGATAACAAGATACTAATGACAATTAAAGCAATAATTGCTATGAAAATACCGATATTGATACGAGAATTATCCGTTAAATGTGTCAAAAAGTCAGTTCTAAAGGTTGCGTTTTTTCCAACTGATACTGTACTATCTTTAGACTGCATGAAGGTTTTACCACCAACTTTGATTTTACTCCAAACATTATGAACGATATGTGTCGTCGTAAACAAAACGATATAGTTCATCATAATCGTTACGATAACCTCACTGGTACCAAATAGTGCTTTTAAGACACCAGGAATCAAAGCAATAATCGCACCAGCCAACATCCCTATGATGATGACTGCTGGAATCATGACAAGTCTTGGTAAATCAGGATTTGTTAAGGCAAACCAAGCAGCAGCTAACCAACCAGCTAATGCCTGTCCTGACATCCCAATATTAAATAATCCAGCATGATTAGCAACTGCAAAAGAAAGTGCAGTTAGAATGAGTGGTCCCATGCTACGAAAGATCTCGCCAACAGATTTAGTCGTACCAAATGCTGCTGTGAGAAGATCTTCATAGCCCCATATTGGATTGTAACCAAATATTAACATGATGATTGCCCCCAATATAAAGCCAAATAAAATGGCGATAAGCGGGACCAATGTCTTTTTAAGATTGAAATTTTTCATTAATCTGTATGTCCTCCAACCATTAAAACACCTAGTGCTTGTTTGTCTGTCGTTTCAGGCGTTACAACACCTTGAATTTTTCCATCATGGATAACAGCAATGCGATCAGAAACATTAAGTATCTCATCGAGTTCAAAACTAACAACAAGGACAGCACGCCCCTCAGTACGTGCTTGGATTAATCGTTTATGTATATACTCAATAGCCCCAACATCAAGTCCTCGTGTTGGTTGACTAACAATCAATAATTTAGGATTACGATCGATTTCTCTTGCGATGATGGCTTTTTGTTGATTACCACCTGATAATGATTTAACTGGAATCAACTCATTATCACCACGTACATCGAATTCGGCCATTAATTCTCTAGCATGGTGGTTAATCTGTGAGTAATCAAGCATACCAAACTTGCTTAGTGGTGGTTGATAGTAAGATTGTAGTGCGATATTTTCAGCTACAGACATATCAAGCACTAGTCCATCTTTATGACGATTTTCAGGGACATGACTGACACCCATCTCTGTAATTTTACGAGGAGACAGGTTATTAACATTAACGCCGTTGATTAGCACGTTACCACTTTCTACTTTACGTAGTCCAGTGATTGCTTGAATCAGTTCTGATTGTCCATTACCATCAATCCCAGCGATACCAACAACTTCACCAGCACGGACTTGAAGGTTTAGTCCTTTAACTGCTTGAGCACCCCTAGATTCATTGACGATAAGATCGCTAATATCTAAGACAACTTCCTTTGGTGTTGCAGGTGTTTTTGCCGTTGTAAAGGATACACTGTGGCCCACCATCATCTCAGCAAGTTCTTGATTTGATTTACCTAAAACTTCAGTCGTTTCAATAGATTTACCACGACGAATAACAGTCACACGGTCTGCTACTGCACGAATTTCATCCAATTTATGGGTAATCAAGATAATTGATTTACCTTCTTTGACAAGACGTTTTAAAATTGCCATCAACTCATCAATTTCTGCTGGTGTTAAAACAGCAGTAGGTTCATCAAAAATGATAATATCAGCCCCACGATAAAGTGTTTTTAAGATTTCAACACGTTGTTGCTGACCAACCGAGATATCTGATATTTTGGCATCAGGTGTCACAGATAAACCATAGCGTTCAGATAACTCTAGAATTTCTTTTTCAGCTTTTTTAAGGTCTAATGTGACACCTTTTGTTGTTTCGTTACCCAAAATGATATTTTCAGTAACAGTAAAGGCATCAACAAGCATAAAGTGTTGGTGTACCATCCCAATACCGAGCTCACTTGCACGAGAGGGCGAGCTGATAGCTTCAGGTTTGCCATTAATCAAAATCTCGCCTTCTGTTGGCTCAAGTAATCCTGAAAGAATATTCATGAGCGTTGATTTTCCAGCACCATTTTCACCTAAAAGTGCATGAATTTCACCCTTACGTATTTGGAGATTGATGTGATCATTTGCAGTAAATGTACCGAAAATCTTCGATACATCACGCATTTCAATAACATTTTCTATCATATTATGGCTTTCTATATGTTTTTTTAGTCTTAATAATTATAACAAAATATGTTCATAAATAACTAGCTTTTTAAGAATAAAATATTAGTAATAAATACTAACATTTGTCATTTGAAGTGGTTAATAGTTAAATCATAAGGAATTGAAGCACAATGCTTTAACCTGAAATAGTATTTTAATGGCAGAAATTCAGGTTATGTGTTGGGATAAAAAAACAAACCTACAAGTCTATTGTAGATTTGTTGCATTTGTTTATTCTTCACATAAAAGGTGATTATTGTTCAGGAACTTTTACTTCACCTGATTTGATTGCTTGGCGTGCTGCTTCAACAGCTTTGACAGCATTATCAGACATGTTATCATTGATCAAGTCAACTGAGCCATCTTTGATACCGTAAGCGACATGTTTGCCACCTTCAAATTTGTTGTTTGCTGCGTCGTCTGAGACAGTTTTAACAACTTGTCCGACTTTTTTCAGAGTTGAAGCAAGTACGAAGTTGGCATTTTTACCATCTTTAGATTTGTAGTTACCTTCAGCTTTTTGGTCACGGTCAACACCTAATACCCAAACTTTATCAGCTTCAGATTTACCTTCGTTAAGTGCTTTAGCTTCTGAGAATACACCTGCACCAGTACCACCAGCAGCTTGGAAGACTACATCAGCACCAGATTTGTATTGTGCAGCTGCAATTGTTTTACCTTTAGCAGCATCAGAGAAAGAACCAGCATATTGAGCATCCACTTTGATATCAGGATTAACAGAAGCGACACCTGCTTTAAATCCTGCTTCAAAACGTTTAATAACTTCACCTTCCATACCGCCAACAAAACCAACTTTATTTGTTTTTGTTGTTTTAGCAGCTGCGACACCAGCTAGGTATGATGCTTCGTTATCCATGAAAGTTGCAGAGAAAACATTTTTTTGGTCTTTAATGACATCATCGATAATCACATAGTTTACACCTGAGTTATTTTTAGCTGATTCTGCGATTGCATCTCGTAATGCAAAACCAATACCGTAGATGAGTTTATAGCCTGATGATGTAGCACTATCTAAATTGGTTGCATAATCTGATTCAGAAGCTGATTGGAAGTAAGTGTATCCTTTGTCTTTAGCAAGACCTTTTGATTTACCCCAACTTTGTAGGCCTTCCCAAGCTGATTGGTTAAATGATTTATCATCTACCCCGCCAGTATCAGTCACGATAGCTACTTTAAGATCAGTTTTTGCATTACTATTTGATGCAGATTTATCACGACTACCACATGCTGCGAGTGTAAAAACAGCAGCAGCTGCTAATCCTAGACCTAATACTTTCTTGTTCATCAATGTGCCGCCTCCGGAAATTTTTATTTGCTAATTTATAGCGTTAACGTTATTCTAACCTACTTTAAAATGGTTAACAAGT
>JAKDQI010000173.1 GCA_030454995.1 Pseudolactococcus plantarum | reverse complement strand
ATATCACTTAATTCATAGTAGAGTTCTTCTTGTTCACTCAAATTTTTCACTCCTTACCATATTATTTATTTTTTCTTGAAATGATAAAATTTCAGGTATTGCATTTCTAGCTTCTAAAATTACAGTCGCTTTCTTGACATACTCATCAATAGTATCATGACCTATTTCTAGTTGAATTTCTAACTCAGTACCAAATAATTGAGTAGCAGTAGCATTAAAATAGCGAGCTATCTTATCCAAGTTTGAAAAAGTTGGATAAACTTTTTGATTTTCATAATCTGAGATAGATTGTTTACCTATATCCAAATCATTTGCCAGTTCCAATTGACTAATATTTTTCATTTGTCGTAATCGAGTTAAATTTCTACTGAAATTTTCTATCATAAAATCACTTTCTAATGGGCTTCGCACCCCTTTTGCACACGCAGCTAGTTGTGGTTTAGTATTGATTTTTATTTTTTGATTTTGGAATTGATAGCGCCAAATGCTTTTGCGATCGCATTACGTTTCAAGAAGCCAATGACAGAAACAATCGCAGCACCAATAAGACCTGCAATCGTTGCCTTAGCTTCCCCAGTCATAGGTAGACTAGGTTTAGCAGGTGTAGGAGTATCAGGAATTTTAGGTTTTTCGCCATACCATTTGTCGTGATCGCCAACATCTTTACCAGAGATAGCACCTTTAGCTGAGACCGTCGCTTCATCAGCGTGTGTTTCGCTATCAGCTAGTTTATCAAGCGTACCAGTGGCTTCAATATAATCATCTACAGGCAATTCAAGTAGTTTACCGTCAAGCTCAAACTCTCCGTCTTTATTGATCGTGAGTGCCTTACCTTGATAAGTCCACTTAATATCTTTGACATCTTTGTTACCCTCAATGGTCTTATCCGTCACTTTGATATGCGTGAGTGTTTCAGAGCCATTATTGGTCACACGGAAGTTGATTGTTTGAGCTTTATCATCAAGTTTAACAGCAGTAGCTTTCGTGTCTGCATCACCTTTACCCAAATTATCATCTTTATCGGTATTGTTACCTTGACCAGCTTGCGGAATCGTTTCAGACGATTTTTCAATATCAATTGATGGTTTTTCTGGTGTTGTTGGTACTGCTTTATCTTTCAGATTGATTTTTGATAAACTGATAAATGGCACTGCACTTGAAACACTCCCTGCTACAGTACCATTAATATTGTCATTCTTACCGTCCACATTGTCACTTTGTGAGAATGTACGTGTAGAGAATGGTTTTGAGAAGTCCTCATGATAACTTGCGGAAATTGTGATAATATCCGTTTCAGGGTCAGTCGTCATATGGATATAGATAGGCTTGATTAAATCATAACCTTTAGGCGCTGTTGCTTCATCTTCTGTTAGCTTCCAATCGCCATAGACGAGTTCAACATTTGCGTAACCGTCCTCATCATCTTTGATACCAGTTGTGATTGTTTGGACTTCTCCTTTAGTATCATTGATAGGAGTGAGATTGAATTTAATGTCATTGAAGCCACTTTCAGCACTTTCGCCTGAAATTTCAACTTTCTTTTGAATTGAAATTTTTGCTTTAATAACCTGTTCAAGTGACTTAGATTGAGGAGTAACGATATTTTTTGTCTTATCATCTTTCTTCTTAATCTCAAACTCATGAACTGTTTTATCAGAAGTATAGCCGATAGGTGCGTTGATTTCTTGCCAACCGTATTTACCGATTGCTAGGTTACCAACATAAGCATTAAACTTAGCACCGTCAACACGGACAACGATATTATCGCCATGAGAGACCTTTTTACCATTGATAACTGACTCAGTTACCTTTTCGCCAGAAACAAGTGTCGCTTTTGGATTGTCAGACCATTTGACTTTATCGCCTTTTTTATGAGGACTAACGCCAGTACTATCATCTAAATAGACCAGTTCATACACAGCACCTTTAAGTTCAGCTTTACCTTGGCTTTCAGCCTTGCCAGTATCTTTATCAAGTTTCAAGAGTTCATTTTCGCCCTTGATTTCTTGGTTTGTACCAGAAATTTGACCAAAAACAACTTCTGTCTTTTGATCTTTATAAGATAGAGAAACTGTTTTCTTAGCGAAAGTATTTACAAAACCATTTGACGCTTTCGTTTCAGTAATATCGTAAGTTCCCAGTGGTAAATTATCGATTGAAGCTTTACCATCTTTGTTTGTATCAACAAAGTATGTTTTACCATCAGCCAGATTGGTCAGCTTAAACGTATTCCCCTCAAGACTATAGTTCCCATTCCAAAGACTAGTTCCTGACTCTACACCAGATTTTGAAATAGTAACTTGACCTGTAACTGCCACGTTTTCAGTAGCAGTGGCATTTGTAACAATTGCTGTATTTTGATCTTTGTAAGTCAATTCAGCTTTGTAAATTTTGTCATTATATGTCATACCAGATTTAGCAGTAACTGATGTAGCAATTTCTTGAACATTATACTTTCCAAGAGGTAACATTTTTGTTGATGCATTACCATCTTTATCAAGTGTCACAACATCAGAATATTTACCATCTTCTGATGTCACCTTATACTGTATGCCTGAAAAACTATAATTCCCATTAGGAAATGTTTTTCCATAATTTTTAGCTTGTTTTGAGATAGTAATTTTACCAGTTACAGCATCATTTTTAAGTTTATCTTCTCCGATGGTAGTTGTTTTACCTGCTTCAATCGTGAAGTCTAGATCAGTACGCTGTGTTTGACCAGTTGATGACCAAGCACTTGATTTTT
>JAKDQI010000172.1 GCA_030454995.1 Pseudolactococcus plantarum | reverse complement strand
TCTTAACAGTACAAAAATTAAGTCATGGGTTCGGTGATCGAGCGATTTTCGATGATGTCAACTTTCGATTATTAAAGGGTGAACATATAGGCTTTGTCGGTGCAAATGGTGAAGGTAAATCGACTTTCATGAATATCATAACAGGCGCATTACAACCAGATGAAGGAAAAATCACCTGGTCGACTAAGCATCGTGTGGGCTATATGGACCAACATGCTGCACTTGGTAAAGGTAAGACAACACGCCAAGCATTATCAGAAGCTTTCCAGTATCTGCTAGATTCTGAAGCTGAGATGAATGATATCTATGCCCGTATGGGAGAGATGTCAGATGATGAGATGACAGAGGCGCTTGAAAAGGCAGCCGATTTGCAAGATACATTAGACAATTCTGATTTTTATTTAATTGATGCAAAAGTTGATGAAATCGCACGTGGCCTAGGGTTGGGGGATTTTCTTGAAAAAGATGTCGCTGATTTATCAGGTGGTCAACGTACTAAGATTTTACTGGGTAAACTATTGCTTGAGAAACCGGATATCTTACTCTTGGATGAGCCGACTAACTATCTAGATGAAGATCATATTAATTGGCTAAGAACCTATCTTCAAAATTATGAAAATGCCTTTATCCTAATCTCCCATGATGTTGACTTTATGAATGATGTTATCAATATTATTTATCATGTGAATCAGCAAAAAATTGATCGTTATGTTGGCGATTATCATAATTTTGAACGCTTATTTGAAGAAAAGAAAAAACAGCTTGCCTCACTCGCAGATGCACAGCAAGCAGAAGCCGCTAAGTTAAAAGAGTTTATCGCTAAGAAAAAAGCCAATGTTGCAACATCAGGGCAAGCCAAAGCCAGACAAAAGAAATTAGATAAGATGACTTTTGTTGAAACGATTCAAGAAAAAGCCAAACCAAGTTTTGAGTTTAAACTCGCTAGAACGTCTAGTAAGTTAATTTTTGAGGCAACTGACATGGTTTTAGGGTATGATGCAGCTGAACCGTTATCAAGTCCGATTAATCTAACTGTAGAACGGGGGCAAAAAATTGCTTTCACAGGGTCAAACGGTATCGGTAAATCGACCTTGCTCAAATCACTCTTGGGCGAAATAAAACCATTATCAGGTGCTGTTGTTCAAGGAGAATTCCAAGTCATCGGCTATTTTGCCCAAGAAGACAAGCACCCAAGTCAGAAAACAGTTTTAGATGAGTATTGGGATGAGTTTTCGACGCTAAATCAGGCTGAAGTCCGAGCAGCATTAGCACGTTGTGGACTAGGCACTAAACAGATAGAGAGTCGCGTGTATGTCCTATCTGGTGGTGAGCAGGCTAAATTACGTCTAGGTAAAATCATGAATCATGAATCAAATATTCTGGTCATGGATGAGCCGACCAATCACTTAGATGTCGATGCAAAAGATGAGCTTAAGCGTGCCTTACAAGCTTATAAAGGTACGGTGTTGATGGTCAGTCATGAACCTGAATTTTATCAGGATATCGTGACAGAAATTGTTGATTGCGAAGCGTGGACAACAAAAGTTGTATAATAATGATAAGACGAAAGTCTTATTTTTTTTGCAAAAAAAAAGTCCCGATGGCAGGACATCCTCATGAAGAGGTGGATACGCACTGACTCTCAAACCATAAGGTGAAGGTTCCGCTTATTTTAACTTCGCTGAGTTGAATTGAATGCCTTCAACAGGTTTATTATCTCAGAATAAAGCTTACGTGTCAACAAATAACATAGGCAAGTAGACTTAGTATACGAGATAAAAGTGATGCCATTTTAGGAGCTAATGTAGTTGATGATATCGATGACTAGTGCTCAACATAAGTCAATAAGTGATACATAAGGCATCACTATATACCGCTAGATCACATCTGTGTGCAAATTATGAGACAAACATAAAACTTTAAGGTAAAATGGTGTTAGTAAAACAAATAGAGGTGATAATATGACAACAGTAGTAACAGATGCGACTTTCGAAGCAGAAACTAAAGACGGCATCGTGTTGGTAGATTTTTGGGCAGAATGGTGTGGACCATGTAGAATGCAAGGACCTATTCTCGATCAACTTTCTGAAGAATTAGACGAGAGTGAACTTAAAATCGTGAAACTCGATGTGGATGAAAATCCTGCAACGTCACAAGCATTTGGTGTGATGAGTATTCCAACTTTGTTATTTAAAAAAGATGGCGAAGTGGTTAAACAAGTTGCAGGTGTGCATACTAAAGATCAAATTAAACATATCTTAGCAGAATTAACTGCTTAAGTTTCAAAAGTCTAAGTGATTAACATGGATCATTTAGATTTTTTTTGCTTCTTATGATGAAAGCCTAGTTTAATCCTGTATCAGCTTATATGTGTATGCCTTGAAAAAATAACGAATATCCTATATAATAGTCCTATGAGTAAGAAAAAAGAGACAGAAATTCAAATTTCTGATAGTAAAGACGGTGTGATATTAACTGTCGGAAAAAAAACAGTTGCTGAAATTAAAAATACAGCTGATGATACCTTTGATGTTTTTGTGAATGGTAAGTTAATTAAAACATCAAAACTTTATGCTGATGCGATAGAAGAAGCGATTAAACATTATAACCTTAGCTTGTAATAATTAGCGTGGTCGTTAATTTTTCAACAATTTTGTCAACTGATTAAGTCAGTTGCTTGAGTTATACTAATCAGCAAAGGCGACAAGAGTTCGCTTTTATTTTAGAAAGTTTTGAAATAAAATGGTAAAAAGAGACTTATATCGAAATATTATCAT
>JAKDQI010000171.1 GCA_030454995.1 Pseudolactococcus plantarum | reverse complement strand
TATATTGTTCATCAAACTGATTAACGTCTAGATGTAAATCAGAGAGAATGGCTAGCTTTTTCATAGTCTTAGTATAGCATATTCTTTTTGAGCACCTATCAAATCTTTCTTGGAGAAGCAAGGAAAGTTAAATTGTCTGATTTTTTTGTATATGTCTTATAACAGTTGCTGATTAAATGAGGTTAAAAAGTTAGCTATTCTCATTTTGTGGCAGTATAATGAATTTTGTTAAATTAGCTCATGTAATTCAAATAGTTACATGAAAGTATCATAGGAGGAAAAAATGAAATTTAAAACTGGCGTAGCTTTGATTCTTAGCGGGACAACGCTAGGACTTGGCGCGCGCGTGATGACAATAGGTGTTGTTGCAGACACGCAAGAGGAAAAAGCACCAACGTTTTCACCAACTTCTGTAACAAGTCGAACAGTGACTGTTTCCGGTGATGATTTTCTTAATTATTTCCAGCGCAATGGCTCAGCAGTACATTTTAATTATGATCTGACTGATCATATACAAACATTAACCCCTAATCAAAAGCATCAATCAGGTAATGTGACACTGAAAACAAAAGTAGATATGTCGCAAGATTTTACTTTTAATGGCTTGATTAATTTAGGTAATAAAAGCAGTCGTATGGGCGGTGCAGATGGTGTTGGTTTTTTATTTCATCCAGGTAACACAGATGTCGTTGGAAGAGATGGTGGCGCCGCTGGTATCGGTGGTGTGCAAGGTGCTTTCGGTTTTAAATTAGATACTTACTATAACGCTAATCATGAGACTTCCTTTAATCCTGACCCAAGTGAATTTGCGTCAGGTCAATCTTATGGTGCTTTTGTGGATGGAACCACTAGTGTTGCCCAGCCTCTTGAAGATGGGGCACAACCGATTGCTCAACCAAGTTATGATATATTTAAACCGTTTAAAATGTTCTATAACGGGACATCAAAAATTATGACGGTCACATACGATGGACAAACATGGCAACAGGATGTGAGCAGTTTGATTGGGAATAATTCATCTATGTCTTTTTCTATCTCAGCTTCTACCGGTGAGAATTATAATCTACAACAGCTACAAATTACAAATTTTCAGTACACCGTTGCGCAAGGGACTGTCGTTGCCAATTACATAGATGAAAATCAAAATCAACTCAAAACACCAGTCACAACGAATGGCGATATTGACACGATTTATTCAACCAATCAAGCCTCAATTCCAGGCTATACTTTTAAGGAAGTGATGGGTGCTGCACCCACAGGTACATATCAAGCAAATGTTCAAAATATTAACTATGTTTATACACGGAAACAAGGTCTTGCGACCATCACATATATTGACGATACAACAGGACAAGCACTCAATCAAAAAGAAATTACAGACGCTACTGGTGAAGAAGCAACTTATACTACAGTAGCCGATATTGCTACTTACTTGCGTAAAGGTTATCAAGTTGTTTCTGACAATTATCCTAAAACTAAGCTAATCTTTTCTGATCAGGCACAAAAATTTGAGGTTCATTTGACACATCATTTAGTCAATAGCAAAGAAAATAAGGCAGTTAACCAGACGATTCTTTACCAATACAAAAACGGAAAAAGAGCAGCAAACGACCATTTGGCAACACCTCTCAACTTTACACGAACAGTCACTACTGATCAAGCGACAGGCGCTAAAATTTATGGTAACTGGACTGCAACCAATGGAACAGTATTTACAAAGGTCGTATCCCCTATCCTTAAAGGTTTTACACCGGATTACGTACAGATTGATGCTATTGACAAGGTGACGGGGGATACAGCTGATAGTGTCAAAACGGTGGTCTACGCTTCTAATCAAGAGAGTGCAAGTATCACTTACATTGATGATACGACGCAAAAAGCGTTAGCCCGTCAAGAATTATCAGGTGATTTTGGGACAACAGATGCTTATCGGACAGTGGATTTGATCAAGGTTTATCAAGCTAAGGGCTATGATTTAGTATCTGATACTTACCCGATGACTGGTGTTGTTTATGATCAAGATGATCTTGTTAAACATTATGAGGTTCATTTGTCCCACAAAACAACTGCCAAGAGTGATATTAAAGTTGTCAATGAGACAGTACACTATCTCTTTAAAAATGGTGATAAGGCTGCGGAAGACTATCTTGCGGTTCCTCTTCACTTTATACGCCCGGTTGTAACTGATCAAGTGACAGGCGATCATATCAATGGCAATTGGTCAGCGGTCGGTGATACCACTTTTGCAACGATAATATCACCTCGTATCAAGGATGAAATACCAGATCAACCAGAGATTCAAGCTATTTCAAACGTAACAGGTGATGTGGCAGATATTGTCAAAACAGTTATTTATACAGCAGTTGAAAAACCTAAAACTACGCCAATCAATTATGGGAAAGACACGCCTCCTAACCACTCAAGTAAACTAGCTCCAGTGGTAAGTTCAAATAATAAAAAAGAATTACCCGATACTGGTGCTAAAAATGGGATGAGTGAAACCATATTTGGGACAATTGTCCTTTTAGTAACATTTGGTATGACTATTCTGAGAAAAAAACATCAATGAGTTTTGCTGATTCAATAGATATGTCAATTATAGACTAATAGAAATCCATCAGTATTTTGGTGGATTTTGTATGTTGTCAATTTTGAACTGTTTAGTAGAAAGATCGGAATATGTTATAATAAAAGCGTATATTTTTAAAAAATCCGATTAAGGAGAAAAACAATGCGGCAAGTATTTTTTTATGGGGCAATCAGTTTGGATGGCTTTTTAGCCACTCAGTCTGATG
>JAKDQI010000170.1 GCA_030454995.1 Pseudolactococcus plantarum | reverse complement strand
AGGTTGAATTATGAGTGTATTTGCTGAAAGATTAAAAGAGTTGCGAAAAGAAAAAGGACTTACACAAAGTCAAGTAGGTGTTCATTTGGGAATGTCACAGCAAAATTATCGTAGGTGGGAAGTAGGCGAACGTTCACCTAGTGGTGAAACTTTGATAAAGCTCGCAGATTATTTTGATGTCAGCATAGATTATTTGGTAGGTAGAAAAAATGAAAAATGAAAATAATAAAACAACGAATATCATAATAATATTATTGGTATTAATTTTTCTAGTTGTTCTATCAAATGCTTTATCAAATAGTGTAAGTTCTCAAGCTCCTTCAGATGATTCACAAACTGTAAATATATATTCTGAGGGGGAAGAAAAAGACTGGGTTTCTGAATTACAAGGTATTCCTTCTATTGCGTTTGCTAAAAATTTTGAGCAAGCAACTGAATGGCAAATTGACTATCAAGATTATATGAATACCGTAGTCCATGATTTTAACAATAAAAGTTGGGTTAATAATGTTTTCAATGTGTTTGATGAAAAGGTCAAATCTCCTATTGTAGAGATAAGACAGGTCAATAATAAATGGCAAGTCAGCACTCATGTAGAAAAACTACAGTTAGAACTTCAAGAAAGAAAATAAGTAGGTAACCATGATATATGTTAAGCAATTTGTAATTGAAGTAATAGCACAGACAATTTCAGTTGTATTTTGTTCATTGTTTTTTATTTTTTTTTTAGGTTTAGAAATCAAGTCGGCTGCGTTTATGGCGACTATTATAAATGGTATAGGGTCGGTGTTTTGTAACTTATTCATATTTAAAAATAAATAAAACTTGTCCGAAACGACAAAAAACTAGTCGCTTAACTGTCAGAAATGGCAGTTTTTTTATTTTAGCTAAATTAAAAAAGGAGATTTACTCATGCGTAAATTGGAAAAATTGTTGAATGACTTGACGGAAAAGAAAGTCACAAATTGGAAAATGCACAAGCGAAAAAAAGCATTTGTTGCCTTTGCAGGAGTTTTGGCTGTGGGTTTGGGTACAGCAGGACTTGTATATGCTAGTGCACAAAGTACAAGTGCGAAGGCTAGTTTACCAACGGATACAACGGTTAACTGGGAAAATAATAAGCCTTTGTATTATGAAATCGACCAAACAGGAAAAGAACACCCAAAACCTATGCTTAAACTAGCAGACGGTACACCTGCATGGTGTCTTGGTCTAGGAGTTCCACTTCCAAACAATTCCACAAAAGCTCAATTAGATGCAACAAATGGAATTTTGAATGCTTTGACAGATGAACAAATAGCAGTTCTTAATAATGTAGATTATCTTGCACAAAAAGACGGTTCAGAGCTTGCTTATGCACAAGCTCAACACGCTACATATCTTTTGCTCGATGAAGCAGGCATTTCTGAAAATCAAACAAAAGATTTAGTAGTCAAAGACAATACATTACTTCATGATGCTAATGCAATTAAAACAGGCGCAAATGATTTAATTAATCAAGCTAAGAAAATGCGTGAATTACCTAGCTTTAATGGTTCAACGGTAGAGCTGATTCAAGGAGTAGAAAAGAAACTTACGGACTCTAAAGGAGTTATGGCTAACTTCCCTAATTTTAAAAGTAATATAGACGGTGTGACAGCTTCAGTTTCAGGTAATGATGTAAAATTAAAAGCTGATATTTCTAGTAAAATAGGGCTGTTCTCAAAAGCTTTGCAATTTTGGAATACTGGTTCTGCAACTGCAAGTTTGCCTTACTATGTGTACTCTACTGACGGAGATAGTACTGGGAAATCTAGCCAATCAGTTCTAGCATCACAAGACCCTTCACAAGCTATGGGAGCATTAAATATAAACATTATCGGACTTGGTGAAGCTGATTTGTTAAAACATGATGCAGATACTAATTCTACTAAAACAGAAAAAGGAAAAGGAAGTTTAGTAAATTCTGTTTGGGGGCTTTACAAAGCAGGAACAAACACTTTAGTTAAATATTCTGACGGTCAAAAGGGTTATCCAATTTCTGTAATTTCAGGTACAAAAACCAATAACGATACTGTTCAATTGAAAATGACAGATTTAAAAGCAGGTGTTGCTGTTAAAAATCTTGATAATAGCAAAGAATATGAGTGGGGAGAACTTCAAGCACCTGAAGGTTATGACCTAAGCACCAAACGTATTAAAGTTCAATTTGATAAAAACGATAAGTTTGATTCAAAAACAAATAACTATGTTGATAGTGCAATCGCTACTGATAAACCATTAGATTATAGCTTTGGATTCATAAAAGCTCAAGATGTCAATGGATCACATACTGGTTTAAATGGTCGTACTTTCCGTTATACTCCAACCAATGGAACAAAAGGTGAACCAATTGA
Source organism: Pseudolactococcus plantarum (assembly GCA_030454995.1). Classification (GTDB taxonomy): domain Bacteria; phylum Bacillota; class Bacilli; order Lactobacillales; family Streptococcaceae; genus Pseudolactococcus; species Pseudolactococcus plantarum_A. Next base: position 424 of record JAKDQI010000170.1, on the reverse strand, counting down.
GGTAACCTCTAAAGCAACTGAAGATTCTAACGGTGTGACTAACAACGGACAAGTTAATTTCACCAAAATTCCGTTTGGTGACGGACTTCTTGAAGAATTACCACAAGAAGGTGATACCCTTCAATTAATCAATCCAATCTCTATTGTTACTACAACAAATAAAGATAAGGACGGAAATATCACAGGATATACAGTAACATTTACTGATACTGTTACAAAACAAGTAATTACAACGCTTGACATCACGACTGCTAAAGTGACTGATAATTCTACTATGTTTAATGTCAATCTTGGAACATTAGTAGATAAACCTGTGACACCAGTTGTTCCTACAATCAAGACAAAAGCACATACCAAAGACGGTGACCAAATCTAATGCAACCTATAATGAAGCAAAAGCAATGGATACCACTTTAGGCGGTTA
>JAKDQI010000169.1 GCA_030454995.1 Pseudolactococcus plantarum | reverse complement strand
TGACGTTATAGCTAAGGAAAAAAAGAAAATGGCTCAAACTTTTAAAGAAAAATTAGCAGAGTTAGAGGCGAAAAGACGCTTAGATCTAACACAAAATAAACAAAAAGACGATAATCAGTTTTCTGATATATCTGAATCTAAACATCTATCTCATACAACTGATGTGCCTGTAAGGGAGAATAAACACAAAACTTATAGAAAACTAAGTAGTCAAACACTAGCAATTTTTGTTAGTCTTTTTGTGATTGTCTTAGCTTATCTCTATGCGACAGATGTGATTAGTTTTTCAGGCCAAGCAACGCAAGCATCATTGGACAAGTCTTTTGTTTATAAGGGTGGCTTAGAGAATGGGCAATTTTCTGGTAATGCTGTTGTAACCGATAAAACAGGTAATACATTGACAGCAAAATTTAAATCAGGAAAAATTAACGGTGCTGTCAACTATCAAAAAAAAGATGGTTACAGTGTTAAGCAAACAACTGATAAAAACACGACTGTCGAGATGAAAGATCATACGGTTGTAAAAAGAAATGCTGATCAATTTGTAACAAAAACAACTCATTTTTCTTACACTGGGAATTGGCGATTTGCAGGAAGTTGGCAAGGCAACATGCTCTTTTCTAATAAAGCTAGTTACCAAGGAGAATGGGGTCGCGGTTTACCTAATGGACAGGGGACTTACACCACTATTTTAGGTCAAACAATAACAAGTAAATTTAAGTCTGGAGTACCTCAAAATGAGAATTAGATGGTTTTCATTAGTTAGAATTATTGGCCTTGTTTTAGTATTACTGTATCATTTTTTTGTTAAACAATTTCCTGGTGGTTTCATTGGGGTTGATATTTTTTTCGTTTTTTCAGGTTATTTGATTACGTCACTATTTTTTATTGAGCTTGAAAAAACGAATGGTTTTGATTTATTAAAGTATTATAAGCGGCGTTTTTTAAGGATTTTTCCGCCACTTGTTTTAATGATTGCTAGCGTATTACCGTTTACACTGCTATTGCCTTCTGATTTTCGTGCAAATCTAGCTAAACAAGTAGCTGCAGCTATTGGTTTTGCAACGAACAGGTTTGAAATTTTATCTGGTTCGTCATACGAAGCACAACAGACGCCGAAATTATTTGTCCATACTTGGACATTATCACTTGAATTTTTATTCTATTTGATTTGGGGGGTGCTACTCTTTGCTATTGTTTTCTTGTTAAGATATTTCAACAAGAATGGTAAACTTTTGCTGGGATATACACGATTAATAATGCTTTTGATTAGTTTTATCATGACTATCTTTTCAATTATAAGACTTCAAGTGACTTTTGATCCCAAATATTTGAGTTATAGCTACTTTTCTTTTGGCACACATATGTTTCCGTTTTTCATCGGTGCTGTCATCTCTGTTTTTGTAGGCATTAAAATTGACGCACATCAACGTGAAAAATTTGCTAATTATCCGATGAAAAGATGGTTAATGTGGACGATTATACCGTTGTTATGCTTATTAGGTTTAACAATATTTGGTAAATTTGAAAGCATTTGGACGGTTAGAACTAATCTTATTGCAGCGAGTTTGCTTGCAGGTATCTTGATTGTTCAGTTTCGCATACTAAACGAGCGTATCACTGTTGAAGAACCTAAAGTTCTGACTATGTTAGCTGATACATCTTATAGTGTGTATCTATTTCATTGGCCGGTTTGGCTGATTATATCTAACTTTGTCCATCAAGTATTTATAGCAGGTGTATTAAGTTTTATCGTATCTTTAGCGTGTGCAAGTTTTGTTTATTACTATGTGGAACCATACTTTCATGGAAAAGAACTACTGAGTTTTATGAGAAGTAAATATTTTTATGCTGGTGTTTTCGGTATAGGGATTATTGGTTTTGCTATTGTCATTTCTGCTCCTAAAATATCTAAAATTGAACAAAGTATCAACGAAGCACAAATTAGTAAAACAATGACAGACCTGAATCAACAAGGTATGCTAGCACAAAACTTGATCGATACAGGGAATGATATCTTTGCAAATACAACTTGGCAAAATCCTGCATTAGGGTTTTCAACTAGTACAAATCCACAATCAACACAGGCTGTGTTGAAAGATGTGGCGACAGTATCAGATACTGTTTTAAATTCAACACAAACAGTTTTGGGAGATTCTGTTATGGTTGGCGTTGTCCCATACCTGACAACAATTTTACCTGATGCAGATATAGATGCTGAAGTCGGTCGAAATTATAACACTATCTATGATTTATTTGCAAAAAAAGTCAAAGATCATACGATAGGCCGTTATATCATTATTTCAGCAGGTGCTAATGTTACAGACAATATGATTTCAGATGTACAAAAAATTATTGATGAAAGTCCTAAGGGGACACGTATTGTTTTTGTTACACCTTTTGATGGCAATAATATAACTGTGATAAATCAGTTTAATACCCAGTTATTAGACATTTCCAAAAAATATAAGTGGGTACAATTGGCTGACTGGGCTTCTTTCATTTCACCACAATCAAGTGAATTATGGGCAGATAAAATTCATTTTGGTGGCAAGCCAGATGTTTCAAGTCAATATTTAGATTTAGTCGCTAAAAGCTTGAATAAGGTGTCAAAATCATCTGGAAAACCTTAACATTACGAATATATAACAATTTATGAAGAGTCTGTTACAGGACTTTTTTTGATATAACTTCATGTTACACTATTAGTATATGTTTAATTTTAATAATAAAAAAACAAGTCAAAGATTAAAAAGGCAAATTGCAAGTCCAAGTTAGCCACCCAGATAAACCTGTATCGGCG
>JAKDQI010000168.1 GCA_030454995.1 Pseudolactococcus plantarum | reverse complement strand
TTTAGTTTGACATTATTTTTTTATATGATATACTTAACTGGTAAATGACTTTTTATTGTTATTAAAGTCATTTTTAAAATATTTTATTGTCGCATATCAGTAACTATATTTTTTTTGATTATATGTTTAACTGGTAAACTAATTTTAGAAAGAGAAAGATGAAGAAGAAATTATTTTTAGGATTATTAGCTGCCACAGCAATATTAACATTAGCTGCTTGCGGAAATGGAGATAAAACAAGTCAAAAGAGTGATAAACTCAATATTGTTACAACATTTTATCCCATGCAAGAATTTACAAAACAAGTCGTTGGAGATGAAGCAAGTGTTTCAGTATTAGTTAAACCAGGTGTTGAGCCACATGATTTTGAACCATCGGCAAAAGATGTTGCTGCCATTCAGGATTCTGATGCTTTTGTATATAACAATGAAAACATGGAAACATGGGTTAAAAAAACGACCAAAGATATGAAAAAAGTAGATGTGATTAAAGCATCAAATGGTATTTTGTTATTACCTGGCATCAGTGAAGAAGAAGAAGCAGGTCATGAAGGACATAGCCATGCATTAGACCCGCATGTTTGGTTGGCTCCTAGTCTAGCTATTAAAGAAGTTGAGACAATCCGTGACCAACTGATTAAAAAATTTCCTAAGAAAAAAGAAGTTTTCACTCAGAATGCCCACAATTATTTGAAGAAACTAAAAGCATTGGACACAGCTTATAAAGATGGCTTATCTAATGCAAAACAAAAAAACTTTGTCACACAACATGCGGCATTTGCTTATTTAGCGATGGAATATGGCTTAAATCAAGTATCTGTTTCTGGCATTAATCCAGATGTTGAGCCATCTGCTACGAGATTAAAAGACTTAAAAGCTTATGTAGAAAAAAATGATATCAAATATATTTATTTTGAAGAAAACGCAACAGATAAAGTTGCCAAAACATTAGCAAAAGAAGCAAACGTGAAAACACTTGCTTTAAATCCTTTAGAGTCATTGACACAAGAACAAGAAAAAACAGGTGACGACTATATTTCAGTTATGATGCAAAATCTGGATAATCTAAAGAAAACAACAGACGCTGATAGTAAAGTCACAGCAATTGAACCAGAAAAACAAGAAGAGAAAACAGCTGCACAGGGTTATTTTAAAGATAGTCAAGTCAAAGATAGAAGTCTATCTGATTGGGCTGGTTCATGGCAATCTGTTTACCCATTACTGCAAAATGGTGATCTTGATCAAGTTATGACTTATAAATCTCTAAGAAATAAAGATAAAAGCGTTGAAGCTTATAAGGCTTATTATGAGACAGGCTATAAAACTAATGTTAATAAAATCGATATAAAAGGCGATGAGGTGACATTCTATATAGATGGACAAGCACATAAAGCAACTTATAAATATGCTGGTAAAGAAATTCTTAACTATGAAAAAGGAAATAGAGGGGTTCGCTATCTTTTTGAAGCTGTTGGTGATACAAATGGTGCTTTTAAATACTTCCAATTTAGCGATCACACTATAGCACCTACTAAAGCAGAACACTACCATATTTATTTCGGGAATGAAAGTCAAGCAGCCTTGACGTCAGAACTTACTAACTGGCCGACATACTATCCAGCTGCTATGAGTGCAAGTGAAGTTGCTCAAGAAATGATAGCGCATTAATCATTATAAGACTGAAATAAGGCCTTATTACGACTTATTAAAGTGCTAATAGATGGTTAATATGATAACTGTTAATTACAAAAACACATCGAATTTATGCATAGCGTTGATGTGTTTTTTTATTGTATTTAGCATGATATAATAGACAGTATCACATATCATATGATTAGAAAAGGTCTAAATGAAAAAACATCGTGACAAACAACTAGCTATTCCTTTAGAGGTAAAAGCGAGTATCATAAAACTAGCAATTACGTCAATCAGTATATTAGTGCTTGGTATTGTCATGTTTTTGGGGTTCATCTTTACGCCTGATACACCTATCCTTGTCTTATTATTTGGTATCTTTTTCATCATCATAGGTATCATGGTCGGTATCATTTGTGTGAAGTCCAACAAACAAATCATATTAAGAGTTGATGAAACAGGAATCACCTACCAACCAGTTTCATTTGGGGAACAACAAATAGTTGGTCCAGTGCTGTGGTCTGATATGACTGATATTAGCATGAAAGTCGTAAGTGCTGGAAAAAGTACACAACGTTACCTTCAAGTACAAGTCAAAAATCCAACTGATTATAAGTTAAAGCAATCTAAACCAATTCTGGGTAAATTCTCAAAGTTTAACTTAGCTAGTAAAACTCCTGATTTTACAGTTATTTTGGCACCTTTATCAATGTTAAAAATAAAAAACGATGCGTTACTCGCGACCTGTCAACGTGAGTTTGAGACTTATCAACATCTGGCTAGTGAGTTATCAAGCCAACAACAAGATGAAAGTCAATATGATATGACTCATGTGCAACCTTTTCAAGTCGAATCTGATAGCGCTACGAGTTCGCCATTTGAAATTCTAGATACAAACCCGAATAGACAGGCAACTCAAAAACTAGCGACTCGTCTAACTATCATACTCATTATCTTAATTTTGGTAGGTGGTGGTTTATCTTATTTTAAAGCACAATCAAAATATGCAGGATTAAAAAACAAAACACAGTATTATTTGACGGAAAATAAAGGTGAAGTACCTGATGTCTTATTTAGTTTCAAAATTTTTAGTAGTATGAAAGCAAAATACCCAGTGATTTTATTTGCGACACAGTATAAAATGAATACTATCTTAAATAAAGATAATATTGAT
>JAKDQI010000167.1 GCA_030454995.1 Pseudolactococcus plantarum | reverse complement strand
AGAAGCAGAAGGATGGACCTATCGTAAAGATTTATCTTATGTCTCTATTAAGGTCCAAGCAGAATTAGCAGCTAAAGTGCAGGCAGAAAATGATGCCAAAGCTCAAGCGGAATCTGGAAAAGATCAAGCAGACCAAGCAGCTCAAGCTGTCAGTGAACCGCAACAACAAGTCCAACCTAATGACAACTATTCAGGACAATCTGAAGTCCCTAACTCGCCAAGTCAATCAACTCCTGCGCCACCTGCACAACAAACACCAAGCCCAGGTAATCAGTGGGGCAATACAACACCAGCTGAGCAAGGAGCACTTGAAAAAGGTCATTCAGTTATGGGTGGTGATGAATCACTCAATGTTTATGCAAAATAATAAGTAAAGATAATCATAATAAGACAAGAGATAAAATGCTTGTCTTTTTTATTGCTCAAAAATAAGCGCTCGACTGAACGCTTTTTATTTTGTTTACGAAACTAGAAAGAGGCAAATTGTGAATAAAAAATGGAAATCAGGAAAAAAATGGCTCTATACGTCAAGTGCCCTTGCGATATTAGTTGGTGGTGGGATAGCGGTGAGCCAAACCTCCCCGCTTACGCAACTATTTCAAGTCGTTGTCGTTAAGGCAGATGAACTCAGTGACACTGGTGCGGTAACGATTGGGACAGCTAATGGTAAGCCAGTTGTCAAAACGCCCAATAATGATATGTCATCTGAAAAATTTTCAGATGTTGTGCGGGCAGTTGTTGGTGACAAAGCAAACTCTGTAAAGTATGTCGCAAACAACCTTGCTTGGCAGTCTAATACAACAATTGATGGGACTCGCAGTGTTCCAACGACTGGTATTGGCTATTTTATGCGACAAGATGGATTTTCGGGTGCACAAGCGCTCAAAATGGATGAAGGTCAAAGCATCTTGATTAAGAATATGGGGTCTGTCAAGGACATGTCAGATAATATTATTCCAATTGATGTGAAGCTGACTTTAAACTCTTACAATCCAATTGACAATGCGAGTAATACAGCACTTCCCAAAACAGGACTCATGGTTGCACTCCAGGGGCAAGCAAGTGACGGGACACTTCAAATTGATGTTGGTGCACCCTTTGAAGGGGCGACTGGTGGTCCCGGTGAGGGGGAAACGGGATCAGGAGGTGGCACAGGATCAGGAGGTGTAGGTTGGTGGAATACATCTGGTGTTGCGCAACTTGATCAAGTTACCTTTAGCTATACGCTGATCAATCATAATACGGGTGCAGAGATTGATAGCGTGCTACAAGCCACTCGCTATTCGGATATTGATTCTTCTCAACGCGTTAGTTATGATACGTTAGGACTTCAAGGAATCATCTTATCATCAAATACACAAATTACACTAGATAATGGTGTGTTAGTTGGGCCGAGTACCACAACAAATGAAACGGATGGCAAAATACTTGGTGCTAAAAGTTTGATTAAGGTCTCAACTAATACAACCAATGTTGTTAAGTATGACGGAGAAAATCAAAAATCCACAATTGCTTTGGGGATTTTTGGTAGAACGGATATCAAAGTTGTCCTGGACGGAACGTTTAAGTTGGATAAGTCTCTTTTGGGTTATGGCGATACAATGCCTAATAATTTGTATAGCTTTTTACCACTTGTTTTTGACATCTATGATAAAGATGGTAAAGATGTCGGAGACATTGCAATCCCTGTAAATGGTAGCGCGGTTGAAAGTCCCAAATTAAAACCTGGTGAATATACGCTTAAAGAGCGGGCAAGTTCCGTGACATCTGTGACGGGTCAAACGCACAACCTTAAAACTTACAAAGTGACAGTCGTTGCTGGTAAAAAAGGAGATGCTGCACCAGTCGTCAAAGTTGAAAATAAGCCGGTCATGGGTGAGATTACGGTCACGAAAAGAGGGGCCGAGTCCGGTGACAAGATGTGGAATGAAAACTATACCTTGGTAGATAATGAACTGAGATTGACAAGCCTAACTGACGGGAAAGTCTACACGGCTAAGACGGACAAAGCCGGAAAACTCGTCTTTAAAAATCTACCTCTGGGCAAGTATAAGCTAGATGAAACTAAGGCAAGCGCTGGCTTTGTTAACACTTTCAAACCAATTGAAGTGACCTTGACTTGGCAAGATAATCAAACTGAGATTGTCTACGGTACAGCTCAGGGCATAAATCAGGAGGTTAAGGGCGAAAACAAACTTTGGAAGTCTGATAAAGCAACGGGTGAAAAAGCTCAGGGGAAAGCTGAAATGAAAACAGCTGAATATGGTTTATTCTACGGGGATGATTCCGATGGCTCTAGCCCTCATAAAAAAGGTGAACCGGTCAAATGGTCAGCTATGCCTAAAGCCAAACTTATCTCAGGCGAAAAAGTTACCGAATCAGTCATTAACGGCAGAGTTGTCAAGCATGGTGATAATATCGTGGTCGGTGTTGATGATATCATTTTCCTGTTTTGAAAAATATGGTATAGACTAAATAAAAAATAATTTTTTTTGGAATATTTAGCAATTACATAAGCTATAAGTAAAAAATAGTATAAATTGGTATATCTTTAACGAATTCGTGAGCTATCATATCAAGTAAAGTAGGAAAAAACTGATGCATATATTGACACTAAATCCATCTTTAGTTTTCGCTGCTGAACTTGTAGCTTTCACAGCCATAGCCACTAACCTACAACATAATTCATATCAAAAGTTCCTGATAACTGAGTTTTTCGAAAGTCGTTTTTTTTGCTTTTCAAAACTCAATTTTTGTATTTAGAAAGAGAGACTTGTGGTGATGGGCTGTTTCAGGATGGCTTATGATATCCTGAAAATATGAGGGAT
>JAKDQI010000166.1 GCA_030454995.1 Pseudolactococcus plantarum | reverse complement strand
TTCTAATTGAGAGCGCCCGTGTGGTGCTTTTTTATTTTAGGAGATAGGATGAAAAGAAAAATGAGCCATTTTACAAACTTAGACAGATGAAGGAGGACGATGAGAATGGGACAAGCTATTAAGTCTGATATAGGGACAGCAACTGATGCTGTATCTAAATTTTGGGGAGTAGATACTGGCAGTTTTAAAGGCAGTCATCTCCCTATTGGTGCAAGTAATATTGGTAGCATTAAAAAAGGAGCAACTGTTTCTAAAGAACTGTTGGGAGATTTAGCTAAACTAGGGTCCTGTATTAAAAAACAGGCAGATAAGTTTACAGATTTAGCTAAGGTTATCCAAGCCAGAGACGCCCAAGATAGCAAGCAGTTTTCTGGAGGAAAATAATGATAAAGGATAAGAACGCTGATAAAAGATTAGCCTATAATCGTCAAATACTAGATATTGAGTCCAAGCAAGATGAGATTTGCAGTCAAAAGCGTGACATGAAACGTGCTTTAGACTCCTTTGGTAATGAGATTACGCGCAGTGCACTAAAACTTAGAGAACTTGATGATGAGATGATTCGTCAAGGGAGCATTGCAGCTCAGTGGGCGCAACAAGAGCATCACGGTCGAGATGCTTATATTCACAGTTTTATTGATCACCAAGACGAAGCAATTACAACTGTTTATTCGAAAATGATTCAAGAAACTGAGGATAAAAGAGAAGCACTCCAAAAAGAAAGGAATGGCCTATCATGGGATTAATCTACATACCAACTGATGCGAATCTGGTTGAAACACAGCTGACCAGTGATTTACAGATGAGTCGAACGTTCTTAAATCGGTTGAAAATGGCGACCGCACATCTAACGACAGTAGTTGGAGGAGGCAAACTAGATGGAAAGGCGTATCGAAAAGGTCTGGGTTTGATGCAAGACTGCGTGTTACCAACTATCAAGCATACGACATCGGCCATTGATGGGATAGCGCAAGACTTGGTAGCTTTTACTTCAGCCAAGTCATATATGCCTAATGAACCGATTTATGAAGATAAACTTGTAGCACAGATTTCAGTGCTTCAGTCACAAAAATCAGCACAAGAGGCTTTATCAGCTGTCTATCAACACCATATCCTGTCTTTAGTGGCAGGGCCAATTGGTGTTGCCATTGATCTAACAATCTCACAGTTTACAGATGCCAAGCAACAACTAGATAACTGGGGCAATAGTGTAGATGAAGAAATCCGTAAAACGCAAGAAAAACTAGATAAGCTACGTCAGTTTAATGCCCAAACAAGTCACTTATTTCAAGATAGTCTCTCGAAGTTAAAACTTGCCATGCAAGGTGTTGAGGCACTGAATGGGAGTAGGATTAACTCGGACGGCTCATATCGTTTGGCTAGTGGGATGGATAAGTCTTGGTTTAGGAAAGTGCAAAAAACTGAGCCTAGCCAAGACAACTTTAAAAAAATTGCAAAACAACTGGGGATTCCTTTTGATGACTTCATGACTTTATATGAACTTCAGAAAAAAGTGAGTAAAACAACAGGTATCAAATATATGAAGGGGATCATTACCCTCATGAAGCCAGGTAATTTATCAGAAAAACAATTTGCACTTTTTGGTAAGCATGGACAAAAAACATTTAACTATCTCATGCAAGATTGGCGAGAGACAAAGAAATTTTTACGCACATTAGATAATCCAGCAGCTAGAAAAATGTTATCTGCTATGGACGGAAGTTTTAATCAGTTTTTAAAAAAAGTAGAGAAACTGAAAGATTTTAAGGGTATCGCAAAGTATACGAAGCCGTTAAGTAAGTACGTAGGATGGGGCACAGACTTCGTTAAGAAAGGTGTCGTTACGACAAGCACTAAGCTATCAAAACTTAAACCACTTGGTAAAATAGCTGGTAAAGCTGGTTGGGTTGCCATGATAGCTACCGCTGGGGTTGATGGTTACGCGTCTTACCATGATAAGACTAGTGCAGGTTATAAGAATGTAGGAAAAGCAGCAGTTCATGCAGGTGTTAATCAGCTGAAAAGTGCAGGACCGATTGAGGGGGGCACTAACTGGAGCTGCAGTTGGTGGGTCGGTTGGTGCAGGATTCGGATTTGCTGCAGGGAGTATTAATGCACTAGCAGGAGTTTTAGCTCCTAAAGAAAAAGATGAGTTTTATGGTGCAATTGAAAAAGGCGGAGATTGGCTAGTGGATAAAGCAGAAGATATTGGCAAATCTGTTGGGAAAGCCGCAAAAGGCGCTTGGAAAAATGTCACATCATGCTTTGGAGGAAAAAAATATGGATTCACATAAAACTTTATTTAATGCTTCATTTGAAGAATCTAAAAAAATAAGTCCGAATCTATTTTCTAAAAATAGACCATTTTATTATGATCTAGGATTTTCTGATTCAGATAAAATTGCGAAAAGGTTATTTACAATAATCCCGTGGATAATGCTGGGTACAATGATGTACGGCTACGGTGCTTATCTTCCTTGTGCTATAGCAAAGAGTTCATTTGAAACAGCTGATTATCACTTCATGACAGAATCCATCTATATAGGAATTGGGTATTTTTCCTTTGTGAAGTTTATATTAATCTTTGTTTTCGTTGTTGTAACTGCAATAGTTCTTGCTAATATCTTCCCTAAAAAAAATTATATGATACAACGTATGTTTGGCATTATAGGCCTGTTACTTTTATTATTAGTGGGATTCTTTTCAATCATGCCAATGCTATTAGGAATAACACTCGGTGCTACAGGATGGCTAGGGTTTAGCATTATTTGCGTATATGGCATTGCCTTTTTTGTGAATGCTTTTCATCTAAGAATTGAAAAAATAAAACAAGAAATGTATGGTAAAGATTATGCCCTAAAATCAAGTTATATTTCAAATATTTGGGCCAGATTAAAA
>JAKDQI010000165.1 GCA_030454995.1 Pseudolactococcus plantarum | reverse complement strand
CCCCACAAAACCTAACAAGGTAATTATTAAAGTAAGTCCAACGAATCTTAAACCTGTTTGTGATTTTTCGCCTGTGCTTGGTAATAAATTATCTGAATTCTTAATTTGTTCACCACCAACAGAGTTATTACCAGGTAACGATGTGGCAACTCCCGTATCCTGTGTATAAACATAAATAACAGTTATAACTCCATCTTGATAACGTCCTGTTTGATTATCAGATACAGATTTGAAACTATATCCAGGAATCGTTTTCTTATTTGTTGTATAATCTGTACCTACTTCACCGTTTGATACATCTCGACTAGATATTTCATTACCAGCTTCATCTACATATTTTACTACAACTGTTCCTTTTATCTTTTCACCAGACGTGATGACCTTGGAATAAATATAAGTAACTGTTGTCAATCCGTCTGAATAGATACCTGTCTTATTATCAGGTATCGTTTTGAGTGTATATCCAGAAATGCTTTTTTGTACCGTATCATAATTGGTACCAACTGTTCCAGTTGTCTGATTTTGAGCAGAAATTTCTTTTCCAGTCTCATCAATATATTTTGTTACAACTATCCCCTCTATAATTGGGTTAGGTATATCATTTAGTTTATAGACATATACAACATTTTGAATGCCATCCGTATAAACTCCTGTTTTATTGTTTGGTACTGTCTTAATGGTATACCCAGGAATAGTTTTTTGTATCGTATCATAATTGGTACCAACTGTACCTGTTAAATGATTTTGAGCAGAAATTTCATCACCAGCTTCATCTACATATTTTGTGATAACCGTTCCTTCAATTATAGATGGGACTTCACCATTTAAACTATAAATATATGTTACAGTTTGAACACCATTAGCATAAGTACCAATATGATTTGTAGGTACTGTTTTTATAGTATATCCAGGGATTATTTTTTCAATCGTTGAATAGTCCGTTCCGACTGTACCAGTAGTCTGATTCTGTCCAGAGATTTCTACACCATCTTCATTAACGTACTTAGTAATTATAGCTCCTTCTATAACTGGTTCGGGTATGTTATTTTTTGTGTAGACATACGTAACTTCTCTAATACCTTCTTCATAATTACCAGTTGAATTACTTGGTGTGACAGTTAAAGTATATCCAGGAATTGTTTTAGCAACCGTCGTATATTCTTTCCCCACAACTCCTGTTGTAGTGTTACGTTCGGCTATTTCCTTACCAGTAGTATCTGTATATTTTGTAATTACAGTACCCTCTATTCTTGGTTCTAGAATTAATGTACGAATATAAGGTACAGCATAAGCGCCAGTATTATCTAAAATTTCATTTGGTAATTTACCAACATTACTTTCATCAGCATCTGTCGCAGAATAAGTATATGCTAGTGTTATTTTTTCAGAATCAAACGTTTTGTCTTCCAATGCTTTCTTTAAATCAGAAAGGCTATAAATTGATTCTGTGTATGTTTTACCTTCATCAAGACTGACTCTAACTTTGATGTTATCTTTATCAATTGTAATAGTCTCACCATTTGGTGAGATCCCTTTATCAGTAACTGTTATACTATTACTGCCTAAAATATTGTCAAAATCTGCTAATGCTGTTTTTTCTTGGATTGGTTGTACTTCCGTACTGGAAACTGTAAAATATGGTCTTGTCGTTTCAAGCTTAAATTGTGACACATTTGGAGAATAGAGGTGTTGTCCATTTGGTGCCAAAGGAGTTGTAACAGTCTGATTTGTATTACCCGAAGTATACATATAATAATTTACGTTTATGATATGACTAGAATCAGATAACCTATTAGCATTGTCCGAAGTGTATTGATTATCTATTAGTGACTCTCTATAAAAACCAGTCAACTGAATCTGCCCACCATTACCTGAAACAATATCATTAACCCTGCTATTGCTTTGGATACTTTTCATACCATCGTTCATTTTTTGAGAAAACTGATCTATCCCAACTTTTTGAAGTGTCTTACTTGCATTACTATATACCGAATTAGAAATAATTTTTGAATATGTTCCCAATTGATCATAACCTTGTGGTGTAAGAAAAACGTTCGTATTAGTATCAATATAAGACTTGGGATTATCTACTGAACCAACCACAGCTCCTTGGATAGAGTCAGCACTCAGATATGCTTGTGCACCTTGTATCCCAGCACCAAAATAAGCACGACTTCTCATTGTAAGATACACATCATTTCTGACAACATTGAAACGAGTTGGAATAATAAAATTATTTTTATCGTTTAACATGTAGTCATTTACTGTACCACTTTCACCATAACCTATTTGTGTAGGAAAGAGTTGAGTTCCTCCTGGGAAAACTGTCAGTAATGGGTTATCGACTTTAGGTAAATTACCTACTGTTAAACGAGAAAAAAGCACGGGATCTTCTAACTCTTTATCTCCCCAGTATGCACCTCTATCATCAGTAGGACCAACATAGGTAACATAATCCACCAAATTGCCGCTTGAATCTTTGGCCCCTTTAGTGTTAGGATTTGCATTTAGATAGGCACCCGAGGAAAGTTTTACTAACTGATTTGTCAGATTTGGGTAAACAATAAAATTATCTTCTGGAGAAATATTATTAGCCAAATAATATTGGTTAAAAGTCATCCCTGATTCATAAGTAACTAAATTCCTTGAGACTGCTATTTGAAACTTATTCCAAATGTCTGTACCCAAAACTGTCTCTGAAATTTGCTGATCTAAAAAACCTCGATCAATCCCTGTTGAACGATAATAATTTTCATTTGTTTTTAAATAAGTATCAGCTGATACAGAATTAGCAAAACAAACCATCGAAGCTGAACTAAATCCTAAAATTAGCCCTATTATAACTTGTGCTCTTTTCATTGTTTCTCCCCTCAATTCAATACAATTGATGATCAAAATATTTACAATAACATT
>JAKDQI010000164.1 GCA_030454995.1 Pseudolactococcus plantarum | reverse complement strand
CAGTTTATGAATGATTAATCAGGAGGATGAAACATGTTTTTAGCATTGAATGAAATTCGGCATTTAAAATTAAGGTATACACTTGTGATAGGTGTGACATTTTTGATTGCCTACTTAGTATTTTTCCTATCAGGTCTTGCTTATGGCTTAGCCCAACAATATCAGTTAGCTGTTAATAAATGGGACGCAACAGATATCTTATTATCTGATAAGGCAAATGATACACTTGCTATGTCAATGATTGATCTAGATGCGATTAATCAGGTGCAAGCCAAAGATAAAGCAGTATTAGCTCAAACACCTGGTATTATTTTAAATGTCAAAAAAACTGATGATAAGCAAAATGTTAGCTTCTTTGGGATTAAAAAAGATGAGTTCTTAAAACCTAATATCACAGAAGGTAAACTATTCTCTAAAAATGGTGAAGTTGTTGCCGATAATAGTTTGAAAACGCGTTATCATTATAAACTTGGCGATAAAGTTAAGTTAGCGACGAATGATCAAGAATTAACTATCGTTGGCTTTACTGATAATGCAAAATTTAGTGTATCTCCTGTCTTGTATTCATCGCTAAATACGTTTAAGATGATTCGTTATGGTAGAAATGCCAGCCAACAAACACTAACAGTTAATGCGATTGTGACAAAAGGCAAACTGACTGACAAACCAACTGGTTTAAAGAAATTATCTATACCAGAATTTATTAATGTGCAACCAGGCTATCATGCACAAGTCTTAACCTTTAGCTTTATGATTGGTTTTCTAGTTGTGATTGCGGCTGTTGTTATTGGTATTTTTATCTATGTGTTAACGATGCAAAAAGTAGCTATTTTTGGTGTCATGAAAGCACAAGGTATCTCAAGCAGCTATATCGCAAGGTCTGTAATTGCACAAACTGTTTTACTTTCTGCTGGTGGTGTCATATCAGGGTTAATCTTGACTTTGTTATCTTCTTTAGCGCTACCAGATGCTGTACCATTCCAAAATAATCCTATGTTTCTAGCAGGTATTGGGATCTTGATTATTTTAGTGGCAATCTTAGGGGCATTATTCTCAGTTCGCTCGATTGTAAAAATTGATCCTTTGAAAGCAATAGGATAGGAGGTAAAAATAATGAATGCAATTGAATTAAAAAATGTCACTAAATATTTTAAAGATGGTGATGACAAAATAGAAGCATTGAAGGAAACTAACTTTTCTGTCGAAAAAGGTGAGTTTGTCGCGATTATCGGACCATCTGGATCAGGGAAAAGTACACTTCTGACTATCGCTGGTGGCTTACAAAGTCCTTCAGAAGGAGAAGTGCTGGTTAATGGCACGAGTTTTAGCGGTAAAAAAGAGAAAGCACGCGCTAAATTAAGATTTGAAGAAATAGGGTTTATTTTACAAGCTTCAAATCTAGTCCCATTTTTAACAGTCAAAAAACAGCTACAGTTAGTTGATAAAATTACAAAAACTAAAGCACCTAAGAAAGGGATTGAACTCCTTGAACAATTAGGTGTCGATACACTAGTGAATAAATATCCTGATGAATTATCAGGAGGGGAAAGACAACGTGTCGCGATTGTGCGTGCTTTATATAATGATCCGACGATTATCTTAGCAGACGAGCCAACAGCGAGCCTTGATACAGATAAAGCTTTTGAGGTTGTTAAAATATTAGCTAAAGAAACAAAAGAAAAAAATAAAGCGACAATCATGGTGACACATGATTTACGTCTGGTGAAATACTGTGATAAAGTCTACATGATGGAAGATGGTCAACTGACGGAAAAGCAGGTTGATTAGGATTAGGTGTTTGTATCACATGTGGTAGATAGTATTTAGCCATATAAATGAAAAAAATGATAAGCATCGGCTTATCATTTTTTGCTTTGTTTTGTGTTAAAGGTATAAAAAAGGCACTCACAAGTATGACAAGTAAGTGCTAAGATAAAGGCGAGTAATTTGCCATTATGATTTTTCCTTTTTAAATAATTGATTTTAAATTAGCTATTGCTTCTTCAAGTGTTACGCCTGAAGCAAAAATGGTATTATCTTCACTTAAATAAGCCTGAAATCTGTCTTGTACAGTATCCAGAGATACGCTATATTTAAAGTCTTCGTTTGTATATGTGAATGTCATTGTTTACATTCCCCTTTCTTAAATCTCGACGAAAGGATACTATAACGAAGATAACGAAATTCTATACTGATTTTACCATAGTCTAAACCAAAGGTCAAGTTTTAAAATTAGATAGGTTATCATTTTCATTTTTATCTAGATAGGATTATAATAGTATTAGAAGGTGAGGTATCATAATGAGAGAACAATACAAAAATGTACTAGTCGCAGTAGATGGATCAGAACAAGCCTATCATGCAGTTCAAGAAGCAATCGAAATCGTTAAAAGAAATGATGGCAAGTTATGGGTGTTAACTGTGAAAGAGACAAACCGTTATTATGATACGTTAGATATGTCGGTAGTTGGCACAACCGAACTAGACAAGATGGGTAGTGATATTCTTGCAAAAGTGAACGAGCTAGTTAATGCACAAGTTGAACTTGATGCAAGAGACCTATATGATAATAATGCTAAACGTAAAATTGTCCAATACGCTGAAGATAATGGGATTGATTTAATCGTTATCGGCTCAACTGGTACAGGCATGATCGATAAACTATTTATCGGCTCAACAACACAATATGTGGTCAATCATGCACCATGTAATGTGATGGTGATTAAATAAAAGTATATAATTTGCAAATCATTTTCTGTTAATAATGAAAAAACTAACGCTATGGTGCGTTTTTTTTTTACCACAATTACTGAGCAGGTTAACTTATCATAAATTTTATAGATGATTGGAGGTAGGGTAAAAGCTTTTAGCAGCAAGGCAAGATTTAAAATAGCCTTATATCGTATATTTTTTTTTAAATACTC
>JAKDQI010000163.1 GCA_030454995.1 Pseudolactococcus plantarum | reverse complement strand
GACAGACAGTTAAATAGTGCGTCGACACCTAGCTAATTCATCAATATTTTGCGTTATAAGCCATTTAAAGACAATTCAATATATAAATCACCTGTTAAGCAAAAAAATGCGTCAGAAGCCAAAATACGAGCCCTGAGAGCAATCCTGTTGGTACAACAGCATACAAACAATTTTTTTATTTCAAAGCCAGCTGTTTGGCATAACTAGAAATGTTAGACCGTAAGTGCTTGCTGACTGTGATAGCTTCTCGTATTCAAGTTCATTTAGACGAAAGTTAATTCGTTTAGTTTGTTTATCTGAATTGGCTTTAATATTTGCCATGAAGTTCACCCCTGAAAATCGAGGTCAAAACCGTGTCGATTTTGCTGCGCAAAACGCCACCAAATTCAAGCCCGTTAAACCGTCCCTTTTTTCGCGAAAAAAGTTATCCAAAAAAGCGCACAAAAAAAGCCGAAAGTTTGCTGTTCGAAAATCGGCTTTTTTGTGCATTATAATCGCGTATTTTCTTGTCGAAATTGACTCAACCATTCACTCACTTCTGGTAGATTATCAATCTTCCAATAATTACCAGTCCATTGCATTTTTTGGCAATGGCTTACCCTTATAATTCCATTCTCTTTTGTAATATTCATCCCATCTCTTATCTTCACCATCAAAATTCATTTTTTAGCCCCCTTTGTTCAAACCTCGATACGTATACGCATGTACTGATACAGCTGTTGTTAAAATAAACATGAGAAGGGATACAAGGCCGTTAGATGAAACTGCTGCACTACCAAACATTGTTGGGCCTAGAACGTTCTGTAGCTGTCCACCTAGATTTATAGCACTTAAGTCCGTAGTTAAAGACTCCGAACGACTATAAATCACCATGTAAATCGCTAAAGCAGCGCTGCTAAACAATTCAGCTAAGATTTGTCCAACTATTAATATTAATAAAGCCATAAGAATCAGTGCATTTATATGCATTACGGTCGTTATGGATGTGACAAGGAATGAAGTGGCTATTATTGCGCCAGATATAACCCACAGCTTATCGTACCTTCTATTTTCAGTAGCCCAGGCATTTACTTTCCCTTGGAATAAGGAAATAACCACAGTATTAAGAATGAAGGCCATCGGTGATAGCCAGCTATAGTTTTTAAAGTACATGACAACTATTAATGGGATATACACGCTCAGTAAAGTCCTATGAAAAGAAAACAGGAAATTCTCCACGATGAGCAGTCTTCTAAATCTATTTGCCAACGCAGACTTTATCACCTTTATAGATATCGGCTTTTTTATGGCTTTATCAGACGTTACATTTACATCTTTCAATGCCGCTCTGTATAAAAAAATCACCAGCAAAAAAGACAATGCATTTGCAACCACAGTTGGCATTAATCCAAGATTTATAGCTAGCAAAAAAGCACTAAACCCAGCACCTAGACCGTATCCAATGTTTGCTGGCAACATCATCTTGCCCATTAGAACTGTCGCGTCTTTTTTGGACAAAGGCGCAATTATTAGACTTCTAGTTAAAGAAGCTGCAGATCTATCTATAATTCCAAATAAGGACATATATATCAAGAATTGAAAATTTCCATTTATAAACAGCCAACATAGCGCACCCATGGCTCTCAAGGAATATGAAATTGAAAACATCTTCAATTTTCCATATTTATCTGCTAAATATCCCATTGGCAGCGATGATATCATTCCAGTTATTGCAGATGAAGTTAACCCTATCCCAATAACGCTTGGGGATACGTGACTGTATGTAGAGAAAAAAATCGTTGAGACACTAACGAATGATCCAGTCCCAAAGGAGTCAATTCCTGAAGAAAGTAAAGCAGCCAGTTGTATATTGTTTCTAAGCTTTTGTTTTCTTACCACAGGCTGGACACCTCGGATTTTTTGGTATGGGAAGTTTATAGTAATCATTCTGAAAGTTCGAGCAGGACATTAAATAGCCTCTGGCTAGCTCTCCCTCTTTCAGAGCAATTTTTAAGACTTCATTAGCTCCCATAACCCCAGCGATTCCTGTTCCAATCCCCCAAACAGCTACAGGACCTTTTCTGCTTTTAGGCAAATCTGGGAATGCACATTGTAAACATGGATCATCGTCAGTCAGTCTCGTAAATGCGTACCCATATCCATATTGAGCGGAAACATGAACCATTGGAACTTTATAATCAACAGCATATTGGTTCACCATCAATCGTTGTTCAGGACCATCTCCGCCTTCTAGGATCACATCAAATCCACCTAAGAGTTCATCTATATTTTCTGGGGTCACCTTTTCGACTGAGTATTCTATTTTAATATCTGGGTTGAGCAACCTTAACTTCTTGGCAGCAGCTACGGCCTTATATTCACCAATATCTTCAGTTGTGTATAGAATCTGTCTATTCAGGTTGCTTAACTCTACCCTATCAAAATCAATAATTTTGATTCTGCCGATGCCAGCGGCTGCTAAGTAATACAAAAGCGGCGACTTTACGCCACCAGCGCCAACGCTAACAACACTAAAGTTGTTTATTAATTGTTGACCATGCTCACCAACCTGAGGCATAAGTAATTGTCTATTGTAACGTGAATTGTTAAATTCCATAGTATTCTCCCCAAAATTAAAAATATGTGACAAACATAAAATAAAAATGGCCACCTGATATAGGTGGCCATTCTAATTTTCGTTTAGCCATCGCAGGTCACAACAGAGGCAAGCATAACCTCATCATTAGGATTGACTGGTTGAGCAACTGTTGCCAGTTTTCCGTTAACCAAAACGCGGCAAAGAAGACGTGGCTTGTTGGTTCTCTCATCAAACAAGTTATGTTTCAAGTCGTCATCTTTGAATGCAACATCTTTAACAATCTCGCTCACAGTAGAGCCAGAGGACAAGATGGAGCCCTTTCCAAGGCGGCCTTCTGCAATACCACG
>JAKDQI010000033.1 GCA_030454995.1 Pseudolactococcus plantarum | reverse complement strand
TGGTAACAAATTTAAATTAACATTTTTTGTCAGGCAAGGATTTAATCACGCGCAAAACGTGATTTTTTTATCCAAAAAAAGCGAATTAATTTTACTTAGCAAACACTAGGCTCGCAAGGTTTAAATATTTCATATTTGCAAAAAAGCGTCTGCATTATACCAGATACGACCGTAACCTCCTGTGTCAATACCTACAGCGTTAGTCGCATTATCATAATCATCAATGGTACCGTTGTTAAAACTATCGCTAAACTTGACTGTATCGCCTACCTGAGTGTCTACATCATTGCCACGGGTTACATTGTCCACAACACTCAATGGGATGCCGTTATCGTCCCAATTTACAGCATTACTTCCATTCAATTGATAGCTCACAAATTGCCAGATGCCGTTATGAAACTTGATATCGTCAACTTTAAAAGTATTGTAAGCAGTAAATTTGTTATCAGCTGCTTTAAATTGCGCGATAGCGTTCGTATCACCAGCATTAGATTTGTCAGGTGTCGGTTGTGGAGTTGCTCCATTTTGTCGCCATACCTCGATATATTGAGGTTTGTTGACTGAGTAGTAATAGTCCCAATCGTGTTCAGATACCGCAGTACCAACTTGACCACCAGTCCAATAGTCGACAGAAATAAATGTATCGTGGTCTTTCATAATTCCAACGTGTCCACCTGCGCCTGAACTGTACTGCATTCCAGGTCCCCAACTCATAAGGACGATGTCGCCACGCTGCGCATCCCATGACTGGTTTTCTGAGATACGTGTATAGCCATTAGCAGATAGATAACTACCTAAAGTTACCGTACTATACAGATAAGCGTACGGACTAGCGCCTGAGTCTCTCATCGATTGCGTGATAGACCCTGAACAGTCTGCCGTGCCGTCTGTTCCATTACGACTACCGTACATGCTATATGTTAGAAGTCCTTTGCGAATGTCGAACCATGAAATAGCTTGATTGTTATCAACTGCCATGTAGCACCTCCTCAATCGTATTGTCGATTTCTTGTGTCGGCAACGTCTCGTAAGTATACTGACGACTTTCGATTAATTCACGATTAATGTAAGCTACTGCAGTACGTTTTTTAGATTCGTTGCTAGTGTCTAAAGTTTTGCTATTATCGATAGCTTGTTTTGCCAATTCTTTTAAAGTCATTTCTTCTCCTTTTTGCAAAAGTTTGCGATAACATCAATGATTAGAAGTAAACTAGTCATTCATTATCTTTCTTATAATTGATAGCCGATACGCCTACCCAAGCACCTAACATAGTATCAATCGCAGTGATAACAGTAACTGTTACTCCTGTATACTCCCAATCAATTGACGTACCTACCGTGCCGACAAATGCCGCAATAGGCGGCAAACCTACAATTGCAATCCATTTTAAAATGTTATAAGTTTTGTTTGACATTTTCATTTACCTCCAAAATATTTTATGATTTCAAGTACTATTGCAAATACAGCACCAGCCGATGCACCTATTCCAAAAATCATCTTCCACATGTTATTTTTGTCTAACATTTTCATTTCATAGTTTCTATCGTCCGACTTTTCGTTTCTGTTTAATACAGCTCCCAAAATTGATGTATTTTGTTCCCTCAGAAAACGATTTGACTCGTCAACTCTTGTCAGACCATCGTTAATAGTTTTCTGCATTTCAAGCGATAGATCACTCAACCTGCTTAATTCTTTGTCGTGCTGCTCTAACTTTCTACCGTGATCGTTCACAATTTTTTCTAATTCTGTTGGCATAGTCCCTCTTTCTAAGCTGTTCTGCGCCACATATAAACTGCAACATAAGGCTGTAAGTTATTATGCGGTTTTCCGGCACCTGAACTGCCTGTAGTTGAACCGTCTGCAGCTCTTGTACCGTAAGTTTGAGATGGTTCAACTTTTACAAAGTTGTTGTTGGCGGTAGAAACATATGGGTGAGTATGCGGACCATTTTCTTCAGCGGTCAAAGCGTGAGTTTTTTCACCGCCTGTTTTCCCAATGTTGAAATCTTCATCTTCTTCATCAACGCCCACCAATACTTGACCTTTTCCGTATCGCTCCCATACTCCGCCAATATAGCTTGTTGGGTTAGCGCTGTTCGTTGTCGTGATGATTGTGCCAACGGGATTCATAGCCAATTTTAATTGCTTGATTAAATCTGAATCTTGATTTGTTTCTGTTACATCACTGATTGATGATGCTTTCGTTCTCACATTTTCAATACACTTTTTCAGGATCCCTGAATTTGAATTTATGTCAACGTTGTTTGAGTTGTCTTGTGTTTCAACTGTTATAAACACTGGTGCGCTGAAATTACTCAAGTCAATGTTGATATGAACATAACTGTTTGCATTTGCTGAAATAACAACCGCTTGTTCTTTCAACTCAAAGTAAGCACCACCGACCACAAAACTGGTATCTTTGTAAATCCTGTTGAATCCACTGTTCACTGGTTGCACCCAATGCTTCATTTTGTAGTCGCCATAATTCATGCCACCAAGCATCAGATAAAGTCTGCGGTCTGCTGTTGCGCTTATTGGGAACTCTGTACCTGTGGGACTAAAAAATGTATAATTTTTTATTGTCATTTTTGTTTCTCCTTTTTTTATTTGTAAATTCTTCTAGTTATCATTGCGTCTTGAAAAACGGGGTAGTCTGTTATTGAAACTTCCATCAGCCTGAAACCTTTATCGCCTGTTTCAAAGCCACCGATTGATACCCCTTGACCAAGTCTGTATTGTAAAGGTGTATCAATCAACACTGTGTTACCATCTATTTTTGTGACTTTGCCTGGTAGAATCTGCGTATGGTCAAGCCTTAATTCAACTTCATCAATAAAGTCATCAATTCTGTATTGTCCGCCTAATTTTGCATAGTATTTCATTTGTTGCCTCCCTCGATAAATAACAAGCGCTCATTTCTAAGCCCACCATCACTTTCGAAAAATGCACGGTCTGCAATATAACCTTGATATAATTGCCCTTCATAATATAAGTTAACTAAGTCATTCACGATTAAAGGCATCAGTTCATTTTGATTAAAAAATATGTTAGCGACTGTCGTATCTTTCGTGATTAACGCTTTGATTTCTGCTGTCGTGGGCTGTTCGTCAAAGAAACTCGTCTTAATCAATCGTTGATACGGTAGGTCTGAACCATTTCCTGTATAATCTGCTATGTTAATAACATTGTTTCTGTCGTCAATCGTGTAGGTCAAAGGCTGTGAAGGATAAGCATCATTTGTCTTGACATAAGCGTTAAGAAAATTATAGTTTGAGCGCTGTATAATTGTTTCAAATTCAATGCTCGGATTTTGAACACCGCTTATCATTGTTGATATTGTCTGTCTATCCCAAGTTCTCGATGCTAAAACTGTTTTAATTTCATTGTTTATTATAACTACAAATGGTTGCCGTTTTATTACACGAAACATATCTTGAGCAATCTTTTCAGCTGTGTCCGTGTCAGATTTTCTGTTGTATTTAACTTGTTGTGCTAACTCGTTATTATTTGCTATCAGACCATTATTTACCAGTGAAACAATTTTGGGATTCGTTATAGTATTCAAAACAGACAAGCTTGAGCCATTCAAGATACTTATTGGCACTTCAACACCGTCTATCGCTGCCCAAAAATAATTTTTTAACGTTGCTTTGTTGCTGTCGTCAATATCCGTCACAATGTATAACAAATTCAAGTCAAACTTTTCTACTTTGATTGCAGCTGTTGAAAGCGTGTAACTATCATCGATCAAGATTTCAACCACATCCCCAATTTCAGCCTTGATCGACAAAGTGGCTGTGCTTGTGTACTTGTAGCCTGTCTGCCATAGTTCATAGTTCATTGCCACACCTCGGGCTTTGACAGTGAAATCAGATGGCTTGTTTGGATTGAAATTATTATAAAGATTAAACTCTAACATTTATACAAAATCTACCTTTCTTTTTACATTCATTTCTACGCTGTCCAAGTTAATCAGTTCCATCGTACCTTTTTTAAAAATTCTCGTTCTTAACTTTTGAAAATCCAAGGCACTGAACATATTGACTATTGTATTAGCGGTTGACGCTTGATAGTATTCGTCATTTACATCGCTGTTTAGCTGAATATAATCGGGTTTGTTGGTTAAATTCAAAATGATACTTGTATATTCATTCGCTTGTTCGTCAAGAAATCTCAGTCCGTAAGTGTTTGTTTTTGAATTTGATGGTGTCAACCTAGCAACAAAACTGAATATGCCTTCCTTTATTAGCCATTTGCTGAATCGTTCTGCGTTGTCCTCACTGTAATATGTGTAAGTTGTATCAGTATATGCGTATCTGCTGTTACTGTATATCTTGCTTGTCTCCGTCAGCTCACCCTCTGTAAAACTTTTAAAAGTCAGGGCTTCGTAAACATACCATTTGTTAATAACATCAAAACTTATCGTTTCGCTGAATGTTCCATTTTGTCCGTAACCCTCTGTTTTGCTGACTTTTGCCAACTTCACATCTGCGTAAAAAGTACCCATTTCTGAGGTATATTCAATCGTTACATACTTTTGAGCAAGAATTTTACTCACAAATTCATTCATAAGCTGATAGTTTTCTTCAAGACTATCACCAAAAGTTTCAAGCCTAAAATCCATGCTAGGATGGCTTATAGCTGTATCGCCAAAAACTCCCAAACCTTGACTGCTCCAAATGTTTGTGTTTGTGACTATGCCCAAATCACTGGGCTGATATAGTCTTATTTTGCCGTCTGTCAAGTCAATTATTTCATTGTCGTTGCCGTCAAGGTTAGTGTGTATCTTATATTGTCTTACCATGTTTCTCCTTTCTTTCTATGCTCGCCCAAGCTCAAATTCTCTGCGCACCGCTCTAGCGATCGCCGTTGGGTCTTGATTGTTCCCTGCGTTTATAGTGAATGAATTTTCATATTTGTTTGAAACATTTGAACTGTTTTGTGTAAGTCCTCGTGCCTTCAAATCTGCAAATTCTCGTTGCATTACAATTGTAGATCCACCAAATAACCCTTTGACTTTGTCTGTAATTCCTGAGATAGTACCCGTTACCTTCTCTATGGTCCTTGTAATACCTCCGAATACATTATCAACCGTTTCTTTGATACCATTGAAAATATCTGCGAACCAACTACCTACTTTGCCAAAAGCTGAGGTAATGCCATTCCAAGCGTTCTGCGCAAATCCAGCAAATGAATTAAATACATTGCTAACAGTTTGAGATACACCATTAAACACACCACTAAACCAACCAACTACTGCACTAAATACCGATGTTATTCGTGACCAAGCATTACTTGCAAATCCACCAATAGCATTGAATACACCAGAAACAATTTGAGCAGCTGAATTGAACACACCGCTAAACCATCCGACAACAGCACTAAATACTGAAACAATAAAATTCCAAGCATTTTGTGCAAATTGTCCAATTGCTGAGAATACACCACCAATGAAATCTGCTACAGATTGAAATATTGGTGTGAAGAATCCCACGACAGAACTAAATACTGATACAATGCCTAGCCATAGACCTCGTGCGCCTGCTAAGATTAGTTGCCATGCAAGTTCAATGACTGCGCCAATCAAACCAAAAATAGCACCAAAGAAATCTGTAAGCGGTTGGAAAAAGTTCATGATATTCGTTACAACTGTTTGAATTGTTGTTGTTACTGTTGTCCAAATGTTTACGAAAAAGTCAATGATTCCTTGCCATAGCTCGCTGAACCATGTGCCTAATCCGCTAAAGAAACCTTTTATTCCTTCAATTATTCCACCGAAAAATCCTGTTATTCCGCCCCAAATATCTTTAGCTGAATCAACAATACCTTGCCATAAATCGCTAAACCATTGACCCAATCCTGAAAAGAAATCTTTAATTCCTTCCCAAATTGAGATCGTAAACGCACTAATCTTCTCCCAATTTTTCCAAATCAAAACACCTGCAGCAACTAACGCTGCTATCGCAAGTACAACTAATGTGATTGGACTCGTTATAACAGCCATTACAATGCCAAATGCTGTTATCACGGCATTTAGTATTCCAAATATAGCAATTAACGACCCAATAATAATTAAAATTTTACTCAGCCAATCCCAGTTTTGCTTTATCCAGTTGTACATTTCTTTGAAACTCTCTGCAACTTTTGGTATAGAATCTGCAGTACCGTTCACAATTTCAACGATGATTGGTGTAATGCTGTCAAGGGCCGGCAACAAAGCATTACTAATAGTCTCATCAAGACTATCAAAACTATCTTTAATCGTTTTTGTTCCGCCACCGCCTGCCTGTCCTAATGATTGCAAGGCTGTATCAAGCATATCAACACTTATAGCACCTTTTTCAGATGCTTCTGAGAATGATTTAAACGATTTCAACGCTGGGTTTTTCATGATTTCAGTTTTAAGCGCTGAACCCAAAGCTGTGTTAGCATCGGTTAATTGATTGATATTTTCTGCTGACACCTTGCCACTTGCTGACATCTGAGAATAAGCCTGAGATACAGATTTCAAGTCTTCACTTGTACCGCCAAACGCTTGATTGGCTCTGATTAAGCTGTCAACCTTGTTACCTGCGACTTCTGAGCTGTCGCCTAACCCAATAAATGTTGTCGCTAATTTAATTGCGTCACTAGCATTAGCATTTGTGTCCTGTGCAAGTTTCTGCATGCGCTTAGATAAGCCATCAAAATCTTGACCATTACCACTAAAATTCATTGTGTTTTTTAGGGATATCATAGCCTTCTGGGTATCGACAGCCCCACCAATCCAATCGCCAAATTTTCCGGTCACTGTGTTAGCAATCTTAGAACCAATTTCAAGTAAAGCTCCGACAGCTACAGTCTTTAAACTTCCAAATCCTGATTTTACTTTGCTTAAACTTGATTCTGCATCATCAGTTTTTAACTTTAGATTGAAACTACCACTTGATATACTCGAATCAAGATTTTTAATATCTCTTTCTAAGTATCCGGCTCTAGTTTCGGAATCTTGAATCGCACGGGAAAGCTGCAGAAATTTCTTTTGTCCATCTGGCGTTGATTTATCAATTCCGGCAAGCTCTGTTTTTAACTGCGTTGTTTTGTTTTTGGTTTGCTCAAGCTGAGTTGCTAAGTTATTTTGCAACTTAGTCATTAGCGTTGTATTTGTTGGATCAAGCTTTAGTGCGCTTTTCAAACTACTAGCTTCACTTCTTAGCGCGCTCATGGCCGTGTTGATGCCCTTTAGACTATTCTCAAACTGAGCTGTATTACCATATATCTCGACTTCAAATTTAGCATTACTTGCCATATTTTATCTTCCTTTCCTTTTTCTTTTTTTAGCTTCCTTTTCTCGCCTAGCTGCCACTTCATTCATGATGTCAATCACAAGTTCCGTTTCTAATTCATAAAATTGTTGTAGATCCATTTCTGAATTGACAATGCTTATAATTAAATCCAATGTTTTGTTATCAGATTTACTTTTTCTGAACCTGCTTGGGGCTTCTATAACCTCGAGTTGCTCAATTGTCTTGTCTTCTTTCGAATTTTCAGGCTTAGGAATTCCCGATAGGTACATATTGACAAGCTCTTCATTTGTTGGCAAATATCCATCAATGCTATGACTATCCGCCCATAAAATTAAAAGATTATCTGATAATTTTTCAATCACTTCTGTGAAGTCATTGGGCAAATCAAAATCGTAGCTTAAGTATTTGATATATTGATTTTGTTTTTTAAAATCATCAAATACATCACACCCTGTCAATTCGTAGTACCTAATGGCATCTTTCAATTTCATACAACATTCCTTTTGCAAAAGGCGATATACAAATTGCATATCGCCCCTTTATTAGCCGAAAGTGGCTTTCAGTTTTTCCATTAAGCTTTTCAATGTCTGATCCTCAGTATCGAATTCATGAGTTTCTTCAAATTCTTGGAATTCAACTTTCGCTTCCTTTGGATCTTTTCCACTAAAAGCAAGATAGAGCCCGTATTGAAGAAAGTCCATTAAATCTGTTGTATCATTCGATTCTTCATCTTTTTGTGATTTTTCAAGTTGCTTTGAAGTCTTGATTACATCTTGACCTGTAATCAGCTTGAATCGTCTCGCTGGACTTAATTTTTTCATTGTTACCTACTTTCTTATAGCTGCCTTTTCCGGAATAGCTGTATCTGGGAACATGATGAATGGTGTATCATTCATCATTTTCTCAAATTCGATTGCTTGTTCTCCCCAAACTTCATATGGAACAACAGCAGGTGCTTTTTCTTTACTACGATATAATGCAGTCCCCGACGCTTGCACTGGTAAAGTATATTGAATAGGATCAACACCATCACTTGAATCTGTTTCTGATTCACCAGTGGCATCTGCAGTTGCTTTTAAAGCAGGATACACAAGAATTTTATAACCATCGACAACACCATTAGCCGTTTTCTTTCTAGCTTTGTTGATGTACTGAACAATGAAATTACTGTAATTCCCAGTGCTGATACTTCCTAAACCATTTTCAGATTTTACTTGACCCATAAGGTCTTCTGCCACACCTTCATCAAGCTGTAGGAAAACCATTTCGCCTTGAAGTAATGTAGCGCCTTTTTTAGATCCATGATCTGCAATATCATCAGCAGGGAAATTGCTTGTTTCTGCCTGATCTTCCATTTCACTAACCGATACAAGCCCGGTAACAAGTTTGATATTTTTTGCGGTTACTTTACCATCTACACCTTCGGCTTTTTCAAGCTTACCAATTAACAGACCCTCATTACCCCAAAATATTTTTCTTTCGCCATAAGCTAAATTTAAAGCCATAATGTCCTCTTTTCTTTTTTAAAGTTTCATACTCTCAGCATAAGCTTCTGCATCTTTGAGTACTTTTTTAATTGCACTCTCGCCTTTTTTCTCAACTAAGAAATACATTCCGTGATATCCACTTGAATAGTTTGCACGTTTACCATCACTTACTTTTTTACCTTTTCCGTTTTTGGAAATTTTGATATTACTGGCTAGTTGTCCAGTATTCCTATATTTCGAATACGAGTATACTTTTCCATTCTTTTTTTTAAAAACGACTTTTCGTTTACTCGCCTTTTGAGCTTCGGCCTTTAGTTGTAATTCAAAATACTCGGCCATTTTTTGAGTGACAGCATCTCCGAATTCTTTAGCCACTTCCTTTTCAACAATCCCTTTTTTTAATCCCATGCTTCGCCTTTCTGGCCAACTGGTAAGTAGACCTGACCGCTAAAGTTGTATAGGTGTGAACTGTCCGAATAGCTTACAAATGTAAGACCACCGCTTAAAATTTCAGACAGTTGCTTAATTAAGCTGCTGTCTGCATCTGGTACACTTGCTACTAAATTGTACGTGTAGCCAATAACCCAACTGAAATCATCAGCTCCTGTCTTTTTTGAACCTGCTAGAGAGATGTACACAGTATTCTCTTGAATTGTATCCTTGACACCTAAAATAACATCTGAAAAACCAATCGCATCTAAAGCCTTTTTAAATTCCGTGTATGAATTAAATACCATTTGCTACTACTCCTTCTAAAATTATTTTGTTTGTCTTAACATCTCTCTCCCAAACCGTCCGCTTATATCGAATACCACGATCATCTTGAAAATAATCAAATATTTCAAATTCATAGTCACCAATATTATTTAGTGCATATCTGACCACTTTTTTAAGACCTTGCATCGAGAACTCATCAAGTCTTGTTTGACTAATCCTCTCTTGTTTGGCCATAAACGTTACAAGTTCTACTGTATTTTTTTCAGCTCCGTTTGGCTTTTTTACAATCTTTTGAATTTCAATGCTTACTTGTGTGAATATCATGTCTTTTTCCTTCCGAAAGAAAGCAGTACAATGATGTCTGCAAGCCTTGCATTTTCACTTTGAATAAAGACACTAGATGGTTCTGTAACCATCCGTATGCGACAGAATGTGGCCACGTAATCTTTGACGAGGTCATTTTTCTCGTCAGTACTTACATTCGCTGCTTCTAATCTAGCTACGGCCATCTTCTTGTTTGCTGAAATTTGTTTATCGTAAACGGTCACTTTTTCAGGGATTCCGCAAAATTGCTTGATATAATCGTCCATTTATTAAATCCCTTTCTAAGTACTACTTAGTACTGAATAAGCACCACTTAGTACTGGGTAAGTACTAAATAGTACTGATCGTGATAACTGCAGCTGATTTATTTTTTTCGATTTTTCCTGCTGATAGCGATTCAAGCAAAAGTGCATTTTCATTTGTTTTCCATTCAAATGCATCAACTTTAGTCAAGCTACCCATGTCAATATGATAAGTTTGATTTACCAACACTGTTGGTTTCAAAGCTTTAGAACCTGTATAGACGATTAGTTCATCTACACCGATTTCTGATGCAATTTCAGCATCATTGTTTTTAACACGCGCATTAGGATTCAAGGCACGCACTTCCGCAAGGATTGCTTTTCGTTGTTCGCTTGTGATGATAAGGTACTTAATACCAGCAGTCGCACGAACGAAATCACACGCATCTTCAATTCCATCAACATATTTTTTTGCAGTAATTTTTTTAACTTTTTTAGCATCTTTTTCATTTGCGATTGATACGAATCCATTCTTTCCATCGCCTTCGACAAGCGCAAGATTAACTGCCTTGTTCACAATTGCTTGAGTTAATTCAGCAACAATCGTTTCATAGATTTCATCAAAGTTGGAATTTAGGCGTTTTGCTTTTTCGCTGATCGTTTGAATTTTGTAAATCATTTGAGGATCAATGGCATCCACAGTCAATACTGCTGACTGTGCTTTTTTCTCAGTACCTTCTACATGGACATTGGCTTCATCCGATGAATCCAAACCTTGGCTGATAAGTAAGGCGCCTACGTGCGTCAATTTAAATGTTTTGAACACTGGATTAGTATCCGTCAAAGATGTTTCAATTGCTGAAACAATACGTTTTGGCAAAATAAGTGTATCATCTTTGATTTCAAGACCATTTTCGGCAAGTTTTTCATTCCATTTGTTTGCGGCAACATTTTTATTATCTGATGTTTGTAAAATTTTGATGAAATCTTCTACTGAGTTTTTGGCTTCAAGATATTTTGGCATTTTAATTTCCCCTTTTTCTGCATTATCAAGTTTATTTTGCGCTTCGGTAATTTTAATCAAATTTTCTTTGAATTCATTATCCATTTTTTCGGCATCATCTAAAGAGTTTGATGCCAAAATTAAGCCTTTCAGCTCATTATTTCTAGCTTTCAAACTATTAATTGATTTTTCCAATTCAATTTTTTCAATTTTATTCATATGCTTTCTTGATCTCCCTTAACTTATTTTCTGCCATGATTGTTGCTCTATGCTCTTCTTTGAGTTCATTAGCAACAATCTTGGCATCTCTATCAGCTCCAACACTCACAAGACTAACTTCACACATAATAGCGTGTTTGACGATCAATTCATCATTGTCGCCAAAATTGAACTCGTCAAAGTAATATGATATCGATACAGAGTCATATACACCATTTTTGATAGCTTTAATAATGTCTGATTTAGACTCATATATCGTAATCTCTGATACGTAAGCTCTTTGAGTGTCATCAAAATGTGTCCTCACTTCGCCAAGTAGCTCATTATCTGAGTGATTGAACAGAAAAGGATATTTTTCACGCTCAAACTCGATAACATCCCCGTCCAAGATAAACCCATTGTCATTGACAATATCAGCGTGTGCCACTATTGCATTAAACTTGAAGTCACCTTCACTTTTGCTCAGGTCATTTTTACCAAGTTGTAAACTCGTAATATTTTCAACTAATTTTTTTTTCAAGATGTTTCTTCTCCTTCCTTTGTTTCTTCCGATAATTCAGAAAACGATTTAATTATTTTGCTGTTTAGATTCGTCAAGTAGACATCCCCTCCTTCAATTGGCTCTAGACCCATTAGTACTTTGAACTCGTTGACGGTAAGCATAGGCGCTTGAGTATTTTCATGATAGAGATCAAGCATATCTTTAATGCTTGCAAACTTGAACAATTGATTATCTATGATGATCCGCTCATAGTAGATGTTGCCCTTGACCTTTTGTCGTTTTGATGAAGAGATTAACTTATATGTGAGTTCTTTCTCTAATTGATTTAGTAAAGGGATAATCGTTGATTGGTAAAAATAGATTTGTTCAACTTGAGATGCCTCGCCTGTCAAGATTTTCTCAGACATGAAGTATGAGCTTAGCAGTTCCGATTTGATCAATTTAATTTCTTCATCATTCAAAACGCTGTAAGAGTTTGAAAACTCATTGACTTCGGTTTTCGAATCTGTCACAGTAAGGCCGTTTACACTTCCAATTCTTTGCATTTGATCTAACGTATTCTTAGCTTTTTCAACAAATTCTTCTGAATCAGTGTCAACTAATCCGTTAATTTTTAATTGCCCTTTTATCCTGCCTTGTTGCAGCTTAGTTGCAATTGAACTCAGCGTAGCATCTAAAATTGAAGTGTTTGAATTGACGAAAAACGGGCTAACTATATTTACTGTCTCGTTCGTGTCAACGTCAGCATCAGCAAGTAATAGATCAATCAATTGACCATCACTGTCGTAAACTGGATCTAGATATATCTGCCTGGTCCTCATTAGTTTTCTAGCCACAATTGACCAAAACTCTACTGAATTAAGATGCCCTTTTGGCTTCCAATTCAGAACCTCATCAATATCAGAACCATCCATTGATGTCAAAGTATCAATTCCGTTTGGTGTCTTTTTGTACTTAACATGCTGAAAATTAACTTTTGATATTTCAGTTGCAATTTTTGCAGCAATATTATTATAGAAACCGCTAGTTGCTGAAACTGCTTCATCTTTCCATCCTGCCGCACGCTGAGTGGTTTGGTCAAGCTTTGAACTTTGGATTGTCACAGCTTTCCCAAATATATTGAATTTCAATATCACGCGCCCCCTTTCTATTTTTTAGTAAAACAGTCTGTCATAATTGGACCGCTTATCTTTTCTAGTTTTTCGATTGTGACAAGCATGACACAGCAGCTGCAAATTATCAGGATTATAAGCGATATTCCAATCATCTACATTTTCCCAAGTCAATTCTTGAATGTGGTCCACCTCGTAATACTTAGCGGTAAATGTTCCACATTTTTTACAGGTCATCTTGTCACGTTTTCGGATTGAATCTCTAACTTCTAACCACTTTTGGTTTGAGTAAAAGCCTGATTCTCTTATCGTTTCAGCATTATAATTCATCTGACACCATCACTTGCATCGCCATAACGCTTGCCACAACTGGGTCAATCTTTTCATCTTGACTTTTCTTTTTAAGCATGACATCCCCACTCGTTCCGATTCGTACAGCTGCATTCATCAATGACCACTCCATAAGTGCTTGATTGTGTAATAAGCTACTGTTTTCAATCTGACTTTTAAAAATTTGAATGTAGTCACTCATTGAGAAACCTTGACGGATTGGCACTTGATTTTCACTGTCTTTGTCGTAAAAATAAAGTTCAATCAAAGCCTTTAAATTTTCATACCTAGACGGATCATAACCAATTTTGGTAAATCTGCACTTTGTTTTGGTCTTGAACTCTTTCATGTACGCTATGATATCAGATGCTCTAATATAGTCAGATTCTAAAATTATCAAGCTGTCCTCAGCTTCAAACTTCAAATAAAGCTCTTTTTGCTCTTCATCGCAATTTTCGAGGTTTTTTTGAGTCGTGAAACTGATTGTGTGTAGATAATAGTTGTCGTCTGGCTTGCAAAGAAATGCGACCGTTGTTAAGTCATTAGAAAGTGATAAGTCAATCCCGATATAAGTTTTAGCGCCATTGAATACTGATAAATCAAACTCATGTTTCAAAGATTCTTGCGCTGTGAAATAGTAAGCAGTGTCATTCATCTGCAAGCCCATATTCATAGCTAAAAACATAACTTGTAAAATTGGGTTTTGCTTACTGAGTTCATATTCTTCATTTACTGACTGCATCGATGGTAAGTGTCCGATCAATGGCAGTGCCATGGACCAGTTTTTCTTGTCTTTAACCTGCGATTTGTCTTCAAGTCTATAAAGCAGCGCAACACTTCTGTCATTTTCAAATTCTTCATCACTTGTGAAACGCTTAATCATAGTGTCGTATAGACCATTACGCTTAGTTCCTCCAGAAGTTATATAGATACTTTGCCAATTTTTTTGTTTTTGCCGACTTCCTTTATTGACAGCCTCAGTAATATCATGCGTATAGGTGTGAACTTCATCAAAGATGTTCAAACTAGTGTTACCACCTTGAGCACGATTAGTATCATTGGTCTGTTTACTAAATTTCGTCAGCATTACATCGAATTGCAATCCTGTTTTTGTACTTTTAAACTGGTTGAGGTCACTTAACTCAGATACTATTGGGCTTGCTTTAGCTTGATTCTTCACTTGTTCAAATACGTGCTTTGCCTGCTTATTATCATAAGCAATCACTTGAGCTTCTCCACCGAATTGACCTGATAGAATCATCCAGTTAAGCACACGTGTAGCCATGAGTGAACTTTTACCAGTACCACGGCCTACATTCAAGAAAATTTCATTTACCAACTGAACTTGTTCGCCCTGCTCATTGATCATGTCATAACCAAGCATCAATTCAAACCACCATTTCTGAGTTGGCAGCAATACAATTAATCTAAGATCACCAGTCGTCAGCATAAAATTAGACTCCGTAAAATCGATAAATTGTTCTACTCGATCTAATCTGTATATGTACTTCTTGTGAATTCTTATTTGTTTTTGTATTTGCTTTTTTATATCAGAATTGATTAGATATCCGTTTTTCTTGTTCCACTCGAGCATTTGATTAAGGTATTTCATCATTCCTCCGAATCAAATTCTTTAGGTACAGGATATTCATCCTCTTCTGGTTCATAGTTCTTAACATCATATTTTGATAAATCTTGAACGATTTTGCGCAAGTTTTCATTCGCGTTATCCTCTTGTTTGATTTTCGTTATCTCAATAAGATTCCATTTTTCAGGTGCTCTATTCTTGAGAAAGAACATGATTGCATTAAGTTCCGGGTCTACCTGCTGCCTTTCAACCGAAACTAAAACCTCTTTACCAGACTCATCAATTTCATAGCGTTCTTTTCTACGCCACCCACCATAAATCTTTTTATTTAGTTTTCTTTCAACTAATTCAAGCGAATTAATTGCAAATTGATCTTTGGCATCGGTATATTCTTGTTGGTGCTCTTGTTTCCACAAGTGGAAAGTGCTGCTTGAAACTGCTAAGGCTGTATAAATCTGATAATCACTTAGACCTTCTTCGACTTTATCAAGTATTGCCTTTGTTGTCTTTTTCCTGTTGAGCTTTTTTCCGGTCACTCACAAAACAGCCCCTTTCTTTTGCAATTTTTTGCGATTTATTTTATTTCTGCAAGATTTCACAAGATTTTTCTAAATATTTTAGGTTTAAAATTGAGGGAGAGTTTTAAAGCTGTCCCCCTTTCGCGTAAACTTCCCCCACAAAATTCTAATAATAGGGGGGTATCTGTTTCTTATCCTATTATTTCATTCGGTTTGTGAAAAAAGTATTCGTTTTTTTGTCCCCAATATCAGAACATCACACCTCTATGAAGCGCAAACAATTCAAGTATCTGATACCTAATAGCATATATCTGTCTTGTCCCCACACCGAGATACACCAGCCCAATTGTAGACCAATCGTAGTATTTATTTTCTCCCCAAAAACATTCTTCAATAATTCTTTGTAACTCAGGAGCAAGCCCACTCACTGTGCTATCAATATCTTTTTCTAATTGATCATAGAACTTATATGCTTTATTTTCTCTAGATATTTTTTTATTAATCATCTTAGTAGCATTATCTTTTTCTACCCACCATGTTATATCATGCTTATCTGATAACTCTGATGTAAGTAGTGCTTCTGCTTTTAGTCTTGATATCTCAGGATAAAGTCTCATCTGCTCTTCTAATCCAGCTAATGTCTTTCTGGTTAGTATCTGATTTTTTCTTGACAAATTAATACCTCGCTATGTCTTTCTGCGCATTCGATAATATATGAGTGTACCCAGATATTCATTTTCTCTGATATCCAACTTAACCAGTTCATCTTTTTGAGTATCTGGGTTTTTTCGAGGAAACTCAATCAATTCCCATCCGGCATTATCTTTCTCCAACTGCTGCTCTAGTTCGTCATTTTCAAGCAGACGTGCAATTTTAGAATCAGTGTACTTCCAATTTTGAGAACGTTCGACAACTGGCTTTTTTAGATTTCTACTGGAAAACCATTTTCTTTTTCCTTTTTGATTTTCAAGTTTGAACTCTTTGGTAAGATAGTTTGCTTTGATGATCACACCATCTTGGCCATTCTGACTTTTAATTTTATTGATATGGGTAAAACCTATTGACTTTTTGTTTTTCCCTCGACCTTTAGTCCATAGATCATCTATTTCATCACGATTCAATAAATTGTCTAAAATCATATGGAAATGTAAATTATCACTTGTTTTACCCTCGATTACGCCCAAATACTTCATTTTGGGTAAATTTTTCTTATTTCTAGCCCTATTTATCCTTTTTATGAAGTTTTTAATCTCTTTTTCGCATTCTTCTACACTTTTTGGCTTAAATTCAGGTGCAAATGTAAATTCAGCTGTGTAATCTCCTTCATTGAAATTTGCTACTGCTGATAATCTAAACCACTTCTGAGCATTTCTGTAATTCAGATTCTTCTGAACTGGTCTACTTGCATTCTCTTTTCTTTTTCTTGGTCTACCGCCTTTTACTAAATCAACTGGTACTGATTTACCCAGTATGCTACACTCACGATATTTATTGTCAGCTGATATTGCAATATTTCTTAAATACATAAACGTGTCCTTTTTGAGTTTGTCTCTAAAAATAATACCTATTACAAGCTACCCAAACGCTAATTCTATGACTAGCGTTAAGGCTTGCTATATATGAGTTTATGCGCTATAATTGAATTACATAAACGTAAGTTTTATTTAAAAGTACAGTTTTCAGAGGACTGTACTTTTTTTATTTTCTATCACGCGCAACTTTTACTTTACTGCCTATTCTGAGATACTAAATTCAAACTTCATAAAAATATTTATATTCTAGTA
>JAKDQI010000162.1 GCA_030454995.1 Pseudolactococcus plantarum | reverse complement strand
GATTAAACACTGTATACTAATTGACCATTTAGATAAGTTGCTGCAAGTGCTAAGTCTTTTTCTAAGACAATAAAATCTGCGTCAAGCCCAGGTTTAATTCGACCACATTTATCATCTATCCCCACTGAAATAGCTGGAATGAGTGATGCCATCATCACTGCCTGTTCTGGTGAAGCGATACCCCAGTCTACGACATTTTTAAGCCCATCATTAAGTTTTAAAATCGAACCTGCTAAGTTTCCGCCATCTTTTAATCTAGCAGTCCCGTTTTCAACGATAACAGGATACTCTCCTAGCATGTAATCTCCATCAGGTTCTCCACCCGCACGCATACAGTCAGTGATTAATGCCACATGATCATGACCTTTTTGCTTCATTAATATATCACATGCTTTTGGCACGACATGGTGGCCGTCACATATTAATTCTGCATAAGTTTGAGGGATTTCATATACTGCACCAACCATGCCTAGTTCACGATGTGTTAACCCTCGCATACCATTATAAGCATGAACCCAAATACTCGCACCAGCTTCAGCCCCTCGAACAGCTTGTTCATATGTTGCATCTGAATGTCCAAGTGCAACTTTTGTTCCAGTAGCGACAACTTGAGAAATGAAGTCTGCACTTCCATCACGTTCTGGCGCTACAGCTATCTTCAGTAACATACCTTTAGCAGCTTCTTGCCACCCTTGGAATTCTTCGAAACTTGGATTACGCATATACGTCGCGTTTTGCGCGCCTTTATATTTTTCAGTAAAGTAGGGACCTTCAAAGAAAATACCTTGAATTTTTGCCCCTGTTGCTTCACCATAATGCTCACCAATTGTTTGACAAATATCTCTTAATTGTTCATAACTTGCTGTTAAAGCGGTAGGTAGAAAGGACGTCACACCAGTTGATAATAAAGCATCACTCATGGTGTGTATAATACCATCTTTATCGTTATCCATCACATCAGCGCCAGCATAACCGTGAACATGTGTATCAACTAGACCTGGTGCGATATATTTGCCGCTGTAGTCGATCACTTGACTATCCTCAGGTATGCTCTCGACATGCTTGCCAAATTTACCATCAGTCGTGAGTGCTAAATATCCACCCACTTTTGTTGCATATGGGTAGAAAAACTTATCTGCTTTTATAAAAGTTGTCATCAAATCTCCCTCGTTCTTTCCTTATTTTCTACTCAATTTTACACTATTAGTTTAGATTTGTCAAAAATGGTATAGTCCAATTAAAAAACCGAGCAGCTCCTACTCGCTTTTTTCTTGATGATTGGATAATTCTAGTAATTTCGCTTTAATTTCTGATTCTAACTGGCTTAACTCGACTTCTCCTTGACGACGTTTAACCGCACCTTCACGTTGGATCGTCATGGTTTCTTGTATGGTTTCGATTAAGTTAGCTTGAGTTATCTTCAGTGTTTCAATGTCAACGACACCCCGTTCATTCTCACGAGCTGCTTCTATTGAAGATTGTTTTAACATCTCAGAGTTTTTGGTTAATAAATCATTTGTTGTATTTGATACTATTCTTTGACTTGTTAAGGCATCTTTTTGTTTTAAAAGTGTTAAAGCAATTGCCACTTGGTTTTTCCATAAAGGAATAGCCGTATTGATAGACGTTTGAATTTTTTCTGCTA
The DNA here is from genome assembly GCA_030454995.1 of Pseudolactococcus plantarum. Taxonomy (GTDB): domain Bacteria; phylum Bacillota; class Bacilli; order Lactobacillales; family Streptococcaceae; genus Pseudolactococcus; species Pseudolactococcus plantarum_A. Next base: position 1,301 of record JAKDQI010000162.1, on the reverse strand, counting down.
ATTCCTGATTCGTATTTTGGATCATACGAATCTGTGGTGCTTGCTGGATCGTGATTTGACGTGCTAATTTAAGATCAAACTGTCTTTTATCTAAGCGATTTTTATAATTTTCTAAATCAGAAATTTTTTGTACAGCAATCGCATTGTCTGCACTAGATTGTGTAGCTAGTCTTGCTTGCGGAATAGTCTGCTCATCTAATTCCTTTATTTTTAATTCTGCACCAGCGATATAAACACTCAAAGCATTGAAAAAATCAAGATTTTCAGCATACAGAGTTTCTAATGTCTTATTATCCTCAAGTAATCCTTTATATTCATGACTTAATTTTATCGAGATTTTATCGATTCCAGCACCTAGTTTTTGATATTTTTGTGTCACCTCAAATATAGATTTTTTGACTTTCCCAAACATTTTTTTAAAGAAACCTGGATCTTCAGCCGCAAGATCACTTGGGTTGGATTCTTGTAACTGATACATCAAATCTGTCAGCGCCGTACCAACTTCACCTAAATCTTTAGTTTGTACCTTATTTAAGACAGATTGTGAAAAATCTCCGATTTTCTTTTGAGCTACAGCACCATACTCGATAACTGACTGTGCATTATTTTCATCTAAAGACTTAGCAAGCTCCTTAGCTTTACCCAACTCTTCTTCACTTAGTGAGGGAACAGTCATCATATTTTGACTTTCCACTACTTGAGTTTCAAGAGGTAGATTTCCTCCGACTTTTGCTGCTTGATCTGCTTGCATCAACTCATCTAATAATTCATTAGCCATTTTCTACCTCATTTTTTACTTTTTCAATATCAGCACTCAAGGTCATTGTATACCTGTTGGCTATTTTTTCGGATAACTGTTTAATAACTTTTTGACTGTCAATTAATAGTGATTGATCAATTTTTTCGACAGATTTCAAGTTACTATATGTATCGATTAAGTCAACCATTGTTGGTAAATCTGAATATAAAAAATCATTATTTAACAATGCATTACTTGGTTCTTTTACAATGAACTGAAATAATTTTTTCGAACTTGCAAGACCACCTGTTACACTTTCAATAATCTGAAGTGCTTCGTCACCCTTTACAGCTTCCTCCCAACCTTTAATCTGATGTTTAGCATCAGTCATGGTTTGACGAAAAATAGTAATATCTTTGTCAGATAGTCCTTTTTCATGATAAGATTTGATTAATTTTGGATTCGTTTTTTCTTTACCATAGTCAACTATCAGCCATAAACATAGCAAGACAACAACAACTATCATTATTAATATTATTTTCATATCACTATTTTATCATAA
>JAKDQI010000161.1 GCA_030454995.1 Pseudolactococcus plantarum | reverse complement strand
TAATGTCTCTATGATTATCACGATTTTAATAATATTATTATTAGTTTGGGCATTTTTTGTTGGCCGTTCTAGAGGTCTTGCGCTGCAAACTTACTATACAATAGGATCTTTGGTTGCCATAGGTCTCGCACTTCAGAATTATAAAACACTAAGTGAAAAAATAACGCTATGGGTGCCTTTTGCTTCAGCAACAGCCAATAGTCAATTATCTTTTTATCCTGCAAAATTGCTTTTTGAGATCGACCATGTTTTTTATGCTATTTTTGCATTCTTAGTGATTTACTTGGTCGTTTACGGCATTGTTAGATTTATAGGTATATTTTTAGGTGCACTCGAAAATAAGACACTTTTTGGCTCATATGGTGATACTGTAGCAGGTGTTTTATCTATTTGCTCGGCTTATTTTGTTTTATCCTTGATGATGATGGTAGTGTCTACTGTTCCTGTAGCAACAGTCCAAAACCACTTATACGCGAGTGGTCTTGTGCGATTTATGTTGAACCAAACACCAATTTTTTCAAGTTGGTTACAAGAGACATTTATTAAACAGATCACCAATATCACGATATAGAAATTTAAATGAATAAAAAAATTCTCGATATATTAGAGTTTGACCAAATCAAGGAAAAAATTGCGCAAGCATTAGCCACTTCTCAAGGTCAAGCTGAATTACAACACTTAGGACCTGTTACCGATAAGACAAGAATCCAAAAATGGTTCGATGAACTATCTGAATTTGGTCATATCGTCCAAGAAAATGGGCCTGTACCGCTCTCAAATACAGCAGATTTAACTGAAATTCTTCGTAGAATTGAGTTGGATGCCAGTTTGAGCAGCCAAGAATTTGCTAAGATAAAAAAAGTTCTGCGTTTAGTTAATGAAACGCGGCGTTTTTTTGAGCAAGCTGTTAATGTTAGCTTTCCTGTTTTATCACAAACGATAGATAAATTTGTAGATGTTGGGTATCTGTTAGGCCTCCTACAAATCATTGATTCAGCTGGTGCATTATCGGATACTGCTTCAGATAAGCTTTTTAGTCTGAGACAAGCCATTAAAAAAAGTGATGCTGATGTCAAGAAAATCTTAGCAGAAATTTTAGCTAAATCTCAGTCTAGTTTGACAGATAGTATTATCACGATACGCCAAGATCGACCGGTCTTAGCAGTTAGAAGCGATAGTAAAAATAAAGTACCGGGTGTTGTACATGATATGAGTGCATCTGGTCAGACGTTTTATATTGAACCAAACCGTGTTGTGCAACTGAACAATGATATTGCACAAAAGAAAATAGAAGAAAAAAATGAGGTTGCACGTATTTTACGCGCACTTGCTGAGGCAATCAAACCGCATATTGAAGATATTCGTCAAAATACGTGGTTGATTGGTCAGATTGATCTACTGAATGCCAAGTATCGTTATCAGATTATGGCCAAAGCAACTGTCCCAAGCCTATCAGAGCATAAAGCGGTTAAACTTTATAGTGCAAGACATCCGTTAATTGACCCTAAAGTTGTCGTGGCAAACGATCTGTTCTTTGATCAAACACTAGACACGATTGTGATCACTGGACCAAATACTGGTGGTAAGACAATTACGTTAAAAACATTAGGTGTGGCACAGTTGATGGCACAATCAGGCCTCCCAATTCTTGCAGAATTAGGTAGTCAAGTCGGTATTTTTACTGAAATTTTTGCTGATATTGGCGATGAGCAGTCTATCGCACAGAGTTTGTCTACTTTTTCCAGTCATATGACAAACATTGTGAGTATCTTAAATCAGGTTGATCATAAGAGTCTGGTCTTATTTGATGAACTTGGGGCTGGCACTGATCCTAAAGAGGGTGCGGCACTGGCTATCTCAATTCTTGATTTTTTGAAATCAAAACATGCTAAAACACTTGCGACGACACATTATCCTGAGCTTAAGGCTTATGGTGTTGAGTCTGAGGGTGTCGAAAATGCGTCGATGGCGTTTGATTTAGAACATTTTCGCCCAACCTATCGCTTAGTCCAAGGTGTACCCGGTAGATCCAATGCTCTAGAAATTTCTAACCGATTAGGATTGAACAGTGACATATTGAGCGAAGCGCGTGGGTTATTAACAGAAGATGAACATGATGTGAATATCATGATTGCGTCGTTAGAACAAAAGAATCAGACGCTAACAGAATCTGTTAATCGGATTAAAGTACTTGAAAAAGAAAATAATCTTCTGCACCAAGACTTGACCAAGTCTTTTGATAGTTTTAAACGTGATAGAGAAAAAGAATTAAACAAAGCACGTCAAGAAGCTCAAGATATCGTTAAAGTAGCTGTTAGTGAAGCAGATGATATTCTGAAAAATTTACAAGAAAAATCATTGCTAAAACCACATGAGGTGATAGACGCCAAGCATCAATTAGGTGAATTAGCACCAGAGATTGTAGACTTATCTAAAAATAAAGTTTTAAAAAAAGCAAAAGCGAAACGTGGCTTAAAACCAGGTGTAGAAGTGCTCGTTTTATCTTACAATCAACGTGGTAACTTGGTTAGATTAGCAAAAGATGGTCGTTGGGAAGTTCAGATGGGCTTGATTACGACGAAGCTTACTGAAGATGAGTTTGAGCCGATCGAGTCAGAAAAAGAAAAGCAAAAAACAAAAACTCGTGCAGTTAAGAAGACAGTCACATCAGCCGTCAAAGCACAACTCGATCTGCGTGGCACACGCTATGAAGAAGCTGAAAAAATGCTAGATGATTATATCGATCAAGCCTTACTGGCTAATCTTCATCAGATTACCATTGTTCATGGCATTGGTACAGGTGTCATCCGAGAAATGGTCAGAAGTTATCTACAACGTTCACGTCATGTCAAATCATATGCCTATGCTCCTCAAAATGCAGGAGGTAGCGGTGCGACTATCGCGACATTGAAGTAATGATGTAAAAAACACTGAGAGTTCAGTGTTTTTTATTAATTTCAAAAAAATAAGTAATATGTTCTAGCTATTAGTGCGA
>JAKDQI010000004.1 GCA_030454995.1 Pseudolactococcus plantarum | reverse complement strand
TGATAGACTTAGATGAATCAGATGAAGAAAAAGTAAAAGCCCTTGCTGCTGGTTTTGAAAGCTCAGAGCATATCATTAAAGTTAGGATTATCAAAAAATAATGAAGACATTTTATTGGTATCCAAAATGTTCGACTTGTCAGAAAGCCGCTAAAGAGTTGGCAGATTTATCTGAGGATGTCGAAAAAATTGATTTGAAAACAACGCCACCAAAAGCAGATGTGATTTTATCTTGGTTGAAAAATTCAGGATTGGATAAAAAGAAATTCTTTAACACATCAGGGATGCGGTATCGAGAACTTGAGTTAAAAGATAAAGTCGCTGATTTAACGCTTGAAGCAGCTGCAGACTTGCTAGCATCTGATGGAATGTTGATCAAACGCCCTATCTTAGTTGATGAAAAAGGTCATATTTTACAAGTGGGCTATAGAACGGCTTATGCAACATTGTTAGATTAATTTAGATAAACAAAAACGAGCTAGACACAATATGTGTGTTTAGCTCGTTTTTGTTATTTATAAGTCAATTTCAAGTAAGATAGGGGTATGATCTTGTCGACTTCCTGAATCAATCATTTCAGATTTTTGGATAGCATCAGCAATACGTTGTGAGGTAATGAAGTAATCAATGCGCCATCCTGAATTGTTCAGTTTGCTTGTTTTAGAACGTTGTGCCCACCAAGAATAGACATGTGGCACTTGACCATGAACATATCTGAAAGAATCAATAAATCCAGCAGAGAGTAGCTTAGTAAACCCTTGACGCTCTTCATCTGTAAACCCTGCTGAGTTCCGGTTGTTATTTGGATGGGCTAGGTCAATCTCGTGATGCGCGACATTGTAGTCTCCGGTAGCGATGACTGGTTTTTGAGCATCTAGAGAGAGCAGATAGGCTTGGTATTTAGCATCCCATAGTTGACGGTCAGACAAACGTCTTAGTCCATCACCAGCATTTGGTGTGTAGACTTGTGTTAAGAAGAAGTTATCAAATTCTAGTGTGATAATACGTCCTTCATGATCCATCGTTGTTGGTGCGCCAATTTCTGGCATGGTCGCTGTAACATTAAGCTCTTTTTTATAGAGAAACATGGTACCAGCATAGCCTTTTCGAGCAGGTTCTACAGAAGAATTCCAAACGATCGTGTATCCTGGAAAACGATCTGTCAAAATTTCTATATGTTTTTTTGTAGGTCCCTTAGCAGATAATTTTGTTTCCTGTAAGGCGATTACATCAGCATCAAGTATAACAAGCTGATCTAAAACAGCTTGTGAGAGTTGAGCACGTGCTGAATCACTTGTTAAGGCAGCATTAAGGGAATCAATATTCCACGAGATAAATTTCATATTCATAACCTTTATTATATCAAAAAACTGGCGTTAACTAACTATGAATGTCTGAGAACTCATATGAGTCGACTTTTTAATGAAATAAAGTTCAAGAAGCTCATGATCAAATCTTAGTGGTATTAAGTGTGGCTAATGTTTTAGTGTGGGCAATCTAATTCACGTATCAGCTTAGACTTAAGGAGGTATGAGACTTGATAGTTGAGCGTCATGGTTTTTAAAAAAGGTCCCAGCTCATCATGTTCAGGATCTAAACTCGCTAATTTATTTAAATACGCTGCTTTTTCCTCAGCTGTACATATTTTTTTAAAATAGCCCCAGACATGTTGATAGGCAGTTGTTAAGGTTTGTAAAGTTGGTTCTTTTTGAGCAGCTTCTTGTAGTAATTGCTCGAATTGCGTTGCTTTATCAGGTGTCCATTGGTTATATTTGAAAAGTTCTCGAATTTTATTATAGTGCTGTTGGGAGTGAGCCATAACCCAATATTTATGTTCTGCCCACTTACTTTGCCAACTTGTCATGCTTTACTCCTTATTAATGTTGATAATCATGCTTACTGAATAATCCCCAGGTTAAATTATATCAAATCAGGTGTTAAACTGTATGAAATAATCACACAGAAAGTTCATCGTTTTGATAAATAAAAGTATAGTTGTTGTGCGAATGTCTTGTTAAAATATGGTATAATGAGTATGATTACGGCGTCTCATCTGATGCCTTGAAAGAGGAAATTTTTTTGACTGAAACTACCCAAACAACTCCCAAAGAAACTTTTTATATCACAACACCGATTTACTATCCATCTGGTAAACTCCATATCGGTAATTCTTATACAACCATAGCTTGTGACGTTATGGCACGTTATAAACGTTTGATGGATTTTGACGTATTTTATCTGACAGGTACAGATGAACATGGGTTAAAAATTGAACAAAAGGCTAACGAACTAGGTATTTCACCCCAAGCGTATGTTGATGGTATGGCTGCCGACATGAAAAAATTGTGGGGGACACTCGATATTTCATATGATAAATTTATCAGAACGACTGATGATTATCATGAAAAAGCGATTGCTGATATGTTTGAGCGCTTGATTGAACAAGATGATATTTATCTTGGTGAATATGATGGTTGGTATTCAGTTTCAGATGAAGAATACTTTACAGAGTCTCAGTTAGCTGAGGTTTATCGTGATGAAAATGGTGTCATGATTGGTGGTAAAGCACCAAGTGGGCATGAAGTTGAACGTGTTAAAGAAGAATCTTATTTCTTTCGTATGGGCAAATATGCCGATCGCTTGCTAGCTTATTATGACTCACATCCCGACTTCATTCAGCCTGAGTCACGTAAAAATGAGATGATTAATAATTTTATAAAGCCAGGATTAGAAGATCTTTCTTTATCACGGACTACTTTCACTTGGGGTATCCCAGTGAAATCAAATCCTAAACATGTGGTTTATGTTTGGTTTGACGCACTTGCAAACTATATCACAGCCTTAGGGTATGGTTCTGATGACTCGACTAACTTTGACAAATTCTGGCCAGCAAATGTGCATATGGTCGGAAAAGAAATCGTGCGTTTCCATACGATTTATTGGCCAATTATGCTAATGGCACTTGGGTTGCCATTACCTAAACAAGTATTTGGTCATGGGTGGTTGTTGATGAAAGACGGTAAAATGTCTAAGTCTAAGGGCAATGTTGTTTATCCTGAGATGTTAGTTGAACGCTACGGTTTGGATGCGCTGCGTTACTATCTCATGCGTGCAGTACCATTTGGTAGTGATGGTATCTTCACACCAGAAGATTTTGTGAATCGCGTAAATTACGATTTGGCAAATGATTTAGGTAACCTACTGAATCGTACGATAGCCATGATTAATAAATACCAAGGTGGTTTGATTAAAACACCGGAAACACATACTGAGTTTGATAACAGTTTAGAAACCGTTATGACAACTGCAATTGAAAATTATCATCACGCTATGGATAAGATGGAATTTAACGTTGCTTTGAGTGAAGTGTGGACGATTATCTCTAGAAGCAATAAATATATTGACGAGACAACACCGTGGATTTTAGCTAAAGATGAGGAAAAATCTGGTGAATTAGCTAGTGTCATGTATCATTTGGCAGAAAGTCTTCGGATGACTGCGGTCTTATTACAACCGTTTATGCGTACGACGTCGCAAGCGATCTTGACACAACTTGGGTTATCAGCAACGGAAGTTAACTTAGCGTCTGCAACGTTTGGCACGACATACACAGCACCAGTTGTGGCTAAAGGTGAGCCAATATTCCCACGTTTAGATGCAGAAGATGAAGTTGCCTACATCCAAGAACAAATGCAAGGGAATACACCAGTCGTGCAAGATACAGGTTTTGACCCAGAAAAAACAACGCTGAAGTCTGATAAAAAAGCAATTAAATTTGATGATTTCGAAAAACTAGAGATTAAAGTCGCAGAAGTCATTCATGTTGAAAAAGTTGAAGGATCTGATAAACTTTTGAAATTTGAACTAGATGCTGGTGATGAAGGTCATCGTCAAATCCTTTCTGGTATTGCAAAATTCTATCCAAATCCAGAGAGTTTAATTGGCTTAAAATTACAGATTGTCGCCAACTTGAAACCACGTAAAATGATGGGCTTGTTATCTCAAGGTATGATTTTATCTGCGGAATCCGAAGGTAAACTGACACTCTTAACAGTAGCACCAGAAGTTGCCAATGGTAGTGTTATCGGTTAAGCTATATGAAAATAATCACTGAAATTTGTGAGTTACTGATTTTGTTCATGAGTTCGGTTGCGGTTTTAGTCTTAATCTGTGGTGTAGTAAAATCATCAGTTAAGTTTGTTAAAAATGAACTTGGTCATGCTGATAAAGCTAGTGTTCTGCGTATGATTAAAAATGAACTGGGTGCTTATGTCCTTTTCGCATTAGAACTTTTGATTGCGGCAGATATTGTTGAAAGTATTATCAAACCGACTCTTGAAGATATTGCCAAGTTGGCGGCTTTGGTCGTGATTCGAACAATCATTTCTTACTTCTTAGGTAAGGAAATTGACCAAGAAATAGAAAATAGATGAAAATGTAGTTAGGCTACTAAATGTTTTCTAACTTAAAAGAACTTAACCGTATGAACAAGATAAAAAATTGTTCATACGGTTTTTTTATATGTTTGGTGTTGACAGGACTTCTTGATAATCGCTTTATTTAAAAACCTATATTTATTCAAAATGGTCTAGACTTGATATTTTTGGTATAATAAAGCTAATGGAAAATTTACAAGACAAATTAAAAGCATATCATATTACCTTTAATAAACCTGAGCTTTTGGCAGAAGCTTTTACACACAAATCTTATTATTTTGAACATAAATCATCAAGTGTTTTTCATAATGAGCGCTTGGAATTTTTAGGTGATGCCGCTTTAGGCTTTATCATCGTTGAATATTTGTATAAAGCCTATCCCGATGAGCGTGAAGGTGTCTTGACTGAGAAGAAAATTTCTATCGTTCGCCGTGAATCTTTGGCTGATTTTTCCCGTCAACTTGGTTTCGATCAATTTCTGAAACTCGGAAATGGTGAAGAAAAAAGTGGTGGACGTGATAATGATGCTAACTTAGAAAATTTATTTGAGGCATTTTTAGGTGCAGTTTTGATGGATCAAGGATTTAATGCTGTCAAAAATTTTATTTATGAAGTTATTATTCCTAAAATTGAAGATGGGTCTTATGACAAAGTAACTGATTATAAATCAGCACTACAAGAAATCTTTTATACAGCAGGACATATTGATACTAATAATAAAATTCCACTTGAGTATGTCGTTGTAGGTCAGAGCGGCCCAGTACATGCACCTATCTTCGAAGTAAATGTCGAATTTGAAGGTCAAGTAATAGGTCAAGGTAGGGGCAAGTCAAAAAAAATAGCTGAACAAGATGCCGCTCGCGCTGCCTTTGTTAATCAAAAAAAGCAACAAGAGGATAGATAAGCATGTATTTAAAGCAAATCGAGATGGTAGGATTCAAGTCTTTTGCTGATCGTACGAAAATAACATTTGATACGGGTGTGACTGCAATCGTAGGCCCAAATGGTTCTGGAAAGTCCAACGTTACTGAGAGTCTCCGGTGGGCACTTGGTGAACAATCAGCAAAAAGTTTGCGTGGCGCAAAGATGCCTGATATCATTTTTGCTGGTACACAAAAACGTCGTGCGCTTAATTATGCAGAGGTTATCGTCACATTTGATAATAGTGATCAGTATCTAGCTAGTGATACAACAGTCGTTGTGACCCGTAGACTTTATCGAAATGGTGATAGTGAGTTTTTGATTAATGATCAAAAAGTACGTCTCAAAGATGTTCATGAACTATTTATGGATACAGGATTGGGACGTGATAGCTTTTCGATTATCTCTCAAGGTAAAATCGAGTCAATTTTCAATAGCAAAGCTGAAGAGCGTCGCTTAATTTTTGAGGAAGCGGCAGGCGTTTTAAAATATAAAACACGAAAAAAAGAAACTGAAGGAAAACTTGCCAGTACGCAAGAGAACATGGATCGTCTTGACGATATTATTTATGAGTTAGATGGTCAATTAACCCCTTTACGTGCACAACGTGATGTTGCACTGAAATTCCGTGAATTAGATGAAAAGCGTGAGCAACTTGGGTTATCTGTGATTGTGGCGCAGATAATCTGTGAAAAAGTGACTTATGAACAGGCGCAAGTTCAGCTTAAAGATGTCACAAAAAAGTTAGATGAATTGGCACAAGTTGAAGCAGGTCTTGAGCAACAATTAGTAGACTTGAAACAAAAACGCAGAGAAGTTGAGCGGACTCAAGAAACTTTGCAAGAAGCGTTGCTTAACCTAACGACTGCTAAATCTGATTTTCAATCTAAGATAGATATCTATCGAAATCAAGAAGAGATGTCACAAAAGACAGTCGCAGAACGTTCAGAGCGAATTGAGCTGCTTTCTCATAAACTCAAAAGCTTAGAAGCGCAACTTGAACAGCTAACGACTAAACTGTCAGAGAATCAAGTACTAAAAACGTCATTATCCGGACAAATACAGTCGCTTCAAACCAAACTAGATGGGTTAAGTGAAAATCCAGAAGAGGCGATAGAACGCTTGCGTACTGAATATGTCAGCTTAGTGAATGAAGAAGCACAGTTATCCAATAAAATGACTAAGCAAACTTCTGAGTTAACCAATTTGGTCGCAAATGCTGCAAGTAGATCAGATGAACAACAGGAATTATCAGAAAAATATAATAGCTTAAAAGCTGAATTAGCTGAGACAAGTCAGCGTGCTAATGCCTTAAAGGAAGAGATTGATCAACTCCTGCACGACTATCAAGAAATGGATGTCGCACTCAAACGCTCAGAAACTGAAAATGAGCAGTTACAGACCAGACTCTTTTCTGCCATGGATGATGTGCACAAAACAAAAGCACGGCTTTCTAGTTTGGAAAATATTCGTGCAACGCATGCAAACTTTTATCAAGGTGTTAAAGCTGTTTTACAAGCTTCTGATAGATTACCAGGCGTGATTGGTGCGATTGCAGAACTTGTCAGCTTTGATAAAAAGTATGCGACTGCATTAGATATTGCTTTGGGTGCTGGAGCACAAAATATCGTTGTATCAGATGAACAGGCTGCAAAATCAGCGATTAACTTTTTAAGAGAACAGCGCTTAGGCCGTGCTACTTTTCTACCGTTAACGACAATTAAGCCAAGACAGTTTAATCAGTTAACTAAAGTGGCAAATATGACTGGTTTTATAGATGTTGCACAACATCTCGTGACCTATGATGCACACCTATCACCTGCTATTTCCAATCTGTTAGGTAGTGTATTGATTGTCGATAATAATGACAACGCTACGAAAATTGCACGTGCAGTAAATTTTACCGCACGAATTGTTGCTTTAGATGGGACAGAGATTAGACCTGGCGGTTCCTTTTCAGGTGGTGCCAATAAAAAGAATGCGACGACGTTTACAACTGTCGAAATAGATGATCTAAAACAAAAAGTATCAGCCTATGAAGCAACTGTGCTTGAGCTAGAGCAGTCACTTAAAACTGTTCAAACAAACAAATCTCAGTTAATGACTAAACTTGCCGAGTTAAGACAGGCTGGTGAAACATGTCGTCTTGAAAGACAAAAATATACACTAAAAGAACAGACACTGCTAAGTGCACAGCAAGATTTAGAAAGCCGATTGGTCTTATCTAAAACAGTTGATGAGCAGAGTATGATAGATAAGCTAAATGCGGAAAATGAGAGTTGTCAAAACAGTCTAGCAGCTATAGCGTATCAAAAAGATCAGATTAATCGTGATATTACGCAACTTAAGAGTAGTCAAACAGAAATCAACACCTTGCTTGATACGGTGAGAAATGAGCTGCAAGCAACACAATTAACTTACTCCGAGGTTATCTCTGAACTAAAACATCAGACGAGTGAGTCAACCCGTTTGATGCAAGAAAAAGACGTAATCAGTCAAGAAATGGCAGCACTGACTGTGCAAAACGAGACCAGTGATGCAGATGTCGACAAAACACGTCTTAAGCATTTAACAGAAAATTTGAGTAAGGTTAGCGAAAAACTGAATCAAACAAATATGAAACTTGTTAGTCTTAAATTTGAGCGTGAAGATTTAACTGCCCAAATAGAAGAATTAGATGAGACACATGCAACTGTGACGGATGATAAACAAGAACAGTTAGCACAGCAAACACGATTAACACTTTCACTAGACTCATCAGAGCAGATTTTAAAACAACGTCAAAATAAATTAACAGATGTTTATCAGATGAGTTTTGATGCAGCCAAAGCAGTAGCCCAAACTCTAACGAGTTTAGCTGAAAGTGAACGTCAGCTTCAAAATTTTGAAAGTCAAATTCGTAAGTTAGGCCCTGTCAACTTAGCTGCTATCGAGCAGTTTGAAGAAGTAAATGAACGTCGTGAATTTTTAAATACACAAAAAGATGATTTACTTAATGCGAAATCGTTATTGGAATCGACGATTAATGAGATGGACGATGAGGTAAAAGTTAAGTTTAAAGCGACTTTTGAAGCGATTAGACTAGCCTTTCAAACTAACTTTACTCAGATGTTTGGTGGTGGTCAAGCAGATCTAGTCTTGAATTCAGAAGATCTTTTGACGGCTGGTATCGATATTGATGTACAACCACCAGGTAAAAAACTTGCCAGTCTAAATCTAATGAGTGGTGGAGAAAAATCACTAACTGCATTAGCACTTTTATTTGCAATTATTCGTGTGCGTACAGTACCGTTTGTAGTACTTGATGAAGTTGAAGCCGCACTTGACGAAGCTAATGTAAAACGGTTTGGTGATTACATGACGCGTTTTGATGAAAATAGTCAATTTATCGTGGTGACCCACAGAAAAGGTACGATGAAGGCTGCTAAAGTCATGTATGGGGTGACCATGCAAGAAGGTGGCGTATCCAAAATTGTCTCAGTTAAACTGAAAGATTTTGTAGCAGATGAGGAACAAGTATAAACGAAATTATACAAGATAATGTGTAAAAGCAAGTACATCTATAGATGTACTTGCTTTTTTTACTTTAATTTTGCTTTTGATAAGTGTATCGAAAATGATATATCTGAAGATTAAAGGCTTATGCCATGAATATTGGCGTATACATTCGTTGCTTTTTAGCTATATTTATATGTTTTTATTGTAGGGATAAAATGTATCATATTTTGTTTCATATTCGCCTATTTCTATTATTTTATTACTAGAGCGACTGAATTTAATTTTTGATATGCCATCAAAAATATAGGTTGTATCAGCTTCTTTAGATTGAAAAGTCCAAGTGACAAAATAAAAATGATCAACGGCATATATATCGTGAAAATCCCATTTTAAGACATATTGCTGTTTTAGCCATATTTGAAAATAATCTTGAACCAGTTGTTTTTATTTATCCCTAGTTGATACCTGATGAAAGATAATGAGAGAGCTGAATATTCGTCTTGTTAGGAGTCGGTAATATGCTTATAACTTAATTTCATATTGATCAGAGTACTGATAAAGCTAAGTGATATGATTAAGCATAACCAAATCGCTATGGGCAAATTAAAATGTTCTGTGAAGTCCCATGATGTACTAATTGCGATACACCATCCACCTAGTGTTACACCACTCCAACCATTTGCTTTTAAAGCATATCTATGTAATCTTTGTTTTGTTTCAGTTGATAGCTTCACATCTGAATATATTTTTTTATCTTTCTGATACGTCTTTTTTCGAAAAATATTTTTAATGGTGGCATAAGCCACCATAGAAAATAACTTTTTTTAATATTGGGTTGATGAAGTGCACGGTGTTTATTTTTAATTGTCTCCCAACTAGAAGTTTCTTCATGAAGTTCTAGTGTTGCTTGTAATAGCGGTGCAGCAAACAACAACCACACGCCGATTAACTCTATAATGATTATGATACTATCCATCATGTTATATCCTATATTTTTAAAATTCTACTATGCTATTATGGTTATTATGAAAATTTGTGTAATTAGTTTTACTGCGATGAATTTCAAATAATTCTAGATGTAAAACTCGGTCAATCATATCAAAAAATAGCCAAAATTACTAATTTAGACAGCTTAAAGCAAAGCATAGAGGTTCACGCATTAATCTGATAGGGAATCAGTCTAAATGCTACACACTTAACCCCTTTATTGCTTATTTGTAGGATTTGCTTTATATTGAAGTCTCATCAGATTACGTGTTATAATGAACACATGACAAAAATAAAATTATTAGCGCTAGATTTAGACGGTACTTTATTAACACATGATAAAAAGATTTCAGATGAGAACAAACAAGCGATAAAAGCTGCACAGGCAAAAGGTGTGCATGTTGTCATCACGACAGGTAGACCTTTGCGTGCGATAGAACATATCTTAAGTGAATTAGATCTCTTGGTAGATACGGAATACTCGATTACCTTTAATGGAGGTTTGGTCCAACGTAATAACGGAGAAATTTTATCAAAGAAAACTTTCTCATATGACAATATCAAAGAAATCCATGAGGTATTTGCACAACTTGATTTACCGTTTGATGTTGTTTCTGAAGGACATTGTTATGAGACAAATCCTAACTCGCTTTATCAAAAATTCAGCCCTTTTCTTGATTTTACCATGGGAGAGTTTGACACAATCCCCAAAGATATCATCTATAATAAGGCTGTAAGTGCTATAGATGCTGATTATTTAGATCAACAGATGACTAAAATACCTGCTGAGTTAAAAGAAAAGTATGAGATTTTTAAATCACGAGATATTTTACTTGAGATTATGCCTAAAGGTGTTGTAAAATCGTTTGGACTTGAAAAACTGATCGGTATTTTAGGGATAGATAGAGAAAATGTCATGGCGATGGGTGATGAAGAAAATGATATTGCCATGTTAACATGGGCTGGACTTGGTGTGGCGATGAAAAACGCAACTGATCAGGTTAAGGCGATTTCAGATATGACGACACCTCTGACAAATGACGAGCATGGTGTTGCCTGGGCAATCAACACATATATTTTGGAGGACTAAATGGGTTTATTTGATAAAATTTTTGGTAAAAAGATAGAGGAACAAATTGAAGAAAATCAGAGTGCAGATATCTTTAAGTTTGACCTAGAAGACTTAGATGGATCGGCTGAAACAGTAGCATTAGATACCGAGGGTCACTCGAATGTTGCTGAGCCACCATCTGAGGTGGAGAGAGTTGAAGAGGTTTTTTCTGAGCCAGTTGACGAGCCCCTCGATGTAGCAGTAGAGCAACCTATCATATCACCTGAGTTAGAGGCGTCTGTAGATCCGGTTGTAGCAACACCAGACTTAACTGAGATAACAGTAGTTCAGGAAACAGAAACTGTTGCTGTAGTTGAGGAAACACCTGAGGAGATCGAAACAAAGTACGAAAAGTCATTAAAGAAAACAAGCAAATCATTTGGTGCACGTTTTAATGAATTTTTAGCTAACTTTAGATCTGTTGATGAGGAGTTCTTTGAAGACTTAGAAGATACCTTGATTATGAGTGATGTAGGTGTAGATGTCGCGACACAACTGACAGAAGACTTACGTCATGAAGTAAAACTACAAAATGCAAAATCTAAAGATGATGTGAAGCGTGTCATTATCGAGAGGATGGTTGATAATTTTGGAGAGTCTGGTTTAGCGACAGGGTTGCTCATGCATGAGCCTTTAACTGTGATGATGTTTGTGGGCGTAAATGGTGTAGGCAAAACGACAACCATAGGTAAGTTAGCAAACCGATTTAAATTACAAGGTAAAAAAGTATTATTAGCAGCTGCAGATACCTTTAGAGCAGGCGCAACAGATCAATTAGTTGAGTGGTCACGTCGTAGTGGTGTTGAAATCGTTGTCGGTAAAGAAAAATCAGACCCAGCATCAGTTGTATTTGATGCGGTGAAGCGAGCGCAGATAGAGCAGTTTGATATCTTGTTGATCGATACTGCCGGACGCTTACAAAATAAAGATAACTTGATGAAAGAACTCGAAAAAATGGGTAAAATCATCAAAAGAGAAATTCCAGATGCACCACATGAAACTTTGTTAGCACTTGATGCCACGACAGGTCAAAATGCGATTTCACAGGCTAAAGAATTTTCAAAAGTAACGCCGTTAACAGGTATTGTACTGACAAAATTAGATGGATCTGCAAAAGGTGGCATTATCTTAACAATCCAACAAGTGTTAAAAATTCCTGTGAAATTAGTTGGTTTAGGTGAAGGGATGACTGACCTGGAAAACTTTGATGAATCACTATTTGTTAAAGGTTTATTCCAAGATTTGATTTGATAGACTGTGTCTAAATAAATGTTAGACAAACATCATGACAAATGATGTGTCCGCTTTATCAATCAAAGTTTCTTGGTGTGATCTAATCTGGTCCAGTCATTTACAAAAGGGCTAAAAAATAGTAAAATAGAAGTTAGAAAATCTTGGAGGATGACATGTCTTACGCTAACCTGAAGTTATTTGCACTCAGCTCAAATCAAGAATTGGCAAAAAAAATTGCCAATAATATGGAGCTAGACCTTGGAAAATGTACAGTTAAAACATTTAGTGATGGTGAAATTCAAATCAATATCGAGGAATCAGTTCGGGGTAGTCATGTATTTTTAATTCAGTCTTCTTCTAGCCCTGTTAATGAAAACTTGATGGAATTGCTGATCATGGTTGATGCATTAAAACGCGCTTCAGTAGGCACGATTAACGTTGTCATGCCATATTATGGCTATGCACGTCAAGACCGTAAAGCAAGACCACGCGAACCAATCACATCTAAATTAGTTGCAAATATGATTCAGATGGCAGGGGTTGATCGTATGGTTACAGTTGACCTTCACGCGTCTCAGATTCAAGGATTCTTTGATATTCCTGTCGATCATTTGATGGGTGCTCCTTTGATTGCAGATTACTTCGAACGTATTGGCTTAACTGGTAAAGATAACGATGTTGTTGTTGTATCACCTGACCATGGTGGTGTGACACGTGCGCGTAAGTTAGCTGACTTTTTAAAAACGTCAATCGCGATTATTGATAAACGTCGACCAAAAGCTAATGTTGCTGAAATTATGAATATCATCGGAGATGTCAAGGGGAAAAAATGTGTCTTGATTGATGATATGATCGATACAGCTGGGACAATCACACTTGCTGCAAACGCCTTAAAAGAACTAGGCGCAACTGATATCTATGCATCATGTACGCATGGCGTTTTATCAGGACCAGCGCTTGAGAGAATTGAAAGTTCAGCGATTACCAAACTAGTCGTGACTGATACGATAGAGTTGCCAGATGCCATTCGTCAATCTGAAAAAATTACTGAGATTTCAATTTCAGCATTGATTGCGGATGCGATTATCCGGATTCACGAAAATCGTCCTCTATCACCATTGTTCCAAATGCGTGTCAAAGCAGAAGATATAGTTTAAACGCCATGGGGCGTTTTTTGGTAAACTCATGAAAATAGAAGCTTTAGAAAAAGTATATCCCATAAAACGGGGGCCAAGTCCTCATACAACATCTGTCTTTTCTTTTGAAAATGATGGAGAGCAGTATTATGTTGACAAAAATGCGCTGACGTCAAGAGAGCTCAAGCTTTTTACTGATGTCTTGTTTTCAAGTGAAGCGCGTGCATTTGACACACTACCTTCAGGGAGTTACCGAATTATTCAGTTTAAAACAGGTGATTTTGATCTGATAGCTGAACAACTTTCCTTAATCTTTCCTAATATTGTTAAGATAAAAAAACAAACATCAGATTATGGGGTTGCTATAGAACAACTGGCCATGGATCGCTTATATGATTCTGAAATGAAGCAATCACTTATGACCTTTTGTCAAGATTTAGGTGTAGCATGTACCTACTATATTGGCTTATTTTCTGATCAAGCAGAATTACATGATATCTATCAAACTGAAAAACGAAACTTTGATCAAGGCTTAAGTTTTTCTGAAGCACTCATTAAAGAGGGGCTGCATCAAGTTACGAATCGCCAACTCAGCAAGATCAAACAAAACCTATTGCTTGATTTAGAAGCACAAGAATTGATCCAGCATCTTTACCAAAATGATGGGAATCAGCTGCAAACTGCTAAATCACTGTTTGTCCATCGGAATACGTTGACCCAAAAAATGAAAAAATTTGAAGCTAAATATGGTCTCAGCCTGACAGGGAGTGATCTAGTACTACTGTATAGTTTAATTAGTCATGCCGAAAGATAAGACTGGATAAATTTGAAAAAATACCTAAATTAGCGTAAAATAAAATAGACTTTAATGCTGAGCAGTTTATAGGCAGACTGTGGTTATCAGCCTATAACTATATCAATTAAATAGAAATATACTAAGATAAAGAAAGAATAATATGACTTTTAATCATCAAGATATTGAGAAAAAATGGCAAGCCTTTTGGCAAGAAAACCAGACGTTTAAAACAGGCACTGATAAAGATAAACCTAAGTTTTATGCATTAGATATGTTTCCATATCCTAGTGGGGCTGGTTTGCATGTTGGTCATCCAGAAGGCTATACTGCTACAGATATTTTAAGTCGTATGCGTCGTGCGCAAGGCTATAATGTGTTACATCCGATGGGTTGGGATGCTTTTGGGCTTCCAGCAGAGCAGTATGCTATGGATACAGGAAATGATCCAGCAGAATTTACAGCTAAGAACATCGAAACCTTTAAACGTCAAATTAATGCACTTGGTTTTTCATATGACTGGGATCGTGAAATCAATACGACTGATCCAGATTATTATAAGTGGACACAGTGGATTTTCACTAAACTATATGAAAAAGGCTTAGCATATGAAGCAGAAGTTGCGGTTAACTGGGTTGAAGAACTTGGGACTGCTATTTCAAATGAAGAAGTATTACCAGATGGTACCTCAGAGCGTGGCGGTTATCCTGTCGTTCGTAAACCGATGCGTCAGTGGATGTTAAAGATTACAGCATATGCTGAGCGACTACTGAATGATTTAGAAGAAGTAGATTGGCCAGAATCTGTAAAAGATATGCAACGTAACTGGATTGGTAAATCAGTTGGTGCAAATGTTGACTTTAAAATTAAAGATACTGATGAAACATTTACAGTATTTACAACACGTCCTGATACACTTTTCGGAGCTACTTACGCGGTATTAGCACCTGAGCATGAATTGGTGTCACAGATTACGAGTCATGAACAAGCAGATGCAGTCAAAGCGTATCAACATCAAGCTAGCCTTAAATCTGATCTAGCTAGAACTGATTTAGCAAAAGAAAAAACAGGTGTCTGGACTGGTGCATATGCGATCAACCCAGTAAATGGGGCCGAGTTACCAATCTGGATTTCTGACTATGTTCTTGCTAGTTATGGTACAGGTGCAATCATGGCTGTGCCAGCACACGATCAACGTGACTGGGATTTTGCTAAAGCATTTGATCTAGCTATCTTGCCTGTTATAGAGGGTGGAGATGTAACCAAAGAAGCTTATACAGAAGATGGCTTACATATCAATTCTGATTTCTTAGATGGGCTTGATAAACAAACTGCGATTCACGACATCATTAATTGGTTATCAGAAAAAGGATGCGGCCAAGAAAAAGTAACATATCGCTTAAGAGATTGGTTGTTTAGTCGCCAACGTTATTGGGGTGAGCCAATTCCAATAGTGCATTGGGAAGACGGGACAACGACTGCACTTTCTGAGTCTGAGTTACCACTTATCTTACCTAAGA
Organism: Pseudolactococcus plantarum; assembly: GCA_030454995.1. Lineage (GTDB taxonomy): Bacteria > Bacillota > Bacilli > Lactobacillales > Streptococcaceae > Pseudolactococcus > Pseudolactococcus plantarum_A. Next base: position 20,770 of record JAKDQI010000004.1, on the reverse strand, counting down.
CAACAGATATCAAACCATCTGGTACTGGTGAATCACCACTTGCTAACCTAACAGATTGGTTGAGTGTTGTCAGAGAAGATGGTGTTAAGGGACGACGCGAAACAAATACGATGCCACAGTGGGCTGGGTCTAGCTGGTATTTCCTGCGTTATATAGATCCTAAGAATCAGCAAGCATTAGCAGATCCTGAGTTATTAAAAGAATGGTTACCAGTTGATATCTATATCGGTGGAGCTGAACATGCGGTCTTGCACTTACTTTATGCACGTTTTTGGCATAAATTCTTATACGATATCGGTGTAGTGCCAACAAAAGAACCCTTCCAAAAATTGTATAATCAAGGTATGATTTTAGGGACGAGCTATCGTGATAGTCGTGGCGCTTTAGTCGCATCTGATAAGGTAGAAGCACGAGATGGTCAGTTCTATAACATAGAAAATGGTGAATTGCTCGAACAAGGCCCCGCCAAGATGTCTAAATCATTGAAAAATGTGATTAATCCTGATGATGTCGTTGACCAATATGGAGCTGATACATTAAGGTTATATGAGATGTTTATGGGACCACTAGATGCGAGTATTGCATGGTCTGCTGAAGGTCTGGAAGGGTCACGTAAATTCTTAGAGCGTGTTTATCGTTTGTTCACTGAAAAAACAATTACAGCTGAAAATGATGGTCAACTCAGTCGTGTTTATCATGAAACAGTTAAATTTGTAACAGAACATCTGGAAGCACTTAAATTCAATACAGCTATTTCACAATTGATGATATTTGTTAATGCTGCTAATAAATGCTCTGAAATTCCTGAGGCATATGCTAAAGGATTCATCCAACTACTTGCACCATTTGCACCCCATTTGGGAGAAGAACTTTGGGAAACAATAACAGGTAAAAAAGGCATTTCTTATGTTGCCTGGCCAAAATTTGATGAGAGTAAACTCGTTGATGATGAAGTTGAAATCGTGCTTCAAGTTTTAGGTAAAAATAAAGCTAAGCTTATGGTACCAACAGGATCTAGCAAGGCTGATCTTGAAAAACTTGCACTAGAAAATGACGTGATCCAGTCATTAATTGCTGGAAAAACAGTCAGAAAAGTTATCGCTGTGCCTGATAAATTAGTCAACATCGTGGCAAATTAATAAAAAACAAGAGCAAAGTAAGATGTTTACTACATCATATAGCTCTTGTTTTTTCATATGTGATTGCTTTTGATGTTAAAGCTTACTTGTCCTTAAATCTACAATCTGGACATTGCTATCGATCAAGGCACCCGTATCTTTTAACTGAATCCGAAAATCTGCAGCTTGCGTGAGTGTCATATCTTTTGTTAAAAACATCTCGCCATCTTTTTTAAAAAAGATGGGACCAAGATTTGACTCGATAATGACTGCAAATACATCTGGAACTGAATTTTGGTCTATGGCAACAAGTCTAAAGCGTGTACCAATCGCACAACCATCTACAGGTCGACCATTTTCACCTAGCGTTTGATCGTAATCTAAAACAATATCAGCTGTTTCCCAATCTTTTAAGCGATTTAAGACAGCTTCATCAACTGTTAGTTTCATGAACTTACCTCCTTAAGAATAGTATACGCTTTGATGATAATATTTACAAAGTACTCGTTTATAGAGTTTACCAAGCTTCATATTAACTAACCAAAAGTTAACTAACCAATAGCAGTTTGATGTTAAAAATCAGGAAAAGTTCACCTAATTAAGTAGTGAATTTTAACTTGAAATTGGTATTTACCAAATATGAATAAAACTGTTATCAAAAATAATGAATTTTCAGAAAACTTGCTTGTCAATCACTTGATTTTTTGGTAGAATTATCTTATATCTTTTGTCAGACAACCTCATAAAAGTAAAAGGTTTTTGACATTATCTGTGAGAGGATGAACTAATGGATAAATTACAAGCTAGACAGCAAACTTTGTGGGACCAGACTTTCGAGTCTGATGCCTGCGGTATGGGCTTTATTGCCCAAATAGATGGTAAACCAACACATGAATTAGTGGATTACGCGATGACAATTCTTGAACGGATGAATCATCGTGGCGGTACGGGGGCAGAGCCTGATACTGGTGATGGTGCAGGGGCACTTTTTGCCATGCCACATGATTTTTTTGTTAAAGTAACTTCAGAAGAATTGATCGATTTGCCTAAAGCAGGCGACTATGCAGTTGGTCAATTTTTCTTACCTAAAGAAACAGATAAAAAAGTTGAACTAAGCAAATCAATTGTGAATGAGTTGCAAGCAGATGGCTATCAAGTCCTGTTAACTCGTGACGTACCTTTCAATTTTGATAATTGTGGACCTGCAGCACAAGATATTATGCCTGCCTTTGTTCAGTTTATTATTTCTAAACCTAGCGACAGCGAAAGTGGTCGTGATTTTGAAGATAGACTTTATCGCCTACGTCGTAAACTTGAAAAAACATTTGCCACTTCTGAGTTATTCATCTGCTCTTTATCAAGCAAAACAATTGTTTACAAAGGGATGCTTCATGCCTTTCAAGTTCGGACATTCTATCCTGATTTATCTGATCCTGATTTTAAATCAACGATTGCATTGACACACTCACGTTTTTCTACGAATACCTTTCCATCATGGGATCGTGCACAACCGTTTCGTTATCTTGCACACAATGGTGAAATCAATACATTGCGTGGCGCTGAAAACTGGATGACGTCGCACAAAATTGAAATTTATAACGAAGAGAATTCAGATTCAGCTAAACTTGAAAACTGTATGGAATATCTTTACCGTAATGGTCGTGATATGTCACATGCACTCCTCATGATGATCCCAGAAGCTTGGGGAGAAGAGGCTGGGTTAACACCTGAATTAACTTCCTTTTATGAGTATACGTCATCATTTATGGCACCTTGGGATGGTCCAGCGGCATTAGTCTTTACGGATGGAGATACAGTTGGTGCGCGTCTTGACCGTAACGGTTTGCGTCCAAGCCGTTATAGTATTACTGAAGATAACTTTATCGTCTGTTCTTCAGAGTCTGGTGTTGTTGATTTTGCCCCTAGTCGTGTTGTGGAAAAAGGTGTGCTTGGACCTGGTAACATGATGTTAGTGGATACGGTTAACGGAAAAATTCTACGTAATGAAGAAGTTAAAAAACATTATGCAGCTCAGTATCCATATGAAAAATGGTTAGCTAAAAACTTAAGCCATATCGATGAGATTAAAGAAGACAAGAAACTACCAGAGATGACTGAGTCAGAACTCAACACGATGCATAAATTGTTTGGTTACACTGATGAGGTAATCAGAACAGTTATTGTACCGATGGCTGACTATGGTCAAGAACCGGTTATTTCGATGGGATATGACAGCCCACTTGCTGTCTTGTCTCAACAAAACCAGTCCCTCTTTACTTATTTCAAACAACAATTTGCACAAGTTACAAATCCACCAATCGATGCGATTCGTGAAAAAATCGTTGTCGGAACAGAAGTGTACCTTGGTCGTGATGGAGACTTACGTGTTGATGGCGCTGATAACTGTGTCAAACTAAAACTAGATAGTCCTGTCCTATCAACGCAAGATTTTGAAAAAATCCTCTTTAACAAAGATAAAAAACATAAAGCACAGATGGTGACAACGCTTTATGATGTCACTAAAGATGTTCCTAATCGTTTAGAAAATGCTTTAGTTGATATGTTCAAAGTAGCTGAGGAAGCTGTTGATAAAGGCACTAGCATTATCATTTTGAGCGATCGCGATCAAGCAGAAGGCCGTATGCCGATTCCTATCTTACTTGCGACATCTGGCTTGTACAACTACATGGTCGAAAAAGGTAAAGGAAGCCAATTCTCGATCGTAGTAGACACTGCTGAAGTCAACGAAGTCCATCATTTTGCTACACTTATCGGCTATGGTGCAAGTGCCATTCACCCATATGGTGCTTATGCAACATTAACCGACTATAAAAAAGGTGATAAGATCGAATCTTTCTTACATGCTGCTGAGAAAGGTATCATCAAGGTCATGAGTCGTATGGGTATCTCAACGATTTCAGGGTATAAAGGTGCACAGCTCTTTGAAGCGGTTGGGCTATCAACTGATGTTGTTAACAAATATTTCCGTGGCACTGTGACACGTATTGGTGGGCTATCACTTCACCAAATCGAAACAGAATACTTAGAGCGCTATGCGTTTGCTTATGGTCCACGTAGCCATGAAACTTTACCATCAGGAGGATCTTACCAGTTCAAAACTGATGGTGAACATCATATTTATAACCCATTAACGATTTATAATTTCCAAAAAGCAGTTCGTCAAGGGAATTATGACTTGTATAAAGCATATGCTGAAGAGTTACATGTTGAAGCTGATGAAACACCAACAAACCTTCGCCACATCTGGGAATTTAACCACAAGAGAACACCGGTTGCGCTCTCAGAGGTAGAACCTGTTGAAAATATCGTAACACGCTTTAAAGTGGGCGCTATGAGTTTTGGCTCTCTTTCTAAAGAAGCGCATGAAACGATTGCCGAAGCTATGAACTCGATTGGTGCAAAATCTAACTCTGGTGAGGGTGGAGAAAACCGTGCACGTTATTATAAACAAGCAGATGGTACAAATCTTAATTCAAAAATAAAACAAATCGCCTCTGGTCGTTTTGGTGTTAATGCCGAATATGTCATGAGTGCTGAAGAGTTACAAATTAAACTTGCCCAAGGTGCTAAACCAGGTGAAGGTGGACAACTGCCAGGTGGTAAAGCATTCCCATGGGTAGCAGAAATTCGTGGCTCTACGCCAGGTGTTACCCTTATTTCACCACCACCACATCATGATATTTACTCTATCGAGGATTTGGCACAGTTGATCTATGATCTTAAAACAGTCAATCCATATGCTAAAGTGAACGTGAAACTGGTATCATCTACTGGTGTTGGGACAATCGCAACTGGTTGTGTTAAAGCTGGTGCTGATAAAGTCGTTATCGCCGGTTATGATGGTGGTACAGGAGCTTCTCCACGTAATTCAGTTCGTGATGCCGGATTACCGTGGGAGATGGGCTTAGCTGAAGCGCACCAAACGTTAACACTCAATAACTTGAGACAGCGCATGACGCTTGAAACTGATGGTAAATTAATGACAGGACGCGATATTGCAGTGGCAGCACTCCTAGGTGCTGAGGAGTATTCATTTGCCTCTCTTGCTTTAGTTGCTGTTGGTTGTGTAATGATGCGTGTCTGTTCATTAAATACTTGTCCAGTTGGTGTGGCAACACAAGATCCTAAACTTCGTGCTCACTTTGTTGGTAAACCTGAACATGTCGTGAATGCCATGAAATTCTTAGCACAAGATCTCCGAGAAATTATGGCTGAGTTAGGTTTCCGTTCAGTAGACGAAATGATTGGTCATGCAGAAGTGTTAAAACCTAAGTTTATCGCAAAAGGTAAATCAAAATCACTTGATTTCAGTCGTATTCTTGGTACAACAATGCCGATTGAACGTAAAGTCATTGATCCGTTTATCGAGGAACGTCAGTGGAAAGAACTCGATGGATTTGCTCAAGCTGCCATCGATAGTGGTACTGGTGTGACAATTAAATCATCAATTAATAATGTGACGCGTACAGCAGGTGCACGTATGGCAGGCTGGATTGCAGAACGCTATGGTAACTATGCGTTAACACCAGGATTGATTAAATATGAGTACACAGGTATTGCTGGTCAATCCTTTGCATCTTTTGCAACACAAGGGATGGAGATTACATTGATTGGTGAAGCCAATGACTATATTGGTAAATCTTTATCCGGTGGTCGTATCATCGTTAAGCCACCAGTAGATGCTGGCTTTAATGTAGAGGCTTCTCCGATTGTAGGGAACGTATCATTATTTGGTGCGGTTCGTGGAGAAGCATACTTCCGTGGGCGTGCAGGTGAACGTTTTTGTGTACGTAACTCAGGTGCCAAAGTTGTTGTTGAAGGTGTTGGCGAACACGGTTGTGAATATATGACGGGTGGTCTAGCAGTTATCCTTGGTAGTACAGGTCAAAACTTTGGTGCAGGTATGAGTGGCGGTGTCGCTTATGTCTATGACAGCAAAGGTGATTTCTCATCTAAAGTTAACATGGAAATGGTTGATCTTTATAAGGTTGGCCAAACACGTGGCGATGAAGTATTGAAAGAAATGGTTGAAAACCATGCAACATATACAGGGTCTGAAAAAGCAAAAGCCTTGCTAGCAGATTGGGACAGAGCAGTTGAAAAATTTGTCAAAGTTTATCCAACAGAGTACCATGAAATTAAAGAAATCGAGCATCTACTAAGTGAAGACGGCTTGACTGGTGCGGAACTTGAGATGGCGACATTTGAAAAAGCAATGAGTACTCCTGCAGAGGAAAAGGCTGAGTTAATTAAAGTAGGGGGACAATAATATGGCAGATCCATTTGGTTTTTTGAAATACAAACGTAAGGATAACCCTTATCGTTCTGTTGCTGAACGCGTTTTAGACTTTAAAGAATTACAAGTACCACTTGATGTGGAAGAACGACAAGAGCAAGCAGCACGTTGTATGGGCTGTGGGATTCCTTTCTGTCATGAAGGTGATTTTTATGGCGGAGGCCGTGCAGTCTCTGGTTGTCCAAACGATAATCTTATCCCAGAATGGAATGACTTAGTCTATCGTGGAGAATTTAAAAAAGCATTCGAGAGATTAGCTAGAACTAACCCGATTCCTGAGATGACGGGTCGAGTTTGTCCTGCACCTTGTGAAAAAAGTTGTACTGAAGCCTTAAATGGTGAGGGTGTGACAATCCATGATAATGAACGGTTTATCATCGATAATGCTTTTGATAATGGTTGGGTTGCTGACAGTGGTCGGCCTAAAGAACGTACAGACTTTAGAGTTGCGATCGTAGGGTCAGGACCTGCTGGTTTATCTGCAGCTTGGAGATTAAACCAATTAGGACATAACGTGACGATTTTTGAACGTTCTGATCGTTTTGGTGGGTTACTCATGTATGGTATTCCTAATATGAAATTAGACAAAGATATCGTTGAGAGACGTATTGATGTCATGAAGGAAATTGGGATTGAATTTGTTGCGAATACTGAAATCGGTCGTGATATCGCTTATGAAACACTAACTGCAGATTATGATCGTGTGATCATCGCTACTGGTGCTAGTGTGCCACGTGATCTACAAATACCAGGTCGTGAGTTAAACGGCGTTAAGTTTGCAGTTGATTTCTTAACAGATGTGACAAAAGTTGTGCTTGCTAATGGTGACAAAAAAATGCGTCAATCACTAAAAGGCAAACATGTTGTTGTCATTGGTGGTGGTGATACAGGTAATGACTGTATCGGTACTGCTGTTCGTTTAGGTGCTGCTAGTGTGACACAACTAGAAATCACACCACAACTCCCTAATCAACGTACTGAGTCAAATCCATGGCCAGAGTATCCGATGGTTGGTCGTGAAGGCTATGGTCAAGAAGAAGCGATTGCTGCGGGTAACATCAACTTGACACGCTATGCCACATCAACAACTGAATTTATCGGTGCAGAACGTGGCCAGTTAATTGCAATCAACACTGTTAAAGTTGGTCCTGATTTTAAACCAGTCGAAGGCACTGAAGAAACTTTGAAAGCAGACTTAGTTTTGCTAGCGATGGGCTTCACTGGTGCTGAACAATCAGTTTTCCAAGGATTTGATGTGAATCAAATTTTTGATGATAACACAACAGATAATGAAAAAGTATACGTTTCAGGTGATGCCAAACGTGGACCATCTCTCGTTATTTGGGCGATTCGTGAAGGTCGTAAGACAGCTGAAAAAATCGATGAAACATTGCGTGTTTTAGTGACACAGTAATCACAGTAAAAATGGTATCTGTAAGATACCATTTTTGTGTGATTAGTCAAATAAGTTTGTCAAAAATATATTTTTTTGATAGAATAAAGCTATTAAGCGATGAATAATGGAAGGTTGATAAAATATATGGCAACTTATACAACAGAAGAAGTTGAGAAAATCAAAGATAGAATCCTATCAGCATTAGAAGGTGTTATCGATCCTGAACTAGGTGTTGATATCATTAATTTAGGCCTTGTTTATGCGATTGAATTTGAAGACTCTGGTAGAACAGAAATTCAAATGACGCTCACAACAATGGGCTGCCCGCTTGCGGATCTTTTAACTGAACAAATCCATGATGCCCTAAAAGAAGTACCAGAAGTTTCTGAGGTTGATGTGAAACTTGTTTGGTATCCAGCATGGAGCGTCGATAAAATGAGCCGTTATGCTCGTATCGCGCTTGGGATTAGATAAGAGAAATATACAATATCTGTTAACTAGTTTCATGTGTTTTTGATGTTTTGAAGATAAGATAAGATACAGATTTGAAATCAGTCTAATGGCTGATTTTTTTTGACACTAAAATGGTAAAATAGACCTATGAATAAATTTAAATTTTTTATGATTATTGAAGTTATTATACTTGTGCTTTTGGGAGTATCTCTCCTTAAAAATCGCATGTTTTTAATAGTAGTTGGCTTAGGGTTATTATTAACATTCTTGTCGACTCGTGTTACCTCTAGACAATTGCAACGTGTGTTAAGACAATTTGCAATTGCTTTAGGCGTTGTTGCCTTAATCATTTTTGTAGCAAACGGCTACACTTGGATTGCCTTGATTTTCCCAATTATTATAGGGATTCTTTTTTGGAAATCTTCTGGTATCCGCTATACATCTGTACATGGTCAAAATACATATGATACAGATGAAAATAATTTTCAGCGTCGTGGCATTTTTGAATCGAAAGATGATCATACAGTGTCACGATTATCTGGAAATGATGTGATTGATTTAGCAACAACAGTTTTTCAACCAGCAGGAAATGAATTAAATATCAAGAAAGCATCTGGTAATACGACAATCATCGTGCCTGATGATGTTGCTGTTGTATTAGATGTTACCGCCATTTCTGGTGTTGTAAAGATTTTTGATGAGATTACTAAAGTTAATGCAGAGCATGTCAGATATATGACACCTGATTTTGGTACATCTGAAAAACGCATGAGAATTACGATTCATGTTGGTCGTGGTAGTGTAGAGATAGTTAAGGGATAGGCAGACCAAATGATATTAAAAAGAAATATGGTGACGACCTTTACGAGTTGCTTTTTAATAAACGTTGGGGCTTTAATCGCGCTACTTAGCTTACTAGATATTAACTTGATTGACTTAAAGGCAACATGGCTCATCATCACTGTGTCAGCTATGTTAACTTTATTTTATGTGTTATTCTTTTTAATGACTTATGGCGAAAAAAAGCACAAATTACATCAAGATATCGATAGAATTTTGAATAATGAAATGCCAGAATATCAATCATTACAAGTTTTAGCGATACGTCAGCAAGAGATGTCTGCGGAACTACAAAATCTGTCAGTTTCTAAAAACACTGAGCAAGCGTCTATTATTGAATCCGAGCGTATTAGAATATCCAGGGAGTTACATGATTCAGTGAGTCAAGAATTATTTGCTGCAACCATGATTTTATCATCTGTCGTAGATAATCCTGATTTAAGTTCAAAACAGGTCATGAGTCAGACGACTTTAACGTTAAAAATTTTACATGAAGCACAAGATGAAATGCGAGCACTTTTATTGCATCTAAGACCTGCAGAGTTAGCAGATAAATCATTGAGTGATGGGTTAAATACCTTAGTAGCTGAGCTACAAGCCAAAATATCTGCTAAAATAACAGCCAGTGTTGCAGAGATAAAAGCTGATAAAAATATTGAAAATAATATTTTTAGGATGACACAAGAGCTCTTGTCAAATACGTTGCGACATGCTAAGGCAGAACATATTGAGATTTCTTTTTCTCAAACAAAAGGGACTTTGGTTTTGATTGTCAAAGATGATGGTGTAGGCTTTGATACATCGATTGAGAAGACTGCGAGTCAGGGTGTAAAAAATATCAAGGAGAGAACACTTTCTTTAGGGGGGACAGTTGAGTGGCAGTCAGCACCCGGTTTAGGTACTACTGTGAAAATTGTTATTCCCAAGACATCAAAGTCATATTGACAATTTTTTGAAATAAGTAATCCGAAAATGTATAGTGGATAGTTGTGTAGGATAGAATTTATTAGTAAGGAAAAATTATGGAAAAAATATCATTGATGCTAGTAGACGATCATGAAATGGTGCGGTTGGGATTGTCAAGCTATCTTAATATGCAAGATGATCTGCAAGTGGTTGCTGAGGCAGTAGATGGGCTTGATGGGGTACTCAAAGCAAAACAGTACCAACCAGATGTTATCTTGATGGATTTGGTGATGGATAAGATGGATGGGATCGAGGCATCTAAGACGATACTGCAAGACAATCCAGATATGAAGATTTTGATTTTAACTAGCTTTTTAGACGATGAAAAAATATTTCCCGCACTCGAAGCTGGTGTGAAAGGGTATATTTTAAAAACTTCGCAAGCAGTAGAGATAGCTGAATCTGTTCGGAAAATCGCTCAAGGTCAAGACGTAATCTCTGAAAGTGTAAGGCTCAAAATTTATGAAAAACAGCATGCACAACCAACTTTACATGATAGTTTAACTGCTCGTGAATCAGAAGTCCTTAAAGAAATTGCTAAAGGTTTATCAAATCAAGAAATAAGTGATGCTTTGTTTATCTCGCTCAAGACGGTTAAGACACATGTGTCTAACATCTTAGCGAAGTTACAAGTAGAAGATCGTACTCAGGCAGCAATTTATGCAATTAAGCATAAAATTAGTTGAAAATGGTATAATATAATTATGAACAACTTACTAAACAATACTAAGCAAATCAAAATAATTTTTTTCGATATTGATGATACGTTACGTGTCAAAAATACAGGGTATATGCCAGACTCTATCCCGCGTGTTTTTGAACTGCTTCGTAAAAAAGGTATTTTAACTGGTATTGCTACAGGTAGGAATTTTTATGGTGTAGTACCCGAAATTAAAGCACTGAATCCTGATTTTTTTGTCACTGCAAATGGCTCTTATGTCATTGACAGTTCTGATCAGTTAATCTATAATAGTCCATTACCAAAAAGTACGGTAGCAAGTATTTTGAGTTGGCTAAAGGCTTGTGATAGTGATTATGTCTTTTATGGGTCAGATAATGTTGTAGCATCAGATTGGAACGATGTTGTAGCGCAAGCTATGTCGCCTGTTTATGGTGAATTATCAGTCAATCCTGACTATCATGAAACACATGACATTTATCAGGTGTTATCACTATCGGATCATGATAATAGGCTAGTCTTACCAGATAATTTAGTCGATAAAGTGAGACAAGTTAGATGGCATCCACATTCCTCAGATATTGTGCCGATCTCAGGTAGTAAGGCAGACGGGGTTAATCGTGTTTTAAAACAACTCGGGCTAAGGCCCGAAAATGTCATGAATTTTGGTGATGAACTAAACGATTTGGAACTATTTGAATTTGGTGGTATATCGGTTGCTATGAAAGTATCGCATCCAGATATTTTAGCCGTTGCAGATTATGTGACAGATACAGTTGAAAATGATGGCATTGAGAAGGCTTTAAAAACGTTAGAGTTGATCTAACATACGAAAATATCAGGTTAGCATAGTCGTAATCATGCACACATGTGTGTGAACAAATATAATTATAAAGGAAGAAAAAAATGACAATTACATATCCACAAGCAGATATCGCAAACTATAACGGTACGATTGCAACGATTCACACAAATTTAGGAGATCTTAAAGTTAAATTATTTGATGACATAGCACCAAAGACAGTTGCTAACTTTATCGAATTAGCTGAAACTGGCTATTATAACGGTGTTATTTTTCACCGTATCATCCGTGATTTCATGATCCAAGGTGGGGACCCAACAGGTACAGGTATGGGTGGTGCTTCTATCTATGGTGAAAAGTTTGAAGATGAATTTTCTGATAAAGCATTTAATATCAGAGGTGCGCTATCGATGGCAAACGCTGGACCAAATACGAATGGTAGCCAATTTTTCATCGTACAAAATGAAAACCTACCTTATGATAAATCTGCGCTTGTAAAAGGTGGGTGGCCTGAGGAAATTGCTGAAATTTATACTGCAGGTGGGACACCGCATCTTGATGGACGTCATACTGTCTTTGGTCAATTACTTGATGATGAAAGTTTTGAAACACTCGATCGTATTGCTAAAGCACCAACAGGTGCTCAAGATAAACCCCAAGATGATATTGAAATTCTTAGCATTGAATTAGTGAAAAAAGATGAAGCATAATCAAACAGTTAAAATTGGTGATATTCTAGCCGTTGAAGTGACTGGTTTACAAAAGTACGGTGCTTTTGTGAAGTTTGGTGAACACAGAGGTCTGATTCATATCTCTGAGATTAAATCTAGCTACGTATCCGATATTCATGCACTTGTTGAGGTTGGTCAGGTTTGTGATGCACAAGTCATCGACATAGATGAATACAATGGTAAAGTGTCTTTAAGCTTTAGAACATTAGAAGCGCATCCTAAAACACATCATATGCAACGAAGATTTCATTTTAATAATCCCACAAACAAGATTGGCTTTCGACCATTTAGAGAACAATTGGGTGAGTGGACTAAAGAACAATTGAGTTATTTAAAAGAAGTAAAGGGATTGCATAAACATTGATGGATGATTGACTAACTAAGGAGGTTGACTTGTCATTATAATAGGCAACCCCTCATGCTTGATTGACAAATCGAAAGTCAAATCGTCTTTAGTGTGGAATAAAGGTAGTGAAATAGGATATGAGTATATGAATGACAAGGTTTTAAAAATCATCCAAATTATTTTTAATATTATATCGATTGCTGGGATGATTGCCTGTGTGGTAGGGGGATATTTTCTTTATCGAATCGGTATCTTGCAAGATCCTAAAGCACTTTCTGAGTTAGTACTAGCCCATAATTTACTCGGTCCATTTATTTTTATTGGTTTACAAATTATACAGGTTGTCGTACCAATTATCCCTGGAGGCATTACAACTGCAGCAGGTGTGATGATTTTTGGACCTTATAAAGGGTTTATTTACAATTATGTAGGTATTGTGATTGGGTCGATTATTTTATTTCACCTAGGTCGTGTTTATGGTGGCGCACTGGTTAAAACATTCATCAAGGAAAAAAATTATAATAAATACATATCTTGGGTAAACAAGGGACAAAAAAAATTCGATTGGATATTTTTTGGTATTATTTTATTGCCAATTGCCCCAGATGATGCTTTAGTTTTGGTTTCTAGTCAAACAAAAATGTCCTGGAAATTCTTTCTATTTACCATATTTGTGGGTAAACCACTACCGATATTTTTGTACTCTTACCTCTTAATTCATGGTGGTAGTGCATTGACCCACTTCTTAACATAAAAAAGAATTCCTGCTAGTTTCTAGCACGAATTCTTTTTTAGAAAACGATCATAGCTGAAGAAAAGGAAGATAGCAGTTATAAAACAGATGATCCCTATCTTAAGACCTTGCGGTACAAAATGTAAGATAATCGTATGCGGGCCTTTGGAAACTGGAACAGTCATAAAACCTGTTTGTGCCTGCTTTATTTTAACTGCTTGACCATCTACTTTAGCAGACCAGCCTTTATCATAAGGGATGGTGAAAAATAAATCCCCTTTACTTTTTGCAGATACTGTTGCTTGTAAGCCATTTTTAATGGCTTTTGCTGTCACTTTATTTTCTTTGAGCGTATGGATAGTTGAAGTGTAAGTATCTGTATCTAAGCCCCAAAATTCTGTAGTATCAAAATTAACATAGTTATTGTTTGGAAAGCTGAGTTTGATATCTAAAACAGTTGGTTGGGTGAAATAACCCAAGTTAATCAGTGAGCCAGTATCATTTGTATTGATATAGCTGATACGATCATTAAGTGTTAGCTTAACATATTCAGCATCTTGATTTTGATAGGTAGCATGAGCAAATTTAAGGTAGCTTTGTTTTCCAGCTGGGGCAGTCACTGTATAATGAATATCAATAGCATCATTGCCTTTTTTAGTGAGCGTGACGCGATTTTGACTGCCAGTAATGGTTGCGTTAGTTGTTTCATGATCTACATAGAATTGAGAGTAGAATGTGGCATGTTGTCCAGAAAGTTGGTTAACAAATTGTGTTTGGTTGGCAATGATATGATCTGGTGTGAGTTTGACATCAGTATAGCCATTTTTGACAAATATAGCTGGTGGTAGCGCGTAAGTATTTGAAGTCAATTTTGGGAAGTCTTTATTTAATGAATTGAAGCCAAATTTATTAGCTTCAGAATCATTGATATTGTAGCGAATGTTAAAAATTGAATCCATTAAGATGGTATTGAGCGGATAACGTAAATTAAGGTTGGTTCCAGTTGATTTAAAACCTAATAGATTAAGTGTTGAAGCAGACTTACGATTACGAACTGAAGAAAATTGACTTAGAGATTTGAAATTATACTTCATACCATCATTGGCGGTATCAGGGGTTGTCTGATCTAGTCGATAAAAGTCAGTATCAGATGCGACAGCTTTGGCAATAGGTTGTATTTTTGACGTATTTTCATCATAGCTTGCACGTGATGCATAATGCCACTCATCAGCGATACCATTTAATTGATAATAGGTATTGATACCGAGTTCAGAAAAGACAAAAATGGTGATAAAAATAGAGAAATAATTCGGAAGTAGCCATTTTTTTTGATAGCTAATGAGTAACGTTAAATAGGCAATGCCAAATAATAGCGTGAGTGAGATATTTATAAATTTAACATAATGATAATGGTTACTCAGTACTGTGGATGTGAACCCTATGATCAAAAGTATGGCTATACTTATAATCCAGCGAATGCGAATTTCTCTAAGCCGTATTAGAGTTTCAGCTGCCATGATGATGATTAACAAACTGAACACGAAACTATAGCGATGTAAAAACATATTTGGCGTATGCATCCCTTGCCAAAAAAGGTCTAATGCCCTTAGGTAAAATGATGCAATGATAAACCCAAATAAGGTCAGGAAAGCAAGTTTAGTTCGTAGTTTGATAGATGTCGTTGCAAAGAAAAGACAGGCTAGGATTAAGGTGAAAAGTCCAATATAGATCGTAGGTACAGCACCATACTGTGTTGTATCATAACTGGCAATGAAATTTTTTGCAAATAAATCAAAATACCATGATTTTTCAGTAAAAAGAGAGGTTACTTTTGTAAATGATTCACCATTAGCTCGTAAATCTAAATACATAGGTAATACCATGAGCATACTCGCTAATCCTGATAATAAAGAAGTGATGGAAAAATCGACTATTTTTTGTAATGACCAGCCATCATAAGTTAAACGAACAAAAAAGTAGCCGAGTAAAAAGAGTGCCATCATAAAACCAAAATAATAATTTTGAGTGAAAAGTATTGTTAATGAAATAAAATATAAGCGACACTTGCGTTGCTCCATCATACGATGTAAGCCACATATAATTAAAGGCAGCCAGATAAAAACATCAAGCCACATGATGATTTCGGATTGATTGACGATAAAACTCATCAGCGTATAAGTTGTGGCTAGGCTGATAATCAACCACTTCGAGAGGGAGTGATACATGAGTTTAAATGATATAAAAGCAGACAAACCAATGCAGCCAAATTTTAATAAGGTTAATAAATAAAGCCCATCAGGCATTGTTGCTGCATTAAAAAAGTAAGTTAAAGGCATCAAAAAACTACCTAAATAATAGGAAGAAAAGCTTAGAAAATTAAGACCAAGACCACTTGTAAAGGTATAAAAAAATCCTGAACCAGTGTGCATTATAGTTGAAAATAAAGTATGAAAGTTGACATACTGATGATAAGCATCACCAGCTAAAACTGTTTTTGTGCCTCCCCAAGTAATATTTAAAAAACTGAAGTTAAGGGCCATGATGATCAAAGGGAGAAAAAAACTGATAATAAGTGCAACTTTATTTTGTTTAACAAAGGTTATCATAAGCATATTGTACCATTTTTTATAGAATGGTCTGCGCACAATAAGCTAATATTAGCTGATTATAGTTAAAATATGCAGGCATAATTCAGGAGACAGGTATAAAACCTCGTTGAAATCTTGTCATTTCTCTCTATTTTTGATAAAATGACAGTATATGAGAAAAACAAAATCAAGTCAAGACCAAGCTACAAGTAAGGCCGCCGTTTTAGGTCTTGTTTTAGCAATCATTCCAATCACAGCCCTTCCAGGACTGATTTTTAGTTTGACAGCTTTTGAGCATATTGATGCCCATGATTTAAAAGGCAAACAATTGGCTAAAATCGGGACGATTATAGCCATTTTATGGATGGTTGTCTTTATTATTGCTGGGTTCTTCCTATTCAGATATTTTGGCTAATCTTTAGCCATTTTTTTTTGCTTAGTTTTAAGTAATTATACGCATATTATGTTGGACTTTGTCTAGGTTATTAGTATTTATAACAAAGTACAAATGTTACTAATTTTTGAATTGGCATATACCAATTTTTTTGTTATAATAAAATAAAGCGATTACATTTTGTTAAACTGATATGAAATTTGAGTTAAAAGTAATTGCTAGATACTAATTAATCATAAGCTAAAGTGGCGATTTACGCCAGATGGGAGTTATCACATGGGAAAACTTGGTATTTCTATATATCCAGAACGTAGTACGTTTGCACAAGATAAGGCATATCTTGATTTAGCACATCAGTATGGCTTCAAACGTGTGTTTACAAGTCTACTTGAAATTAATGGCGATAAAGACGAGGTGCTTGCTGGATTTAAAAAACCAGTCGATTATGCTAATTCACTAGGCATGGAGGTTATGGTAGATATTAACCCAGGTCTGTTTGAGCAACTAGGTGTATCTTATGATGATTTATCATTCTTTAATGATATGGGTGCAGCAGGCGTACGTTTAGATCTTGGGTTTACTGGTGCTGAAGAGGCTAAAATGACGCGAAATCCTTATGGGATTAAGGTTGAAATTAATATGAGTCAAGGCACTGATTATGTAGATAACATCATGAGTTATTCTCCAAATCCAGATAACTTGTTGGGCAGCCATAATTTTTATCCAATGCGCTATTCTGGTTTAGCTTTAGATCATTTTATTTACTGTACAAAAAAATTTAATCGTTATAATTTGAATACAATGGCTTTTGTGAATTCACATGATGCAACATTTGGCCCATGGCCCTATAGTAATGGATTGGCAAGTTTAGAATTACATCGCGACTTATCTATTGAAACACAAGTAAAACATATGAAGTTATTAGGTGGGATTAATGATATTACCATTGGTAATGCATATGCTAGTGAAGCTGAATTAAAAGCGATGAGTAAGGCCTTCTTTGCAGCTGAACCAGCGATTAAGATTGTACCTGGGAACGCTATTACAGATAATGAAAGGATTGTCCTGTTTGAAAGTGAACATAGCTATCGTGGCGATAGAAGTGAGTATATCCTACGCTCGACTATGACACGTGTCTGGCATAAAGATAAGGATTTCCCTTCTCATGATACAAGAGATATCAAACGGGGTGATATCTTAATAGGTAATGAAGGCTTTGGTCAATATAAAGGTGAAACACAAATTGCCTTAAAAGATATGCCAAATGACGGTCAAATTAATGTCGTAGGTCATATTGCAGAAGCTGAACTTTTCTTACTTGACTATATTAAACCATGGAGTGGCTTTACTTTTGAATCAGTTGAAGAGTAAGGATATTATCAACTTGTTGATATTTAAAAAAATAAAATCCAGAAGGGTTTTATTTTTTTGATTACCGTGATAAGTTTTTAGCAAGATGAAGAAAAGGTTATCATGTTAAAATAAGAACATGTTGATGAAGGAGATATGTAGAGAATGAAAGTATATAAAAAAATAATTTTATCTGTTGTGGCACTAACGACTCTAGGTGTTTTACAAGCTTGCGGGACGTCCGATAAAAATAGCTCAGAGAAAAAAACGAATGATAAAGTGACAACAATCACAGTCGCAACTGATGCAGATACTAAGCCATTTACCTATTCAGAAAATGGTAAGGCAACTGGTTATGATGTTGAGGTAGCACGAGCGGTATTTAAAGCGTTACCTGAATATAAACTAAACGTTGAAATTACTGATTTTGATAGTGTCATTGCCGGTGTCGATTCAGGCCGTTATCAACTTGCGGCAAATGACATTGGTTGGAAGAAAGAGCGAGCAGAAAAATATTACTTCTCTTCACCACTTTCTAAATCAAATAATGCAGTTGCAGTAAAATCTGATGTTAAGGTAAATGGCTTTGAGGACTTAGCAGGAAAAAGCACGGAAGTTTTGCCTTCTGCAAATTTCACGACGACTTTAAAAGCATATAATGATAAAAATCCAGATAAAGCAAGTAAGCTAAACTATGTTGACGGAAATTATCCGATAGCAAGTCGCCTTGCAGATGTGGATTCAGGTAAAATTGATTTTATTTTATACGATGCTATTTCTCTAAACACGATTATAAAAGATAAGGGACTGACATCACTTAAGGTTGAAAACATCAAAGCAGATACTGAAGATGAGCATGATGGTCTAGAGTATTTCATATTTACTAAAGATAAATCTGGTAAAGAATTACAAGGAAAAGTCGATAAAGTATTGAAAAAATTACAAGCAAATGGTACACTCAAAGAACTATCAGAAAAATATTTTGGTGGAGATTTTGTACCATCAGCGACAAAAAACTAGAAAGTTTTATACGATATGAAAAAAACGACAAAAATCGCGTTAGCCATATTGGCAATCATTATTATAATGGTTGCCTTTGTCGGTTTCGGCATAAAAGGGACTTACACATTCACTGAATTTTGGTCGATGTTTTTTGACAAAATTTTTAACTGGGAAGCTTTTGTTCAAGCCTTTAAGCCCATTATTAGCCGTGTACCGACATCATTTATTATTACATTAGTTGCCATGATTATCGGCTTGATTTTAGGTTTATTTCTCGCATTAATTCGGATAAATAATATCCCGATTTTAAATCAAATCAGGATGGTCTTTGTGAGTTTCATCCGTGGTACCCCTATATATGTGCAGCTATTGTTGACATATACGGGTATTCCATTAATATTAAAAGCGACCAACTTGAACTATGGCACAACTTATAATATCAATGATATTTCGCCGATGCTATTTGTTATTTTGACGTTTGCGTTTAATGAAGCAGCTTACAATTCAGAAACGATACGTGCAGCGATAGAATCTGTTGATACAGGTCAAATCGAAGCAGCAAAATCTTTAGGAATGACAAATTATCAAGTTTTTTGGCGCGTGACACTACCAGAAGCAGCAACAGTAGCTGTTGCACCGCTTGGTAATTCTTTGATGGGGCTATTAAAAGGGACATCTCTTGCCTTTGTAGCTGGTGTAATCGAAATGACAGCAGAAGCTAAAATTTTTGGTGGCTCTAATTTCCGTATCTTTGAAAGTTATCTTGCAGTGGCACTAGTCTATTGGGCTATCAATTTTGTTTTTGAAAATCTGATTAGATTATTAGAACGAAAATTGCAGATTAAACCTAAACAACAGCTTAAAAATCGCTTGTTTCAAAGTGGTAATCCTTTTGATCATGGTATGTCTACAGGAGGTAGTGTATGACAATCAATTTATCAAATCTGTCTAAAAAGTTTGGTGAGTCAGTTGTATTAGATGACGTGTCTCTTGAGGTTAATCCTGGAGATGTCATTGCGCTCATTGGTGCATCTGGTGCAGGAAAGTCAACATTTTTAAGATCTATTAATTATTTAGAGGCACCGGATTCAGGTCGCATTCAGATAGAGGATCTAACTGTAGACTATGCTAATATTAGTAAAAAAGAAATTTTAGCACTTCGTCGTAAAACGGCTATGGTTTTTCAACAGTTTAATCTCTTTGAGCGTCGGACAGCACTTGAAAATGTCATGGAAGGTTTAATTCAAGTCAAAAAACTTGATAAAAAAGCAGCAGCCGATATTGCAACTGTTGCATTACAAAAGGTTGGTTTGTCTGATCGTGTAGATTATTATCCTAAGTTTTTATCAGGTGGTCAGAAACAACGTGTTGGTATTGCGCGGGCACTTGCTATGAAACCTGCACTTTTATTGCTAGATGAGCCGACATCAGCTCTTGATCCCGAACTGGTGAGTGAAGTTCAAGAATCAATCATTAATACGGCTAAATCAGGACAAACGATGATTATCGTCAGTCATGAAATGGATTTTGTCTATAATGTTGCCACAAAAGTTATTTTTCTTGATCAAGGCAAGATCATAGAGGCAGGGACTCCAGAAGATTTGTTTTATGCGCCAAAACAAGCGAGAACCAAAGCCTTTTTAGCACGACATACAAAAAATCTGGAACTAGGGAGTTTTCTTTAATGCAAATCATCTTAGCAATTTATCTTAAATCACTATTAATTTCTACTGTAATAGTTGGCATCATTAGTGGTCTATATATGTTGGGAACTATTTCTCGTAACTATGATAAACCTAAATTTATACGTCAGAATAAATTGTTTGATGTATTATTAATTGACATCCTAACGATACCAGTTTTGAGTTTTGCTGTTTTATCTGTTATCGTTGTACTAATGTCTCGTTAATAATATCATTTAAGTACAGAGTATTTTTACTGGTGAATAGTCTTAAAAGTTAACTATTTTTGTAGATATTAGCTACAAAAAACATTTTGCAAGAAGATAAACTTTATATCAGAAAAAAAAGATAGTTTCAGTTATAATGGAACTAT
>JAKDQI010000032.1 GCA_030454995.1 Pseudolactococcus plantarum | reverse complement strand
CTTACAAAGAAACAGTCGAGAACCATTAAAATCAATCGCTCAACAGTGCTTCATTTCTTCTCCTTCTGCTTCTTCTCGTATTCAAAAATTAGAGAAATACATTATAAAAAATTATCGACTGGTCATTGATTATGAAAAACTAGGTTATCAAATAAAGGCGTTTATAAATGTTTCGTTGAAATCAGATAACAAAAAAGAGTTCATTCATTTGGTACAACACATTCCAAATGTTCTAGAGGTTGATAATATCACTGGAAATTATGATTTTATTCTAAAAGTTCTGTTTAAAGACGTTCATGAACTAGAAAAGTTTCTCATTAAACTTAAGCGATTTGGTCAAACAAATACAAATATTGTTTTCACAACACAAGTTGAAAATCGCGGTATGATCCATGATGAAGATCACTTTGAAGAATAATCTAATCCACCAAAAATAAATCGTAAGCATTCCTCTCACTACATATTAAAAAGCTCTCAGTTTATAACACTGAGAGCTTTTTTAACGTTTATTTGTTTATAATAATTATGCCTTTGTGACAAGAATGTGTCGACCACCATGTTTACCGACTGATTCACTCTTTACGCCAGGCTCATGTGCAATGATTGCATGAACGATCTTACGTTCATTGCTTTGTAAATCATTGATATAAACCGATTCCCCTTCAGCTGCCCGTCTAACAGCATGGTGAGCCAAACTGGTAATGTAGATTTTACGTTTCTCATAGTAATCACCTACATTTACTGCCAGTGTAATGCGTTCATCTGTCAAACTATTTGCATAAGCCTTTGCTAGCACTTGAAGCGCTTGAAGAATTTTTCCATGCTTACCAATTAGCAACCCATCTTGAGTAGACTTGAGAGTGAAAATAGTTAACTCACCACTTTGCTCCACAGAAACAGTTGCGGGCACACCCATGTCTTGGGTAATGATTGTTAAGTATTTTGCAACTTCGTTAATCACTTTATTTTGAGTAGATGTCGAGCTTGCTTCATCAAGTTTAGTGTCTAGACT
This sequence comes from Pseudolactococcus plantarum, assembly GCA_030454995.1. Classification (GTDB taxonomy): domain Bacteria; phylum Bacillota; class Bacilli; order Lactobacillales; family Streptococcaceae; genus Pseudolactococcus; species Pseudolactococcus plantarum_A. Next base: position 16,256 of record JAKDQI010000032.1, on the reverse strand, counting down.
TTGAGTTAGTATCTTTTTTTCAGCAATCTCAAGTTTAGCTTCCTCAATAATCGCATCCCTATCTTCTTGAGATAACTCCCCTGCACTTGCTTTTTCAGCAGCTTTAACAGCCTTTACGACTTGAGATAACTCAACTGTAGCTTCCATAGCAGATTGTACTTTTGGGGATTCTGCAATGAAATCAGCAGCTAACCCACGAGTTGCTAACCGATCAGCTTGACGAACGGTATCTTCATGGATAGGTTCAATATTAACGCGCGCCCGTTTCTTCCCAATACCCAAAAAACCTTTTTTATCTTTTTGTTCAATTTGAATATGAACAGTTTCTCGTTTGACACCTAGTTTTTTTAATCCACGTTCAATTGCTTCGTCTATTGTTTTACCAGTAAAAATAGCCATACAGTTAACTACTCCTTCCCATAGGGTTACTAACTAAAAGATGCTGTGACAAATATTATTTCTTTTTCTTTTTAGCATTCATTAACGCTTTTTGTTTACGTTTTTCTTTATCCTTTTCAGCTTTTACCTTAGCCTGTCTTTCTTCTTGAATTTTAAAAGGATTGTTTAATAGTAAAGTTTGGAATACTTGATAAGCATTTGACACAGTCCAATATAACGCAACACCTGATGCAACCGTGAGCCCCATTACGAAAATCATGATTGGCATGAGATAAGTCATACTAGTTGTCATCGCATTTTTTTCAGGCGCTGCTTTCATTGTTAACCATGAGCTTGCAAAAGTAAACAGTGCTGCAAGAACCGGCAAAATGAAATACGGATCATGACCGGCAATACTAAACCAAAGGAAATGACCATCTCTTAAAAAATGTACACGCGTAATCGCTTGATACAAGGCCCATAAAATCGGCATCTGAACAAGAAGGGGGAGACATCCCATATATGGATTAACATTATTTTGTGCATAAATCTCTTGCGTTTTTTCCGCAATGATACGTTTACTTTCTTTATCTTTACCTGGATACTGCGCTTGAAGCTTTTTCAGTTCAGGTTGTACATCTTGCATCTTACGCGTTGACTTCATTTGGATATGCATCAAAGGTAGTAAAACTGTTCTAATGATCAAGGTAAATAAAATAATACCTACACCAACAAGACCACCAAATGATAAGAAGTGGATAATCTCTGCAAATCCGTAAACAAATTTTTCCCAGATCCCACTTGTTTGTCCAGTAATATCTGAACGACCACATCCTGCTAAGATTAATAACCCTAATGCTGATATCGCTGATAATTTAACTTTTCTTTTCACGTTTTTCCTTTTCCTATGCCTAACCTTTGATAATTTTAGCACCTTTAATCAGTTAATCTTTTTGATGTATTTTTGATAGGTTTAACACATGTACTAAATTTTTTTGAACCTCATCAAATGTTAATGACTCTACACCTTTTCGACAAATAATGACAAAATCTACTTTTGATAATTCTGGAGCTAGCGGCACCAAAGCATGTCTAACAAGACGTTTAACTCGATTACGAACCACAGCATTCCCTAATTTTTTACTCACCGAAACCGCTGCCCTAAAGTGACCAAAATTTGATGGCAATTGATAGATAATAAATTTTTTATTAGCAGTCGATTTTTTAGCATAAAAAATACGATCAAAATCTTTCTTTTTTTTAACTCGTAATGCTTTCTTAAGCGCCAAAATACTTTCTCCCACCATAAGTTATCATTGTCATTCTACCATAAAACCCCAAAAAATGCACCTTGTTATAGGTCCATTCCTGACATATCTACAGTTATTTAGAGAGGTTAGTTGCTTGAAATTGATGACTCATTTTTCAAAGTTTCTTTTGCCAAATCAATCTGCATCTTCACTTGATCAAATCCTGTGCCACCAAATGAAGTTCGTCTAGCAACTGCTGTGCGGGAATTTAATGTATCGTAAATATCTGCCTCAATAAGTTCTGACACTTCTTGATAACGTGTTAAAGGAACATCTTGCAAATAGTGGCCCGCTTTACTACACTCTAGTACCATCTCACCGACAATTTCGTGCGCTTTTCTAAAAGGCAAGCCTTTAGCTGCTAAATAATCTGCTAACTCTGTTGCATTTGAGAAATCTTTTTCAGTCGATTCAGCCATAACTGACGTGTTAACTGTCATCGTCGCTAACATACCACTCATCACATCTAAACTGGTCAAGATTGTTTCTGCAGTATCAAACATGCCTTCCTTATCTTCTTGTAAATCCTTATTGTAAGCCAAAGGTAAAGATTTCATCACTGTTAGTAGGCCAAATAAATTACCATACACGCGCCCTGATTTCCCACGGATTAATTCAGCCATATCAGGATTTTTTTTCTGTGGCATAATAGACGACCCTGTCGAAAAAGCATCAGATAAAGTCACAAATTGATATTCATGACTACACCAAAGAATAATCTCTTCACAGAATCTTGATAAGTGCATCATGAGGATGCTTGCATTACTTAAAAACTCTAAAATAAAGTCACGATCACTCACTGCATCTATAGAATTGACATAGAGATCCCCGAATCCCATTAAGGCTGCAGTTTCTTTTCGATCAATCGGGAAAGTCGTGCCTGCTAAAGCTGCAGACCCTAAAGGTGAAATGTCAGCGTGCTTCATATTAAAATTAAAGCGTTCAGCATCTCGCGTCAACATACTATAATACGCCATAATGTGATGACCAAACGAAATCGGTTGTGCATGCTGTAGGTGCGTATACCCTGGCATAATCGTTTCAACATGATCGGATGCTAATGCCACTAAAACTTCTCGTAAATTTTGTAACTTATCTTGGGTCTCTATTAGTGTATCTTTTATCCAAAGATGCATATCAGTAGATACCTGATCATTACGCGAACGCGCTGTATGTAACTTACCCGCTACCGATCCGATTTCACTATGCAGATAAGTTTCCATATTCATATGAATATCTTCATTTTCAATCTTAAATTCGATTTGGCCTGCTTCATATTTGGCCTCAACTTTTCTGATACCTGCTTTAATCTCTTCGGCTTCTTGGTCAGTTAAAATACCTGTTGATGCAAGCATGGTCACATGGGCAAGACTACCTTTTAAATCTTGACGTGCCATTTTCTGATCAAAAGTAATTGATGCACCAAATGCTTCTGTTTTTTTATCTAATCCAGCTTCAAAACGGCCACCCCATAATTTTGCCATACTATTCTCCATAATTTCTATATTTTCTATATTTACAGTATACTCAAAGTCATATTATTTTACTACCCTGATATCTATTTTTGATAATTTTATTTATTAAAAAAGCGCTTATGATAGCGCCTTTTGATGAAATTGTAGATCTCTGACTACGATTAATTTCATACTTATTTATGACTAATCGGCATCACTGTAACGATTATTAGTCCAACTCACTCAAATCCAGTTCCCTGACTTAGTTTATTTGATGGTTGCTTTAAATAGGTTATTTTTCTTTATCTAATTTATCCCATACTTGCGCATTAACTTGTGATGGTAGACCCCATAACTTGATAAACCCAACTGCTGCATCTTGATCAAATTCGTCGGCTGCTGTATAAGTTGCCAAATTCTCATCATAAAGTGAATTAGGCGATTTTCTACCAATACAAATGGCATTACCTTTATAAAGTTTTACTTTTACCGTACCATTAACCACTTCTTGTGTGCTATCGATATAAGCTTTCAATGCATCCGTTGCTGGATTAAACCAAAGACCATTATAAATCGTATTTGATAATTCATTTTCGATAACAGGTTTAAAATGAGAAACTTCACGAACAAATGTGATATCTTCGATGTCCTTATGTGCTTTCAAAATAACAGTCGCACCTGGACATTCGTAAATTTCACGTGATTTAATCCCAACTAAACGGTTTTCAACATGGTCGATACGTCCAATACCGTGTTTCCCAGCGATAACATTCACATCATTAATCAATTGATATAAAGGTAATTTTTTACCATCTAGTGCAACTGGAATACCTTTTTCAAACGTTAATTCGATAAATTCTGCTTGATCTGGTGCATTTTCAATCGATGTTGTCATGAAGAAAGCATCTTCTGGACATTCATTCCATGGATTTTCTAAAATACCGGCTTCTATCGCACGACCCCATAAGTTCATATCGATTGAATATGGATTATCAAGATCAGCTGGAACTGGAATACCATTAGCTTTAGCATATTCGATTTCAGCTTCACGTGACCATTTCCATTCACGAACTGGCGCGAGTACTTTTAGTTCAGGAGCTAGAGAATGAATGGCAACCTCAAAACGAACTTGGTCATTTCCTTTTCCTGTACAGCCATGGGCAATCCCTGCTGCTCCTGTCTCACGCGCAACATCGACCAATGCCTTCGAAATTAACGGACGAGATAATGCTGAAACAAGTGGATACTTTTGCTCATACATGAGATTACCTTTGATCGCATACCCAACATAATTATGTGTAAAGTCTTCTTTAGCATTAATGACGTAAGATTCAATCGCACCAACTGTCAACGCTTTTTCTTTGATAAAATCTAGATCTTTTCCTTCACCAACGTCTAAACAAGCTGCTACAACATCATACCCTTCATCTACGAGCCATTTGATCGCAACGGATGTATCTAATCCACCTGAATAAGCTAATACTATTTTTTCTTTTGACATTATTATCACCTCTAAATATTTTGTTTCTTGATTATATATTCATTATAGTGAATAAAAATACATATGTCAAGTGTTTTTTTTGCATATTTTTCAAAAAGTATGCAAAAAAATTAACGATATGCGGATATTAATACAACCTCCCTTACAAATATGGACTTTCTGGATAAAAGATAGATAGCTGATATTCAAGTACTAGTCCTTTATCATGCGTTAACTAACACCCTAGTATCATAAAGCTTATTTTTAACAAGCAAATGATTAAGAAGTGGTATCCATTTGCTTTATTTCTATTTTATAGTAAACTAGATCTAGTATCTAAAACTACATAATAAACTATTCAACTAGAAAGTATACAACCTATGTCAACACTTTTTTCTGATTCCAAATGGGGAAATCAAATTGAAACAGCATCACTACCGCGTTGGGATGAACTACCGGATATAGAACTCTATATGGACCAAGTCATCAACCTAGTGAGTAAATATTTGTCTCCTATCTTATCTCAGCAAGAACAACCGATGTTAACTAAATCAATGGTAAACAACTATGTAAAGTTAGGCCTAATACCTGCACCAGTCAAAAAAAAATACTCTCGTGTACATCTAGCTTTTCTAATTGCTATTACACTGTTAAAACAAGTCCTTACAATTCCAGAAATTAAGACGGGTATCATTTATCAAGGTCGCATTAGTGGGATACATAAAGCCTACAACATTTTTTGTGATGTCTTAGAATCATCTTTAAACGTTGTCGGAAAACAAGTCCAAAACATTGAGACTACCGGGCTGTTCGCAAAACAAATCTCACCAGAATTCTTTATCGTCACAGCAGCGACCTCATCACTTGCCACAAAATTGTTGGCACAAAAAAGCATTGAACTTGCTGAAAGTTTGGCGATCATGGAACACACAGAGGAGGATTTAATTGACAAATAAAAAAATGGCCATCCTAGTTGATTCAGGATGTGATGTCCCAACTACTCTAGCACAAGCAAATAATATCTATGAAATTCCCTTAAAAATTATCTATGAAACTGAATCGTTTACAGATAAGGTTACCATTACTGCTGAAGAAATTTATGATCGATTGCCAATCGAAATACCCAAAACGTCATTACCTGAAGGGGCTATTATCCAAGAGATATTTAAAAAAATCATAGCAGATGGGTATGAGCAATTAATCGCCATCACCATATCCAGTGGACTCTCAGGCACCTTTAACTCAATCAGACTGATCGCACAAGATTTTCCACAACTAGAGACATTCATGTTTGATACGAAAAATATCGGGATAGGCGCTGGATCACACGCGATTAAAGCAGCAGAACTCATTGCACAAGGTGCTAGTTTTGAAGAGATTACAAACAATTTATCACATAGCACAGATAAAAGTAAGATTTTTTTTAGTGTTGCAACATTAGAATACCTCCAAAAAGGAGGCCGTATCGGTCTTGTTAGCGCTGTGCTTGGTAATGCACTCAAACTCAATCCAATTATCACGTGTAACGAAGCGGGTGTTTATCACACAGTTGCCAAATCACGTGGCCGTAAAAAAAGTCTAGAAAAAACGGTTAGTTTAGTAAAAGAGTTTGTTGGTAATCATCAAAATGTTAGATTGCTTGTTGCCCACGGCAATGCTGAACAAGAAGCATTAGCGTTGGTCGATGTCTTAAAAAAAGAAATTCCACAAGCAAACGATATCCTAGTTGATCAAATATCTCCAGCACTTGTCGTGCATACAGGCCCTGGCTTGATCGGACTCGGTGCACAATTACTGGATTAAATAAGTTATATCATAAAAATCATCTGTTCATAAGACAGATGATTTTTATGTATATATAAGGGTCTAGCATAACTCTCTAATACCAAACTTATCAACTACACTTGTCACATTTTGACTGAAGAAATTACTCTACTAATTCTATAAAATTCACAAGTATTATGCAGTGTATCAGTTACTTTCTATCGTTTAACGCCTGTTCTATCTGACTAACAACCGCTTGCGCATCATCGACACCAATAATCAGTTTTTGAAATTTATCATCTGCCAATACAAGGACAATCGCTTGTTCCCCTTTTTTTAAATCATAAAAGATTTTATTTCCCTCAACCAGGAATCTACCACCTTTATAGAAAGGTGTACTTGTTCCTCCCACACGAATAGCTGGGAAAGTTGCTCTATTTTCCCAACCATTTTCGTCTGCACTAACGCCTAATATATGTTTAAAAGGGATTGTTAATTTATTTTCTAGTGAAAAAATTTTTCTAATATCCTTAATGTTGATAATTAAGTTTTCTTCTTCAATTGTTATATCTGCCATTTTATTCTCCTTTTTCTCCTATTGATAAATTGGCACGCGCTAAAATCCGTGCTGCAATACTATCTTGAAAACTATTTTTTTCATTGCTTGTATTATTTTCAATCCACTTTTCTATCATCTCTTTAACATTTTTATCAACATTTACGCGCTCAAGTAGTGCAATAATCACTAAATCAATCAGTAATGGTTCATCATCTCCTTGAAGTTGTTGCCTCAAAGATGTATTAAATAACTCTGCCTTACTATAAAAAGTGCCATATAGACTCCCTCTCAATAAACCAGTCGCTTTTACAAGCTGGTCGATTGACGTACCAGCATATCCATGTGTAGCAAATACTTGTGCAGCTGCTAATAATACGTGTTTTTCATCAAATTCTTTTTTTCTAGCCATATCAATTATTATAACCTTTATTGAACGAACAGTCAAAAAAACTATATCTTGCATAACTATTTTGTATCATGTCTAACAAATCAGAAGTATTGAGTTTCTGACCAAAATTACGCTGTCGCTTATAAGCTTCAATTATAGTTTTTATGTTGTCCTAATTTGAATGAGAACGATCACTGCTCAAGATATGATGACGCGTCTCCTTTCCACTTACAAGTTAGATACTCAAGATAGCTACATCATCGATTACACAGAGCATTTTTGACAATTCAAGAACTACTTTGTATTCGATATGTTGTATCTCACTACGACATCATTATATTATTTGTTGAACGAATAGTCAATAATTAATTGTGAGATAATTGAAACTCAATATTTAGCCTAGTATCATCATTTCACAAATGCTATAATATCGTCATTTTAAAGTACTATTGTCAGTTAAACACTTTCTCTTCCTTTACGATTCAGTCTCATTGCTGTTTTACAGATTTTAAGATAAAATAAGAGGTATGATAACTAAAGAATTTGATACGATTGTTGCGATCTCTACTCCACTCGGCGAAGGGGCGATTGGGATTGTCAGACTTTCAGGACAAGAGGCGATTCAGATTGCTGATAAAGTCTTCAAGGGTAAGGCTTTGGCAGACTGCGAGACACATACGCTGACTTATGGGCATATAGTTGAAGAGACACGTGTACTAGATGAAGTGATGGTAGGTGTCATGAAAGCACCTAAAACCTTCACTAGAGAAGATGTTGTTGAAATCAATACGCATGGCGGTATTGCAGTTATGAACGAAATCTTACAACTTCTCTTGCGTAATGGTGCACGCATGGCTGAACCAGGTGAATTTACTAAACGTGCCTTTTTAAATGGGCGAATGGACCTCTCACAAGCAGAAGCCGTCATGGACCTCATCCGTGCCAAAACTGATCAGGCGATGTCCATTGCTGTGCAACAATTAGATGGCAGTCTATCATCCTTGATCAACAACACACGTCAAAATATACTTGAAACCCTCGCGCAAGTTGAAGTAAATATTGATTATCCAGAATACGATGATGTAGAAGAATTGACTACTAAATTACTTCGTGAAAAAACAGCTGAGTTTAGACACTTACTCGATAACCTGCTTAAAACAGCTAAACGCGGTAAAATTCTTCGTGAAGGGCTTTCTACTGCTATCATCGGCCGGCCTAATGTCGGTAAGTCTAGTTTACTCAACCATCTACTTAGAGAAGAAAAAGCGATTGTCACGGATATTGCCGGTACAACACGTGATGTGATAGAAGAGTATGTTAATATTAATGGTGTCCCATTAAAACTGGTTGATACCGCAGGTATTCGCGAGACTGACGACATCGTGGAGCAGATTGGTGTAGAACGCTCACACAAAGCATTATCTGAAGCCGATTTAGTATTACTGCTACTTAATGCTAGTGAACCACTAAGTGATCAAGATGAGGCTTTATTAGCCTTAACGCAAGATACTAACCGGATCATCTTGCTAAATAAAACAGATTTACCACAAATGATTGATCTATCAACATTACCTGATGATATCATCAGAATTTCAGTGCTCAAAGATACAAATATTGATAAGATTGAAGATCGTATTAATGCACTGTTTTTTGACAATGCTGGTATAGTTGAACAAGATGCTACATACCTCTCTAACTCTCGACATATCGCCTTAATAGAGCAGGCATTGGCCTCATTAGATGCGGTCAATGACGGACTTGATATGGGGATGCCTGTTGATCTTGTCCAAGTTGACATGACTAGAACATGGGAAGTGCTCGGTGAAATTACTGGAGATAGTGCACCAGATGAATTAATTACACAGTTATTTAGCCAATTTTGTCTAGGAAAATAACGATGACCATAAAAAGACCAAGTACATCATATGATGAACTTGGTCTTTTTATTTGATAGGCTATTGATAGATTACTTATTACTCACCGATCATATGTGTTAGCGGTTTAGCACTCACGACTAAACCAACTGCAAATAAGATAGGTACCGAAGCATAGATACCAAAATAAAGTACTGTATGATTCAGATAAAATCCTGATAAGCTGGCATTGATACCTTGACCTACTGAATTAGATAAGAACCAAATCGCCATCATCTGTGCCTCAAAAGCCTTAGGTGCTAATCGGCTAGTTACAGCTAGTGAGATAGGTGAAATAAGTACTTCACCAAAAGCGACCACCCCAAGAGATAACACGATCCAGTTTGCCGAAAATCCACTTCCTGTCAATGCTGGTTTTAATAAAAGTAAATAACTCGCCCCAACCAGGGCCATACCTATCGCATAGCGCTGAAATAAATTAGGTAATTTATCGGCAAATAGTTTATAAACTAATGCCATACCAGCAGTCCCAAAGACTACTACAAAAGGATTTACCGCTTGAACCATGGCATCCGCAATTTTAAATCCGATAAAATTATGATCTGAGCGTGTCACAAACTCTGCAACAATCGTCCCACCACCTTCTTGCACAGCCCACAGTGCAACTCCAGATAGAAATATCGGAATATATGCCACAACTTTGCGTTTTTCACTAGATGTCACAACCTTACTCGTTAAAATGTGTGTAAAATAATATCCTGTTAATATAACTGCTACTACAGTGACAATACTAGAAAGTGCATTGATAGAAAATGTATGTGTCATGATACTAAGCAAAAATGCAAGGCCTATGATCACAATGATACTAACGATAGTCAAAAATACTTTTTTACGCTCAGTCTTTGCGATTGGATTAGGTGCTGCAATATCAATATTATGTCTAAGAAATCTTGCATATCCCCAAGCATAGATTGCAAGACCTACTCCCATGACAATCGCTGCAGCTGAGAAGGCAACATGAAAACCATATTTTATTTGCAAAGCGGACACGACGATTGGTGAAATAAAGCCACCGACATTTATCGCGACATAGAACAGCGAAAAAGCGACATTTGCATCTTTTTTATCTTTGACAACACTCCCAACCAATGTTGATACATTGGGTTTTAACATCCCAGTACCGATAATCAATAGTGCTAAAGATACTAGTAATGCCGGCTCACCAAAAGGCAAAGCCAAAACAATGTGCCCGGATAGAATAAAGACACCACCAATCGTAACGATACGTGCAGCACCGAATACTCTGTCTGATAGCCACCCACCAACAATCGCTGACATATAAATCAAAGCCCCATATAATGAGGATATAGCAACACCATCAGCACGAGGTAACCCAAGACCACCTTGAGCAGCAGAGTTAATAATATAATACAATAAAATCGCTTTCATTCCATAGTATGAAAAACGTTCAGCAAATTCTGTTCCTAAAATAGTTGGAAAGCCTTTTGCTAAGCCAAATAGGCCTTTTTTCTGTTCTACTTCTGTCATGGAAATTCTCCCTTTAATTTTAAGTATGCTAGCGAATGATTGAAGCATCATTTTAGCACACTGCTTGATTTTTCAAAGTTATGCCCAAGTATAGTCATCATCACCAGTGCATCTTATAATAATTTTCAATTCCATATTTTTTTATAATTAATTTGAAATAAAAATACATCTATAATAGTTTCGAAATCAACATCAATTCTATCATAAGAACGGTTCCTTGGCAACTACAAAATTACTTTCTATCACAATAAAAAAGAACAATTCACTAGATTGTCCTTTAAACTTATTATTATTTTTCAGTTCGACGTGATACCCTTTTCAGCATCAATCCCAACGTTTTATTAAACAAATAAGGATGAGATCTCGCAAACCAGACTGTCACCCTATCAGCAATACTATTAAAATATCGACCTTTAACTCGCTGATCAGTCGCAGCCTTATAAAATAGGGCCGCTATCTTATCTGCACTAGAAACAAATGCATTATTATTAACTGTTAATAGGCCACCAACGCTACCTAACAAAGGCAAATAAACAGAGCCCTCTTTAGCATTTTTATGTGCGTTATCCATCGCTATGTCACCCCAAGCTGAGCGCGTTAATCCTGGCTGTATCGTAATGCTACGTATCCCAAACGATTTAACTTCCATATCAAGCGCATCACTCCAAAGTTGTAATGCTGCCTTGGTTGCATGGTAATACGAGCCTAAAGGTAGATAAATATTGGCACCTATAGATGAAATATTAATAATTCTACCTGATTTTTGCTGTCTCATTATAGGTAAAACTAATTGGCTTAGCTCTGCTGCACCAAAAAAATTGGTCTCAAATTGTTTTTTAGCATTAGATAGAGGTACTTCTTCCACAGCACCATATTCACCGTATCCAGCATTATTAATCAAGACATCAATCCGTCCAGACTCTTTGAAGATAGTCTCTATAAAGGCTATATTTGATTGATGATCGGTCACATCTAAGTGTAGTGCATGTATCCCATGTTCAGTTGGGATCTTTTCAACCCGTCTTGCACCACCATATACTATCCACCCTTTAGACGCAAATAGCTTGGCAGCGGCAAGTCCCATTCCATTACTTGCACCAGTAATCAAAACTACTTTTTTCATCTCTGCCTCCTTTAATCAAAACTCTCTTCACTTGATAAGTTCGCCAAAATCATCTTATAGGCTGCTTTTTGTATGTCATCTTTTTCTTGACATACAGTAATGGCTTCTGTACGTGCTACTTCTAAAATAGCATAGTCATTGACAATATCAGCAACTGAAAATTCTGGAATACCAGATTGTCGTGTGCCAAAAATCTCCCCACTACCACGCATTTTCAAATCTTCTTCTGCTAACACAAACCCATTTTGCGTTTCTGTCATGATCGTCATCCTATGCTTACCACTATCTGATTTTGGGTTGGCAACTAGTATAGTCGACGATTTTTTATCACCACGGCCAACACGACCACGCAATTGATGCAATTGGGATAAGCCAAAGCGATCAGCATCCATAATTACCATGATTGTTGCATTTGGGACGTTCACTCCAACTTCAATAACCGTCGTCGATACCAAGACATCATATTTTCGTGCCTTGAAATCCATCATAATTTGATCTTTTTCACTGTTCTTTAATTTACCATGCAATAGGGCAACTTTTACTTTATCATCAAAAAATGCTTGTAAGTCATGAAATAAATCAGTTGCATTTTTTAAATCCATCACTTCACTCTCCTCTATCAAAGGAGAAATAAAGTAAACTTGAGCACCTTTAGCAATCTCATCACTTACCCATGGTAAAACACTTGATAAAAGCTGTTCATGTTTTACCCAACGTGTTGTGATAGGTTTTCTACCAGCTGGTAGTTCATCAATAATTGAGACATCCATATCGCCAAATGCCGTGATGGCAAGTGTTCTTGGAATCGGTGTGGCGGTCATCATTAAGACATCAGGATTTTGCCCTTTTTCTCTAAACATACGACGCTGATTAACTCCAAAACGGTGTTGCTCATCTGTTATGACTAGACCAAGTGCCTGATAATTAACTGATTCTTGAATCAGAGCATGTGTCCCAGTAATCATCTGAATCTCACCTGACTCAAGCCCTGATAGAATCTCACGGCGCTCGGCAACCTTCATACCACCCGTTAATAAACCAATAGATAACTCCGGAAATAAGGCTTGTAAACTTTCATAATGTTGTTGAGCCAAAATTTCAGTCGGCACCATAAGTGCTGCTTGAAAACCAGCTTTTACAGCAGTATACATAGCAAGACTTGCAACAACAGTTTTACCACTTCCTACATCACCTTGTAGTAAACGATTCATATGATATGGACTTGACATATCAGCGATGATTTCTCGTAACGATTGCTTCTGAGCTCCAGTTAACGGAAAAGGTAAAGTCTTGATTTTTTCTAAAAGTGCTGCTTTATCAAAGGATATCGTCAATCCACGTGCCATATGTTTATCTTTTAAACGAAGGAGTTGCATCTTAAATTGAAAATAAAACAACTCTTCAAACTTCATACGACGCAAAGCTTGATGGTGTGCTGCTTCATCAGCTGGAAAGTGCATATCATGTACAGCCGTCTTACGACTCACTAATCTATATTTCTGTAATAATGATTTAGGCAAATTTTCAGAAATCAACTCCCCCATACCCGAATCGAATACTGACTGTATTAGTAAGACTAAAGTTGATTGCTTTACGCCTTGCATGACATGATAGACAGGTTGGAAACTGTTTTCAACCTGTGCGAGAATTTTCATGCCTGTCAGACTTAATTTTTTCGCATCCCATTTACCATAAATCGCAATCTCCTTATCTAATTCGACCTTACTTTGGAGATAAGGCTGATTAAAAAAGCTGATAGCAATCACTAGTTCCCCTTGTTTGATTTTAAATGTTATTCGATTACGACGCGGTCCGTAATAACTGACATTAGCAGGGGTTACTACTGTACCAATAATCGTTGTTTTCTCTCCATCTAATAACTCAAAAACTGGTTTAGCCGAAAAATCATCATATCGAAAAGGAAAATATTCCAATAAATCAGATATAGTAAAAATACCCAACTGATGATATCGCTCGGCAGATTTAGGCCCTACACCTTTTAAAAATTGAATTGAATCTAGTAGTTCCATAGCATTATTATACCATGTTCCCATCATACACAGATTAATTTAGCACACTTCCTCGCCACTATAGATTAAACTCTTTTCAACCTCACCACTCTATCCTATCAAATTAAAGAAAAATAGACACTGTAAACATAACACGTTACAATAGCTAACGCTAATAAAGTTAATATGACGATTAGTTCACTAAACATAAGTTTAATAGGAGATAGTTCATAATTTTGCATGAACTTTTTAGCAGACAAAAAACTACATAATAAAAATGATATCGGAATAATAAAGATTACTGCCTTTCTCCCCCAATTATCTATATGAACTGCCGCATTCCAATGTATAGGAATAATCTCTGGTAGTTTAGTATATAAATAAATAGCCACCACTAAGAAAATACCACCTCCTACAATAAATGCCGCTCTAACCTTTGAATATATACGATCAATAAATACAGCAACTTTACGATATATGTTCTGATTTACAAAATTTCGCATGCTAACCTTCTTTCAATACAGATATACTATCGTCTCAATATTTGATATATGGGTGTATGAACATCTAAAAACTTCAACTAATGATACGTAAACACTAGAATACTTACATTTACATCGATATTCTACCACTTTATTATTCAAAAAAGTGATTTAAACATAGGACTTTAAAATCATATAAAAAAATAAAAAAAAGGGAAATCCCCCCTTTTTTGTTGGCTTATATCACTGGTTACTGTGCATATAATTCTTGTAGTGGTTTAAAAACAATATCTTGTAAATCACTGGTGATCGTTTGCAAAGCCTGTTCTTTAGTTAACAACTCAGCCATCACACTATTATCTTGCAAACTAGCAAATAATTCTTGTGCTGCTTTTTGTTCGTCTTCACTAAGTGCTTGACCTGTTTGCATCTTCATTTGTACATCCATAAATTGTGCGTATAAGGCACTAGCTGTTTCATCTGCCTTAACCGCGGCTAAAGCAGAAACAACTGCTTGATATTCTGGTAATGCACGTAGTTCACGTTCAAGTTGATTCATTGTATCATAAATATTCATTATTTCTCCTCATAAATCAGTTTATACAGCTAAAATTTGTATATATATTTTTCGAAATTTGCTACACTTTTATTTTACCAAACTAAAGAATAATCTGCTAGATAAATACTTATCTTGTTAAATTACGCTTTTTTAACAACTGATCCTTTCAATCCCATGGCACCAAAGCCATCGATTTTTGCATCAATAAAATGACCATTCTTGCCATTTTCATTAAGTCTAATGTTTTTAGCTTTTGTACCTTTTTTAATCGGCTTTGGCATCCCCTTAACAGTCAAATCTTGGATAATAATGACATCATCCCCATCGATTAATTGAGTCCCTACAGAGTCTTCTACAGTAAATTTATTTGCATCGCTAGCAGCTGCTATGTCTGATACACTAAATTCATTGCCACATTCAGAACAACCAAAGGTTGTATCTGACAACTCATACGTAAACTCACTGCCACAACTAATACATTTTTGTGTTTCCATCATTCTCCAATTCATTTTAAACTACTACATTGATAAAATTGCAACAAAAAACAGAGGAGCTAAGCTTCTCTGTTTTAAACGTTAAATAACAGAATTATTTAGCGATTTTAGCGAAATATTCAAGAGTACGAACAAGGTTAGATGTGTAAGACATTTCGTTGTCATACCAAGCAACTGTTTTAACTAATTGAACACCATTAGCTTCAGTAACTTCTGTTTGAGTAGCATCAAACAATGAAGAGTTAGAGATACCTACGATATCAGAAGAAACGATTTCGTCTTCGTTATATCCGTAAGATTCGTTAGCTGCAGCTTTCATAGCAGCGTTAACTTCTTCAACAGTTACGTTTTTGTCAAGAACTGAAACAAGTTCAGTTAATGAACCAGTTGGAACTGGAACACGTTGTGCATGACCTTGAAGTTTACCATTCAATTCTGGCAATACAAGACCGATAGCTTTAGCAGCACCAGTTGAGTTAGGTGTGATGTTTTCTGCAGCAGCACGTGCACGACGGAAGTCTCCACCACGGTGAGGACCATCAAGAGTCATTTGGTCACCAGTGTAAGCGTGGATAGTTGTCATAGTACCAACTTTAAGACCAAAGTTTTTGTTCAAAGCATCAGCCATTGGTGCAAGACAGTTAGTAGTACATGATGCACCAGAGATAACTGTTTCTTCACCAGTCAATACTTCATGGTTAGTGTTGAAAACGATTGTTTTAACATCGTTTCCACCAGGAGCTGTGATAACAACTTTTTTAGCACCATTAGCGTGTAAATGTTGTTCAGCTTTTTCTTTAGTTGCGAAGAAACCAGTTGCTTCAAGAACGATTT
>JAKDQI010000160.1 GCA_030454995.1 Pseudolactococcus plantarum | reverse complement strand
TTTATATTTATCACCGAGTTGTACTTCTTGCAGAAAAGCACGTATGTGGTTTAATAGCTACGGTGTGCCATTCGAAGAACATAATATATTAACACAACCGATGACAGCTGATGACTTGAAGGCTATTTTAGCTAAGACTGAGAATGGGACAGAAGATATCATCTCAACACGTAGCAAGGTTTTCCAAAAGTTAAACATAGACGTTGACGAGTTGACAATGAATCAACTTATTAACTTAATTTCCGAGCATCCAAGTTTACTGCGTAGACCCATTATCGTGGATGAAAAAAGAATGCAGATTGGCTTTAATGAAGATGAAATTAGAGCATTTTTACCACGCTCTTATAGACAGGCAGAGCTTCGTGATGTCATGAGTTCGGGAGCTTAAAAGATGCTAGACAACCGTAATTATCAGTACCCCCTAGATTTATCATGGTCTAGTATAGAGTTTGCACAAGTCATTTCTTTTTTTAATCGAGTGGAAGAATTCTATGAATCTCAGGTTTCTCGAGATGAGCTGTTAGCGGCTTATCGTGTATTTAAAATAGTTGTACCATCTAAGATGCAAGAAAAGCAACTTGATCGAGATTTTGAAAAAGTATCTGGCTATTCAACCTATCGTGCCTTACAGGAGGCTAAAACAAGTGAACGACAAACGATTAAATACAAAGCTTGAATTTGCAAAAACAGTCGTTAGAGATGCTGGTGCTTATTTAAAAGCACATTTAGCGGATGACTTAGAGATTTCTGAGAAAACACATTTTGATGATTTGGTAACAAATCTTGACCGTGAGGTTCAAGATGCAATTATTGCAAAGATTCAAGAAACATTTCCAGATGATCATATTTTGGCCGAAGAAAATGATGTCAGACACGATATCAACGATGGCAATGTTTGGGTGTTGGATCCTATTGATGGGACGACAAACTTTATCGTGCAAAAAGATAATTTTGCGGTGATGTTAGCCTATTATGAATCAGGTATTGGCAAACTTGGTATCATTTTAGATGTCATGAATGACAACTTATATTGGGGAAATGGTAAAACATCCTACAGAAACAGCACCGAACTTCAGTTGATAACTAAACCACTAGCACAAAGTTTGATAGGTGTTAGTGCGTATATGTATCGCACAAATGCCGGTGGACTATTTGATCTGAGTCACCAGTGTTTAGGTGTGCGTGCGATTGGTAGTGCAGGGATAGAATATACCAATATCTTAGATGGTAAGATTTGGGGTTATTTTAGTAATTTATCGCCTTGGGACTACGCAGCAGGTGCTGTTTTGATAGCACCTTTTGGCTATACGACCTTAAAAATAGATGGCAGTCCCTTAGATTTTCAAGGACGCCAAATGGTCATGTCAATTCCAGAAGAACAACAAACAGTATTAAGCGAAACTAAGTCCATATAAGAAAAAAGACGGAGGGTTTCCTCCATTTTTTTTATCGGTTCGGAATTTGAACATAAAAAAAGAATTATGATATAATTTTGTAAAAGATAGAATGTGAAAGTAGAGCAATGGATAAAATAATAATCAATGGTGGTCATACCCAATTAAAGGGGCAAGTTGAAATTGAAGGTGCTAAAAATGCAGTATTACCACTTTTAGCTGCGACAATATTACCATCTGAGGGTGAAACAGTTTTACATAATGTCCCAATTCTTAGTGATGTTTACACGATGAATGCAGTCATTAGTCATTTAAATATTCCTTTGGTTTTTGATAAACAACATAACACTGTAGTGACTCAGGCAGCTGAATCAATTGCTATTGAAGCGCCTTATGAGTATGTGAGTCAAATGCGTGCATCAATCGTTGTACTTGGCCCGATACTAGCTCGAAATGGTCATGCTCGCGTATCAATGCCAGGTGGCTGTACAATAGGGTCTCGTCCAATTGATTTACACATTCGTGGGTTACAGGCAATGGGTGCTGAGATTACGCATAATGGGGGGTTCATCGAAGCAAAAGCAGAAGCATTACATGGTGCTCATTTTTATATGGATTTTCCATCAGTAGGTGCAACCCAAAATATCATGATGGCTGCTACACTAGCTAATGGTACTATGGTTTTAGAGAATGCAGCAAGAGAACCTGAAATTGTTGATTTAGCAAATTTACTGAATAAGATGGGTGCTGATGTCAAGGGTGCTGGTACGGATACGATTGTGATTAAAGGTGTTGAAAAAATGCATGGCACAACGCATCATGTTGTCCAAGATAGAATAGAAGCTGGAACCTTTATGGTTGCTGCTGCGATGACACAAGGTAATGTGTTAATTCTTGATGCAGTTCGTGAACACAATCGTCCGTTGTTATCAAAACTTTCCGAGATGGGTGTTGATATTATTCAAGAAGAAGATGGGATTAGAGTGATAGGTCCTGAAACATTAAAATCAGTTAATGTAAAAACTCTACCACATCCTGGATTCCCAACAGATATGCAAGCACAGATGACAGCGGCTCAAGCTGTTGCTAATGGTGAATCTACTATGATAGAAACAGTATTTGAAAATCGTTTTCAACATTTAGAAGAAATGCGTCGTATGGGTTTAACAGCTGATATTTCTAGAAATTCTGCAAATATTCAAGGTGGGGGTCCGTTTTCAGGTGCTGAGGTGCGCTCAACAGACCTTCGTGCGAGTGCTGCCTTGATTTTATTAGGGATGGTTGCCGAAGGTACGACAACAGTTGGTAACCTTGAACATCTAGATCGTGGCTATTACAAGTTTCATGAAAAACTAGCGAAACTTGGTGCTGATATCAAGCGGATTGACCAAAAGGAGTCATGTCATGTTTAAAAAAACGATTAAGTTTTTAGGGATACGTATTTCACTAATTTTATTAGTTGCTATTTTAATGGCATTAGCCGTTATTCTAGGATTAATGTTAGGCTATGGTGGGTTAGGCGGTGGAAATCCTGGAGATATATTTAGACCAAGTACTTGGCACGATTTCTTTAATAAGTTGAGTGCTAAGTGACTATCGGTATCTAATAAGTTTTCAATTGGTGAGATATCATATCAACATTTGATTTTTAGACATTATTATGTTAGAATAAACAAGTTGAACTGAAGTTTATCTTTAAGTTTCAAAGTGATATTACCGTAAAGGTAAGCTCAAAATAGATTATAAATTTAGGAGAAATACAAATGACTGCAAGTTTTGAAAAAACT
>JAKDQI010000159.1 GCA_030454995.1 Pseudolactococcus plantarum | reverse complement strand
AGCGGGAAGATTTTAAATTACGGCAATCTAAATACTATGAAAACCGCCAAGCACGTAAAGCCCGTTCTCGCCGATTAATTCAAAAAGGGGCTTTACTCGAAAAATACTTTCAGGCTGATAACCTTTCAGTCGAACAAACCGAAGAACTTTTAAAAATATTTGCCGATTACATTAATGCGCATAAACCGAATAAATTCAAAAACGATCAACCTAATAACTAGGCCGATCGTTTTTATTTTCTAAATTATTTTGTGATTTCTTTGGATTTAAGTCTGGGTAATTGTTTTGTTTTTCTTTTTCGCATTTTGAAATTGATATAATTGATCCCTGTGGTCTTAAATAGAAGTTTTTTAGGCCATTAGGGCATACCCTATTGGCCTTTTTTGATTCTGCACTATACTAGGAATTACAAATGTTCATTAGAACTGTCCAAAAGGAGAATTGGAAATGGCTCAAATCGGGTATGCGCGTGTGAGTTCCAAGGAGCAACATTTAGATCGACAGTTAGCGGCTTTAAAAGACGTTGATAAATTATTTACGGATAAATTAAGTGGGGCTAACACTAATCGGCCAGAACTGCAAAAAATGCTGGCCTATATTCGTGAGGGTGATATTGTAATGGTCACTGAATTAGATCGCTTAGGCAGAAACAACCATGATTTGACTAAGATCATGAACTCCATTCAAAATAAGGGTGCCACCCTAGATGTGTTGAATTTACCGTCCATGACAGGGATTGCTGACCCAAATTTACGTCAACTGATGACCAACTTGATTATTGAACTCTATAAGTATCAGGCCGAAAGTGAACGTAAGCGAATCATTGAGCGCCAGCAACAAGGGATTGCCTTAGCTAAGCAGCAGGGTAAATATCATGGGCGCAAGCCCCAATATACCGAAGATGATCCCCGCTTGCAACATGCTTTTAAGCTTTATCAGACGGGCATGAGTGATGTAGACGTCGCCCGTAATACCGGTATTAAGCGAACAACTTTTATCAGATAATGCCCCACCCCAAAAATTAAAAAATACGCTAATTAATACTTAACTACTCTGATATAAAGCAAGCCAAAGACCACCATTACGACTATTGGATAAACATACAGAATTTATATAGTCAAACAAAACATCTCCAAATTTCGAAATCGCATTACTTGAAGTTACTTTAATAGTATTTAAACGCTCCGTGGAAGTTAATTTTTTCAATAAAATCACCTTCTAGCTTACTCAAAATGAGTTATCCAAAGAGGATCATTCAAGGCTTTAAAGCACATTAAAGCTTGTTCCTCAGAGCCTTTATCACTACTCATTTTTGGTAATTCATCAATACCAAAATATTTACTATCTATTGTTTCAGTATTTTTTTCAAAATGTCCCTCTTTAGGCTTACATAGAAAGAATACTTCTAATACTCCATATGGATAGTCTTTAGAGCTATGTTTGCTTAAATCATGTAAAGCAATCACTTTCTCCACCTTTATATCCATTCCAGATTCTTCTTTAGCTTCCTTTATGCAGTTTTCCTTTACAGATAAATTAACTTCACACCATCCCCCTGGAATAGACCAACTACCATCATTTTCTTGAACCAATAATATTTTTTGATTCTTAAAAATCGCAGCACGAGTAGCAATTTTAGGCGTCTGATATCCGACTTCATTGCAAAAAAGAGATTTTACTTTCTTTAAAGGGGTGTCACTTTTCCATGCCATCATTTCTGCGGAAACATCTCGAATCTCTTGATATCGTTCCAGATCAAACTTATCTTTTCCGTAAGTTAATCCGGCTTGTGCTAAACTTTGTAATCTTTTGGCCCATTCTATTAGAATATCTTTTGAGCTCATATTATTTCTCCTCGTATATCGTATTATCTTTTACCCATTTATCAATTTCAAAAAGCTGCTTAGTAACTATTTCTGTACTCTCTCATTCTACAGAAATAGCATAAATTGCTTCGATACTACTATGTGCTCCGTGATACACATTCCCTTAGTTTAGTTATCGCCAATTCAGCCACTCAAGGTGCCTATTTTTGCCTCTAAACGATTTTAAATCAGCTTTAACATAATTAGCACTGCAGCACTTAAAACAGCTTAAATGAGCTTATACGGCGTTTTAATCCCAAGTGTGCTCGCTATCACTATTCCATTCGTCGGGGTGTTTTTCCGCATATTTTCTAGCCGCTTGTTTATTCCACCAAATACCAAATAGGTTTTGCATGGTGCCGTATAAGTAGTTCTCCACGTTCTTGATATGCTTCTCGTCGCTTCTTAGGGCGTTAAAGTAGCGTCTCAAGGCTTTAGTCATCAAAGGTTTCAGTTCCTCATCATCAAGTGGGATTATGACACCAATATCTTTGTGATCTTTCTCAACTCGGTACTTAGCATTTAAGATAATGCCAATGAAGCGCCGCATTTGTTGTGGGGTACGGCACCAAAAACTAAGTAGTTGCACAGCTTCTGGTTCTAAGAAAACCGGTAAGCCACTGTCTTCATCAGTTAAGAAGTCATTAGCATGGTTCACCAAATCCTGGTTTTGCTTTTGAATTTCTGCTGGTGAAAAATGGGCTGTGGAAAAGTCCAACTTTTGAGTATCTATCTTGTATCTATTAGTATCTATGTTTTTAAAGTCTTTATATAGATCGTGTCTATTTTTTAGACTTTCGCTCGTAGCAAGGGTTTGCGGGGTGTCATCAACGGACTTTCGCGAAGGTCTATTTTTTAGACTTTCGCTCGTAGCAAGGGTTTCAACGGTCTCCCGCGAAGGTCTATTTTTTAGACTTTCGCTCGTAGCAAGGGTTTGCGGCTCTTTTTGGCCATATTCACCGCGTAAATAGACGTCCGTTGATCGCATATCTAGTTCGGCCAGGTAAAGTCGGTTGGGTTCATTTTTCCCTGTTTTGGGATTAAAATGCATGGCTTTTTGATAAAGCAAGCCAGCTTTTTCGAGTTCTTTCTTAACGGTGGCTAATTTTCCCTTTGAACAATTGAATAGATCCATTAATTCTTGATTGGTAAAAATAAAGTAGACGTGGTCTTCCTCATCAACCCAGTGATTGCGTAAGGAATACTCGAGCCGGTCTTTCAGCACCATATAGGCTAATTTGGCTTCACTACTTAAATACCGATATTGTTCGCCGTACATCAATACTTTGGGAAACTGGAAAAATAAGGCCCCATAAACATTGTCAGCTTGATAAAACTTGAAATTTGTTTG
>JAKDQI010000158.1 GCA_030454995.1 Pseudolactococcus plantarum | reverse complement strand
TATAAATTGTCACTTGATGACAACCTATTTTAAAAATAAAGTTGTCACTTGTAAATCTATTTTAACATGTTTCATAATTAAAAGGAGGAAGTTATGCCAAAGGTTGAAATAAAACATTTAACCAAGATATTTGGAAAACGTCGGAAAGCAGCATTAGAATTAGTCAAAAAAAATGCTAGTAAAGACGAAATTTTGAAGAAAACTGGTAGTACAGTTGGTGTTTATGATATTAATATGGAAATCAATGATGGTGAAATATTCGTGATCATGGGATTATCTGGGTCAGGTAAGTCAACATTGATTCGATTATTGAACCGTTTATCAGAGCCAACCGCAGGGCAGCTCATTATCGATGGGGAAGATATCACAAAACTGAATAAAAAAGAACTTCTAGACATCAGACGTAAAAAAATGTCGATGGTCTTTCAGAACTTTGCTTTATTCCCACATCGTACGATTTTAGAGAATACAGAGTTTGGCCTAGAAGTACAAGACATATCTAAAAAAGAACGTCAGGAACGTGCTGAAAAAGCGTTAGATAATGCTAAATTATTAGCATTCAAAGATCAGTACCCAGATCAACTCTCTGGTGGGATGCAACAACGGGTTGGTTTAGCTAGAGCTTTGACTAATGATCCAGATATTTTATTAATGGATGAGGCGTTTTCAGCGCTTGATCCCATGGTACGTAAGGAAATGCAAGACGAGTTGTTAGATTTACAAGCAACCGTTCAAAAAACAATCATCTTTATTACGCATGATTTGGATGAGGCATTAAGAATCGGTGATAGAATTGCAATCATGAAAGATGGGAAGTTAGTACAAGTCGGAACGGGTGAGGAGTTATTGACGACGCCTGAAAATGATTATGTCAAGAACTTTACAGAGGGTGTTGATAGATCAAAAGTCTTAATCGCTGAAAATATTATGATTCCAGCTTTTACAACCAATATGAACGTTGATGGACCGACTGTTGCGCTTCGTCGTATGCAAGAAGAAGAAGTATCAGGTTTGGTTGCTGTCAATAAAAATCGTCAGTTCCAAGGCTATCTGTCAGCAGATGCAGCGGTACGTGCTAGAAAACAAAAATTACCATTATCAGATGTAATAGAAGAAATGCCACAAATTACGTCAGATACGTTAATTTCTGATATTTTACCAATCATTTACGATGCGACAACGCCAGTTGCAGTAGTAGATGAAGGCCGACTAAGAGGGGTTATCATTAGAGGTCTAGTACTTGAGGCATTAGCAGATGTAGACGATGAAGCAGATGACAAAGTAGAAACTGAAAAGGAGGATGTATCATATGTTTAACCTACTAACAAGTCAGTTGCCTATTAGTAAGTGGGCTTCTAATTTTGTAGAGTGGCTGACAACGCATTTAGCAGGATTTTTTGACGTCATTCAACATGGTGGTAACGCTCTGATGAATGGGATGACTGATGGTTTGACTGCAATTCCCATGTATTTATTTATTGCAGGAGTTTTCATCATTGCAGTTGTGACTTCACCAAAAAGATGGGGATTTCCTATCTTCACTCTTATTGGGTTAGCTATTATCGCTAACCAAGGTCTTTGGAATGACTTGATGAGTACACTGACTTTAGTTGTCATGTCGGCTTTAATTTCATTAATTATAGGTGTTCCATTAGGGATTTTGATGTCAAAATCAGATAGAACACAGGCTATCGTTCAACCGATTTTAGACTTTATGCAAACAATGCCAGGTTTTGTTTACTTGATTCCAGCAGTTGCTTTCTTTGGTATTGGTGTCGTACCGGGTGTCTTTGCCTCTATTATCTTTGCCTTACCTCCAGTTGTAAGAATGACAAATTTAGGTATTCGTCAAGTGCCTACTTCATTAGTGGAAGCTGCTGATTCATTTGGCTCAACAACAGCACAAAAACTATTTAAACTAGAGTTACCTAATGCAAAAAATACGATTTTAGCTGGGGCAAATCAAACGATTATGTTGGCACTATCGATGGTTGTAACTGCTAGTATGATTGGTGCACCAGGACTTGGTCGTGGTGTACTATCAGCGGTACAGCATGCTGATGTTGGTGCAGGATTTGTCAACGGTATAGCACTTGTTATTTTAGCGATTATTATCGATCGATTCGCACAAAAATTAAATACTAAGCCTGGTCAAGCATTACCGGATGCTAAGAAGAGACGTTGGATCGTTATTATCAGCATACTTGTTATGGTTATTGGTGGTATTGTGACATCATTTTCTAGTACAAGTGGTGGCCATAAAAAAGTAAGTTTAGGGTACGTTCAGTGGGATTCAGAAGTTGCAAGTACAACCGTTTTAGCACAAGCGATGCGTGAACATGGTTATGATGTAACGATGACACCATTAGATAATGCTGTACTTTGGCAATCAGTTGCTAACGGTCAAGTAGATGGTTCACTATCCGCTTGGTTGCCTAATACGCATGGTAATTTACTTAAAAAATACAAAAAAGATATTACAGTAGTAGGTACTAACCTATCTGGTGTAAAAACTGGACTTGTCGTACCAGATTATATGGCGGTGAATTCGATAGAGGAACTCTCTACACAAGCCAATAAAACAATAACAGGTATCGAGCCAGGTGCTGGAATTATGACATCAGCAGCCAATACGTTAAAGGCTTATCCAAACCTAAACGGTTGGGATCTACAAGTCTCTTCAAGTGGTGCAATGGTGTCAGCGCTTGAAAAAGCCTATAAAAATAAACAAGATATTGTATTGACTGGTTGGTCACCGCACTGGATGTTTAGTAAATATAAACTAAAATATTTATCAGATCCTAAAAAAGCCATGGGTGACAATGAAGCAATTAAAACGATAGCGCGTAAAGATTTGAAATCTAGCGACCCAGATACGTATAAAGTATTAGCAAACTTTAAATGGGATACAAAAGATATGGAAAGTGTCATGCTTGACGTACAGTCCGGTATGGATGTCAATAAAGCTGCTGATAAGTGGATTAAAGCAAATCAGAAAACTGTAGATAGCTGGTTTGAAAAATAAGTTAAGAAAAAACGGCTCTTTGTCAACTCGTGTGGGAAATATCCGCACTCTCTAAACAAGCACATCAGTGCTTGTTTTTTTAGTTAGCTAGAGTTTTGTTCATGAGTCTGATACGCTTCTTAAAATTTATAGAGCCTTTTTATAAGCTAAAGACGATGACTAGCAGATATGAGATAACAAATAAAATTAAAATGTTTGACAAATACAAC
>JAKDQI010000157.1 GCA_030454995.1 Pseudolactococcus plantarum | reverse complement strand
ATAATAATCGCTAATCTGCAAGAATGATAAAGTATTCTTGCAGATTAGCGATTTTGGCATTTTAGCGTTTTTTGGGTGTTATAATGACGGATATAAGCTAAATCTGAATATCTTTTAAAGTTAACCCTAAAAAGGAAGGTAATATGAGTAAAATTAAAAAAATAATGATGTTAACACTTGTAATGTTGACACTTGGTACAGCATCAGCAGGCGTACTAACCGCACAAGCAGCTATAGATAATCCCAGTAGCTGGTATTTAGATATTTGGCAGTATGGGACAATGGGTGGCAGAAATTTCTCACACTATAATGTAACGGATACCAGACGAATTGGTGCAACTGCATCCGTAACAAATGGCGCAGGAGGCATTCAGAGCGCTCGCAGTGATTACAATTGGGCCAGAGCAAGCGTTAATGACGTTTGGTATGCAAGAAGTCAAGCATACTGGGGTTACTACTGGTTTTAAGTAAGCACATATCATTGACATTTATGAACAGATGAACAGTCTAGGGGTGAGTAAAAGATAACAGGTCTGATTAGCTTATCAAATTATGCAACAGATTATCAATGATGCAAACAACTATTGATAATCTGTTTTATTATCTAAAATTATAGTAAACAATGAATGACCTGTTCGATTGTGTAAAAAATATAGGAGACAAAATAAGTTATGAAATTACGTATCGGGATCATCAGTTTATTTTCTATTTTTTTAAGTATTATCCTACTGGGTAGTATAAAAGAAATTGGTCGAGATATCAAATATCCAGTGAATACCATCTTGGTGGTAACAAATTATAGTGGAAAAGATAAAAATAAAACACTTGCAACAGTTGATAAAGCAGCCAAACAAGCAAACATCACCATCTATAAACCTTTTATGTCAAAAAAGGGTGAGCAAAAAACAGCAAAACTTGGTATAAATGACGATCATCTAAACGAGCTAAAAATGCTTCCACTAACAGGTATTTACTATGTGAAACTTGGCACAGAAAATACCCAGTTTAAACAGTTACTTCAAGATGAAAAACTTAAGGTGCAAGTTAACCCTCTAAATCTATCACTAGTACCAGTCATTACTTTTCTTAGTGGGGTGCGTGCCCCGAGTATTTGGACCTTGTTTTTTGTTTTTTTGATCACAATTTATGCACTCGAGATGTTACTAATTAAATCTGCCATGATTTATCGCCATGTCGGAAGACTAAGTAGTTATATAGTTGATAATTTGAAGATATACTTAAGCTCCCTTGTGGTTGTAAACAGTGTCTTTTATTTAGTATTTTGTTTAATCAATGGCGGCTGTTTTCATGTTTATAGTCAAATTTTAGGGTTGATGCTCTTAATCATGTCAGTCGTGATGGCATTGATGTTATGTTTAGCTAACAGTTTAGTAGCATTACTCGTAAAACTGACGGATATAGCAAGTATTTTAAAAAAATCGTTATATCAATCAATTTGGTGCCTTGATCTATTTGATTAGTATCTTAGTCTCCATCATTATTTTTACACTTTCAGCTAAATCCATAGTCGGCTCGGTCAATGCCTTAAAGCGTTATCACCAAGATTTGACACAATGGAAAGTCATTAAAAATTATGTTAAACCCAATTTTAATATGGATAATTCAGATTATATAGATGAAAATTTTATGGTAGACCATGATTGGTTCCTATCACAAACCAAAGATTCGTTAAGGTATTTGCAAAGTTTCAACAATGATGAAACGCTCGTCTATATGTCACCTTCTGATTTTGATGCTGGAAAAGAAACAGCTTATCACAATAAAATTGAACACCCTCTTGTCACAGACAGTAAACTTGCTGCTAAGATGGTATATGTTTCTTCAGGCTTTATTCAATTAAATCAAAAGCTTTACCCTAAAAATAACTATGGAAAAAAGCAAGATAATCGTTTAGTAACACTTTACATACCCAAAAAATTAGAGAAAGATATAGCACTGATAAAAAATAATGTTTTAGCGGATAGTTTTGCTTATCAAAAGATTGCATCAGATCAGGTGCAGCATATCATAATACCTGATGGGCAAAAAACGTTTTTATTTGACCAGGAGGTTCCTTATGATAATCATTTTCCAAAACAAGTTGTAACTGACCGAATTCTCGTTGATATTAATCAGAACATGGTACCTATTGACGATAATGTATTAGCTTTCGGATCAGAAGTAATTTTTAGTCCTTTTCAAAATTCTCTTGTAAAAAATACAGTATTATTACCTCGTTTGAAACAACTAAAGCTAGAAAATCAATTATTGAGTGTTGATATGGTAAGTCAGAATGCAGAGATTAAAGCAAAAAATATGATGAGTCAGATTCAAGGGGGAATCTTAGTTTTATTAGGTGTGCTTATCTCGTCACTCTTTATCATATGGGAGTATCTCAAAAATCAGTATCAGCAACATGCTAAACAACTGGTGATTACATACCTTTTCACAGGTCATAAAAGTCGTGCAGAATTATTGATACTATCCCCTCTTTTATTAGGGATAGGTGGAGTATCTCTATATAGCAGTTTCTTGATTAAAGATAGACGATTAGCTCTCTTAGTTTGTACGATTTATATTGTAGAAGTGGTAGGGATCACTATCATTCATCAGCTTGTTCTGAAAAAAAAGAGAGTCAAGTTAATGAAAGATGCGTTGTTATGAATAAAAAATGTACTGGAGGAGATAGTAAATGATTGAATTAAGACATCTAAGTAAAAAGTTTGGGAAAAAAATGATCTATCAGGATGTTAATTTGAAATTTGAGGCAGGCAAAACGTATGCATTAGTAGGGACGTCTGGAAGTGGGAAAACAACTTTGTTAAATGCGATTGGTCGTCTTGAAAAGCCGAGTAGTGGTCAAGTATTAGTTGATGGTAAGGATATCTGGAGAATAAACGAAAAACGTTACTTTAAAAGTTATCTGGGATATATCTTTCAAAGTTATGCGTTGATAGATGATAAAAGTGTGGCACAAAACTTTAAAATCATTGATAATAATAAGCAAAATCAGATCAAGGTTCTGGAAAAAGTTGGTCTAGACGCGTCGTATTTGTCTGCTAAAATCTATGAATTATCTGGAGGGCAAGCACAACGTATCGCGATTGCACGCATGTTACTCAAAAAATTTAAAGTTATTTTGGCTGATGAGCCAACTGGTGCTTTAGATGATCAAACTGGAGAACAAGTTGGCGATTTATTGTTATCATTAGTGACGCAGGATACGACATTAGTTGTTGCGACGCATGATTTAGCACTTGCTAA
>JAKDQI010000156.1 GCA_030454995.1 Pseudolactococcus plantarum | reverse complement strand
TATGCTATAATGATAATGTAAAGAAAAAAGAAAAGAGATTTATCATGGCTGTAAAAATTCGTTTAACTCGTATGGGTTCAAAGAAAAAACCTTTCTACCGTATTAATGTTGCTGATTCACGTGCGCCACGTGATGGTCGTTTCATCGAAACTGTTGGCACATACAACCCATTAGTAACAACTGAAAACCAAGTAACTTTAAAAGAAGATCGTATTCTTGAATGGCTTGGAAATGGTGCACAACCTTCTGACACTGTAAAAAACATTTTGTCAAAAGCTGGCATCATGAAAAAATTCCACGAAGCAAAATACGCTTCAAAATAAGCAAATACTTAATTTGCGAAAGAAGCGACTCGTTTTGGTCGCTTTTTTCATAACTTCGAATGGTAAAGATGCTTTGCCAATGACCATAACTCCCTGTAACATCAAGATATTGCATCAAAATGTTTGTGAGATATCTTGGTCGGTTACTGATACTAAATGAAAAGAGAAAACAATGGATTTAGATGTACAAGAGCTAGTATTAACGATTGTAAAACCATTAACGCTTGACCCTGACAGTGTCAAAATTGATGTTGTAGATGGTGAGGAATTTACTGAATTTCATCTTCATGTAGCTGAACAGGATATGGGTCGAGTGATTGGTAAACAAGGTAGAATTATACAAGCAATCAGAACACTTGTGTATTCTGTACCAGTTACGGATAAAAGAATTCGCTTATTAGTTGATAAGTAATTTTTAGCTGTAAACATATTACATAAGTCAAAAAAGACACCATTTTTTATGGTGTCTTTTTTGTGCTGAAAACGAATTGATTAAGGATTAGCTGAAACCTGTTTAGATTAAGTAGCATCCTCTTAAACTAGCAGACAGATAGCTTTTAAGTTAGCGTTACTTTAGCTGTCCGCGAACAAGGTAAGTATAATATGTTTTCTCGGCTTTATCTAGATACATCTCTCTTGTATGTTCTGATAAAAAGAAGCCTTGCCACTTCATCATCCCACGGTCCTGATAGTTTCTAATCTCTTCAAATTGACTATAATCTCTGTTTATATGACTCATTTTAGACCATCCAATCCACCAGCTGAGTGTCCGCCGACTAACTTACTACGTGTTATTGCTCTTGAACCACTAGTCAATACAGTGGCTCTTTGTACGGATAAAAAGCCGTATTTACGTCTTATATCATCAACAACTTCTTGTATAGTATCTTGTTTTATATTTGCATCACTGTCTTCAAATAAGGAAATCAACTCAAACGTATCATCACATAGATTACCAAAAGCAACACCAAGTCGTCTAACAGCTCCTGTTTTGTATTTGTCACGAAAGATAGATAACATAGCACGAATTAGAGTAGCAGTACTATTTGTCGCCTCAATACTTAATTGGGCATGAATAGCTGGTAAAGGGCTAGCAAATCCATAACCGACATATAAGGTAACACGTGTTGTTTTCTTCTTTTCTCGTCGTAAGCGAATTGCCACCTGCTCAACAAGCTCTGATAAGACAATCTCTATCTCTTTTGGGATCGTATAGTCTCTTGGTAAAGTCTGTGAGTTACTAATTGTGTGGTGTTTGGGTTTGTATCTTTTAAAGACAGTTGATTCATCTATGCCATTAGCATGACAAAAAAGTTGTATACCCAATACACCAAATTCTTTTTTTAAACGAGCAGGATGTGTGTGTGCTAAGTCAAAAATAGATTGTATACCCAGTTTATTTAACCGTTTTTCTGTCCGCTTATTGATACCCCAAAAATCAGTCAGATTGGGGATTTGCCATACGGTAGTCGGGATTGTTTCATAGCACCACATCGCCCGCATATTTTTATTATATTTAGCTGCGTTATCTAAAGCTAACTTTGCGAGTAAAGGATTGCCAATGCTCATACCAATTGTCGCATAGATACCTGTCTGCTTATAAATGGCTTGTTGCATGTCACGACTTAATAAATCTAATTTTTGTGCTTGCGTGAGTTGTGGATTGGGATAAAAGTAGCTAAGAGAAGAAGTCAAGTCTACAAATCCTTCATCGATAGAATACCAACAAATTTCATCTATTGCAGCAAACTTTTGAATGATATGCTGGATTTCCATGTTTTTTTGGATATAAGCAGACATCCTAGGAGGTGCGATAATCGTTCGTTTGGCCCAAGATTCGATAAATGCTATGTCAGTTTGAGCTGGCTTTGGTGCTTTGTTTAACCAGTCTTTGGCGACAGTTTGATAATATCGGTCGTAGTTAAATTTTTTAGTTGCTAGATAAAATGGCAAATCACGACTTCGACTGACATTTTTTTTGCCAAATACACGTTTAAAAGTGGGAGAACTTGCTAAAATTAACCCAGTCGAGTTGGCAGCATTACTCATGACACATAACGAAGTGGTCAGCGGATCAAGGCCACGTTCGATACATTCAACACTGGCATAAAAGGACTTCATATCAATAAAAGCAATCGCACGATGTTGTTCTTTGCGATAATCAAAATCAGGTATAATCATCGGTTAGACCTACTTATCTTTCTTTTTCTATGGGGATGAAGTTACCGATAATTTTGCCTATAATCCGTGGAGATTCATCAAATGGTGCAAATTTATCCTTATATTTAGGATTTGCTGATACTAAACGTAGGCCGGTCGCTTCTTTATAGACATGCTTGATATAAGTTTGACCATCCCATTCTATGGCATAAACGGCACCATCATAGTCAAAAGTAGTGTCACGTATTAAAGCCACAGAACCATTTTCAAATTCAGGTTCCATAGAATCACCAAACACCCATGAGGCAAAATCATAATCATAGGCTTTATCAAAATAGACGGTGTCATATGATCCATCATCAAAATAACCAAATCCACTACCCGCAGATAATTTTTCATAGACATGGTAATGAAATAAGTCTTTGAGCTGATGTGTATCATTATGATGCAGTTGCTCTTCTTGTTGCGCTTTTGTATAGGACAGCACATTTTCTTGCCGTGTCGTCGTTAAGGTATCGTACATGCTAATCAGCTCACTTTTTTTATCTTCAGTCAATTCTGCAAGTGTTACATCAAATAGTTTGGCTAATTTAGGTAACTTATCTGCTTTTGGCTTATTTGTACCTTTTTCCCAAAAGCCATAAGCAGGTCTTGATATGCCTATATGTCTAGCGACATCTCCCTGACTAAGACCTTTAGTTTGTCGTAATTGAATTAGGGTTTTATCTATACTCATCTAATTGCCTTTCTACAAAAAAACTAGTGGTAAGTTTTTTACTTACCAC
>JAKDQI010000155.1 GCA_030454995.1 Pseudolactococcus plantarum | reverse complement strand
ATTGGGTTTAAGTGCTATTTAAGGGGTGACCAATTATGGTACAATACCTCCGTGCACTTCAAGGTAAAGCAGCTCGTATCAAAGAAATCCGTCGTTAATATATCGATGTTAAACCCTTATGATATAAGGGTTTTTCTTATGTCTTGGGAATGGTGTAAAGTGCATATGAAATGACTATCCTTGTAAAAGGGGGCAAAAAGGAGGCAGTTTTTTGCGAGTTTAAAAAAATCTACTAGAGAAACGCTAATAGATTTTTTGATCTTTTTGATTGTAATGAAATAGGTTAATTTTCTCTATAAAAGATTTGATCTGAACTACTAAGTTCCCCTTGGTCAATAGTCATTCTGGGTTTAGTTTTATCTGATTCTGCATTTTCAATAGTCCAATGATTTTCAACAATTTTAATAAAATTAACATGTGCACCAGAGCGTGCCAGTTTTTTCTGTTCTTCTGTAAGAGGCACTGTCATAAATGGACCTTTATCAGTAGGTTTAATTGTAAAATCTTGTTTAGCACCATTGCTAGATATCGCTGTTCCAGTTCCGTCATTATTTATAACATATGAATCACCTATACCATTTTTCCATACACCTGCTGCAGATGAGTAATCACCTTTTGCAATAGCATCAGTATCAAAATCTCGTTGAGCTGTTGATGGTTCTGAAGCGGATTGAGATTGAGGTATGCTCTGAGAAGAACTTTCAGGCACTGTTTGATCAGTTGATGCTGTTTCTTCTGATGTTGTACTTGCTTTTTGTGTTTCTTCTTTTTTAGATGAACTTTTTTCAATTTTACTTTCTTTCGAAACTTCAGTGGTTTTCTTACTATTCGAACACCCTACAAGTAGCGTTGAACTTAATAATAACCCTAAAATAATTGCCTTTTTCATAATCTTCTCCTGAGAGCTTTTAACATGAATCCGTCCTGCACGATGAGTAACTCAAAACTGATCTGGGCCCCTTAAAAGATATTTTTTGTTTTACTTATTTAACCTAGTAGCCATGTGCTTAAGTTTATCTAAATATATGCATTATCTATCTTTAATTAGATTATACTACTCTAATTCCCTTTTAAAGCTTTTTTTGTGGTGTTATATTTCTTTTACGAAGTTCATATAGCATCTAATGTTCATTAGACTACGGTGATTGCCATAAATTGAAGTGTATAAATTAACAGTAATTTATTATCATACACCTTAATGCATTTACTGTGTAGAAAAGAAGTGAACTTAAGTATCAATACTATATGACTAGTGAAGCAGATACTAAAATATATCGGAAACCTATCGGAAAAAAAGTCAAAATAAGTTGATAAACTATCATTATGAAGCTTGTGGATAGATAGGCACGATAAATTTTACTGTATCGAACACAAGCTTCAAATAAAAAATTGATATAGTGCGCACTGTATTTTTTAACAAAAGAAAGGGGTTAAATGGTTTCAGGTTTAACAAAAAACGAATCAAAGGATTTGATGAATAAGTATCTATCGACGCCATTACCTGCGTACCCAGGAACGTGGTATGGTACGCTAGGAGGGTCTCCAGATGCACATTCAAACTGTACTTTGTTTAGTCAATGGTTTTTAAAAAACTATACAAAAGGTAACGTAAGTTTAGCTATGCCAAGTGGCTATGGTTATGAGATGGTTGATCAATTTATCGCTGCAAACGGTAATAAATTTGCAAAAAGTGGTACGCCACAAGCAATATCTTTATTTTCAATTTCACCTAACAATGGTACTTACGGGACTGGATCAGCTGGACATACAGGTATTGTATTAGGTATTGATGGAGATACCGTCATCACAGGAGAAGCTAATTTTGGAGCTCCATACGGAGGACTTGACGCAGGCTATCCTAAAAATGGAACAGTTGTTAAGTCACGGTCGTTGAGTACATTCAATAGTTCAACAGGGGTTACATTTGTCCACTTAGAGACGACATTAGATAATCATTCAAATCAAAATAATAATGAAAATAAAAAAGGAGAAGAAGAAATGACACAAGCACTTTTAGTATATGGTAGTGGTATTTATTACATGGTAGGAGACAAAATTAAAAATTTAACGACTCCAGAAGCAGTTGAATTAGTAAAACGCGCTTATAAAGCACAATATGGAAAAGATATTAACGCTTTTTCACTTTCTGCAGCAGAAGGCAAGGGTTTAGGACTTTAAACTGTAAGCATAGAGAGCTACTAAATTAACTGTAATTAAGTAGTTTTTCTACATAATAAAATACTTTATATTATGAAGTATTAGTACTATGGAAATAAAGCAAAGAGCAATTAGTGTTTGGACACTGATTGCTTTTTGATTTAATATTGATATGAAAAATATATGGCATAAGATATGAGACCTTATTATCATACTTAATACTTAATCATATAGATGTTGGTCAGTAAGTTCATAAAAAAGCTAAGAGTAATATACGCACTAAAACAAACATGAATATTGTGATTGTCACCAACTTGAACAACGAATTTAAATCAGCATAACGTGCTGAATTACTGAATAAGAGAAATGCTTAGTATGACGGAAATAAAAAGCAATTAGTGAGTAAGCACTGATTGTTTTTTGGAAAAAAATTAATGAGTTATTTTGCAAATTATTATTTGACTATCATGTTTTATAGGTATACACTAACTATGAAAAGCGCTTTTCAAAATGAAAAGGAGGTAGTATGACAACATCGAAAGAAGTATTAGAATGGTTAGAAGCTAATATCGGTAATGCTATTGAATTTAATAACGGTACTGATGTACAGTGTATGGACTTGGTTAACTACGTCTCTCAAAAGTTTTTTGGTACAGCTATGTTTGTTGGTATAGGTACTGCACAGGAAATTTGGAATTTGTCATTTCCTGATGGATGGTCCAAAGTTCCAGCATCAGAGGGCGCAAAACCAGGTGATTTTTTTGTCATGAGTGGAGACCAAGCAGGTAACTCTAGTGGACATACAGGTCTTATATCTGAGGATAGTGTACAGGTTTACGATGAAAATTATGCTGGTAGAAAATATGTATCAAAACATGGATTAACAGGTGGCTTTATCGGATTTATTAGACCACCATATGAAGATGAACCAACACCTGAGGAGGATGAAGAGATGGCACAAGCATTATTAGTTTATAATAGCTTTATATATTATATGGTAGGTACAGATATTAAGAAGTTAACAACTGCTGATGCAGCTGAATTAATAAAAAAAGTGTATAAAGCCCAGTATGGTAAAGGTATAAATGCTTTTAGTTTAACAGATGAAGAAGCCAAAGGCTTAGGTATCGCATAATTTT
>JAKDQI010000154.1 GCA_030454995.1 Pseudolactococcus plantarum | reverse complement strand
ATCAACCTGGTAAACTATAAAACAAGTAAATGTTTATCCTCATATTAATGCTGAGTTTATCTGATATTTTTGGTATAATAAAAGAATGGAAATTGAAAAAACAAACCGCATGAACGCCTTATTTGAGTTTTATGCGACTTTGCTTACTGAAAAACAAATGAATTATATCGAACTATATTATGCAGATGATTATTCACTTGCTGAGATAGCTGAAGAGTTAAATGTGACACGTCAAGCAGTCTATGACAATATTAAACGTACTGAAAAGGTATTAGAAACGTATGAAACAAAACTTCATATGTATTCTGATTATATTGTACGCGGTCAAATTCTGTCTGATCTCTTAACTAAATATAGTGATGATACATATTTAACTGAACAACTTGAGTTATTACAAAGTTTAGAAAATGAATAGACATACAAAAAAGGAGAAGTTGAGCTGATTTTAGGCTCATCAAAAAAAAACATGGCATTTGAAAATTTAACCCAACGGTTGCAAGGCGTTTTTAAAAATTTACGTGGTAAGAAAAAAATCACTGAAAACGATGTATTAGAAATTACGAAAGAAATTCGTGTCGCTTTATTAGAAGCCGATGTTGCCTTACCAGTTGTTAAAAAATTCATCAGAAATATCCGAGAACGTGCAATTGGTGTTGAAGTTTCTGAGGCTTTACAACCTGCACAACAGGTCATCAAAATAGTTGATGAAGAATTAACAACTATTTTGGGTGGTGGAGAAGTTGAGTTAGGTAAATCACCTAAAATTCCTACGATCATCATGATGGCAGGATTACAAGGTGCTGGTAAAACGACCTTCGCTGGTAAGCTAGCAAAACGACTTAAAGAAACAAACAATGCGCGTCCACTCATGATCGCAGCTGACGTTTATCGTCCTGCTGCGATTGAGCAGTTAAAAACAGTTGGACAACAAGTCGATGTACCTGTTTATGATGAGGGAGTTGATGTAAACCCTGTCGATATCGTTCGAAATGGATTAGCAGTTGCCGCTGAAAAACGACATGACTATGTCTTAATCGATACTGCAGGTCGTTTAGAAATAGATGACAAGCTGATGGATGAGCTGATTCAGATCAAAGCAGTAGCCCAACCTACAGAAATTCTATTATTTGTAGATGCGATGACAGGTCAGGTAGCAGCAGATGTTGCTAAAAAATTCAATGAAACATTAGATATCACGGGTGTGATCATCACCAAACTTGATGGTGATACACGTGGTGGTGCTGCACTTTCTATTCGTGAAATTACTGGTAAACCAATTAAATTCGTTGGTACTGGTGAAAAATTAACGGATCTAGAAGTTTTTTATCCAGATCGCATGAGCTCACGTATCCTTGGTATGGGGGATATGCTGACATTAATCGAAAAGGCACAAGGCCAATTTGATGAAGCACAATCAGCAAAAATGGCTGAAAAAATGCGTGAAAACAGCTTTGATTTTAATGACTTCATAGAGCAGCTTGATCAGGTTCAATCAATGGGCCCATTAGATGAAATCATGAAAATGATTCCTGGTATGTCTGAAATCCCAGGTGCTGCTAATATGAAAATAGACGAAAAAGATGTCGCTAGAAAACGTGCGATGGTCTTATCTATGACGCCAGAAGAGCGAGAAAATCCTGATATTCTATCGCCATCTCGCCGTAGACGGATTGCTGCTGGTTCTGGTAATACCTTTATCGAAGTGAATAAGCTCATCAAGCAATTTAATGAATCTAAAAAGATGATGAGTGGCCTTATGAATGGTGATATGAATAGCATGCTTGGTAATATGGGGGGCAACATGCCAGGTGGTATGCCAGATATGAGCGCATTAGGAGATTTAGGCGGCGCTGGAATGCCAGATATGAGTGCCATGTTTGGTGGTGGTCTTAAAGGTAAGGTAGGTAAAATGGCGATGAACGCAGCCATGAAACGTGCTCAGAAAAAACTCAAAAAAGGTAAGAAGAAGAAAAAATGAGGCACAAGATGATGTCTTGCGTTGCCTGGTAAGATAAAGAGATAGGATGTAAGTAAGCAATGAAGCCAACTTTTTTGATCGGATTTATGGGTTCGGGTAAAACGACGATTGCTCAATTACTGGCAGATGATTTTGTTGATCTTGATACGGTTATTGTCGATAAAATTGGTATGTCTATTTCTGATTTT
Organism: Pseudolactococcus plantarum; assembly: GCA_030454995.1. Classification (GTDB taxonomy): domain Bacteria; phylum Bacillota; class Bacilli; order Lactobacillales; family Streptococcaceae; genus Pseudolactococcus; species Pseudolactococcus plantarum_A. The sequence goes on along the minus strand of JAKDQI010000154.1, from coordinate 1,146 downwards.
TTTGAAACGTTTGGTGAAGCAAAGTTTCGGGAATTAGAAACTGAGACATTAAAAAATTTATCTAAGACCAATCAAATCATCTCAACAGGTGGTGGTATTGTCATGTCTGAAGAAAATCGTCGTTTTTTAAAAGATGCGGATGTAAATGTTATCTACCTAGAAGGCGACTTTGATGAGCTTTATGAGCGTATTTTAGCTGACAAAGAAAATATACGCCCAGTAGCAATGTCACATACACGAGAAGCATTATTTGATATCTATCAGCATAGAGTGGATTTATATGACTCCATAGCCACACATAAGATTCATGTTACAGGCAAAACACCTGAGGAAATTGTAAAGGAAATTCAATTATGAAAATCGGATTCTTAGGACCTAAAGCATCATTTACCTATGCAGCTGCAACTGCTGCATTCCCAGAAACTGAACATGAGTTAATGCCTTTTGATACAATCACAGAGGTGATTAGGAGTTATGAAAGCGGCTTGGTGGACTTTGCGATTGTCCCAGTAGAAAATTCTATTGAAGGCAGTGTACATCAAACGATAGATTATCTATTTCTACAAGCTGATAATCTTCATACACAAGCAGAAATTATCTTACCCATCAGACAGCAACTTATGGCAACAGATAATCAAAAGAAGATAGAGAAAATCTTTTCGCATCCACAAGCGATTGCTCAGTCTTTGAAGTATATTCAAGAACATATACCTGATGTAAAACTTGAACCGACTGATAGTACAGCCTATGCAGCACAATTCATTGCACAACACCCAAATAAACCTTTTGCAGCGATTGCACCTGTAGCAAGCAGCTCAGAATATGGTTTGACAATTATCGCCCATGATATTCAAGAAATAGATGAAAACTATACACGTTTTTGGGTATTAGGTAAAACGCGACCTCAGATAAATTTAACTTCAGATACACAAAAAATTACATTAGCCTTGACACTACCAGATAATTTACCTGGTGCATTGTATAAAGCATTAAAAATATTTGCTGATTTTGGTATTAACTTGTCTAAAATAGAATCACGTCCTTTAAAAACATTTCTTGGAGAATATTTTTTCTTAGTTGATGCTGTTTATTCTGGTGATTATCTTTATCTGCTAAATGCACTCGAAAAACTTGGTGTTACAGTTA
>JAKDQI010000153.1 GCA_030454995.1 Pseudolactococcus plantarum | reverse complement strand
AAAGAAAAATAACAACGATAAACTAAAATTCATTGACCTTTTTGCGGGTATTGGTGGTATTCGTAAAGGATTTGAAGATGAAAATACAGTAGCTGTATACAGCTCGGAGTGGGATAAATTTTCACAACAAACGTATAAAGAAAACTATGGGATACTTCCTGACGGCGACATAACAAAAGTTGATGCTAAGGATATACCAAAGCACGATGTGCTGTTAGCTGGTTTTCCATGTCAGCCGTTTTCCATGATAGGCAAGAGAGAGGGATTCGAACACGCAACGCAAGGCACTTTATTTTTTGATGTGTTAAGAATAATGAAGTATCACAAACCCAAAATGTTTTTACTTGAAAATGTTGTAGGTCTCCTAACAATTCAAGGTGGAAAAACTTTTCAAATTATTCAAGATTCTCTCAAAGATATTGGCTATGATGTTTTTTATAAAGTGTTAGACGCCCAAAATTTTGGATTACCTCAAGTACGAAAAAGAGTTATGATAGTCGGATTTAGAAACGATTTACAGATTAAAAATTTTGATTTCCCTGTTGGACAGGATGACAGTGTAACTATTGACTCAATTTTAGAAGACCACCCAAAAGGATATACAGTATCAAAGCACCTCCAAGAAAACTATTTATTTAAAAAAGATGATGGTAAACCGCAAGTTGTAAACAAAAAATCTCATATTAAGGTTAAAACATTAGTGGCTAGTTATCACAAAATTCAGAGACTAACAGGAACATTTGTTGAAGATAACGAAACTGGTCTGAGATTATTTTCTGAGTTAGAGTGTAAGCGTTTAATGGGCTTTCCTGATGACTTTATAGTTCCTGTTTCTCGGACTCAAATGTACCGTCAATTTGGAAATTCTGTTGCTGTTCCTATGATAAAAGCTGTAGCTGATAAAATGAAAAATACTTACTATTCTGACTTAACTGTTAATTCAAAATAAAAATAGTTATAGATAGAAAAAGCATTCCTAAATAATGGAATGCTTTTTCTCTTACACTCATCACCAATTTTGTGCACACTACTCGCTAGTTTAACTTTTATTGCACAAAAAAAGCGCTTAAACGGTTGACAGCCATTTGCGCATTTGCTTTTTTTGTGGCGACAAGTTTTTTCGACTGCCAACCATCAGGTTACGACACCTTATGTACCTTATACAATAACATAGTTGTTATTTAGTTGTCAACGAATAAACGTCAATCAACTTGTAATATTTGCTACAGTTATGCTATACTGAAGCAACGCAGGTTACGACACCTTATTGCGTATCTATAGTATAGCATATTTATGCGAGATTGACACTCTCAATAGTAAATTTGCTGGTGAAAAATTAAGATTTTTTTGTTTAAATAAATCGTACATAATAACACAACTAAAGCTACGAAATAAGAGTATTCCTGCGAAAAACAATGTTGCAAGATAATCTTATTTCGTAGCTTTTTTCTATCATCGTCAATCTAGATAAAATATACGAAATGATTGTCATTTAGTGCATAATATGCAGAAATGGAATTATTTTTATGGCAACAAATGAATATAAATGGTCTTATCTAGACTATCGCTCAATTAGCAAAATGATGAACAAATATGTCAACAACCCCAACGTGGCGAACAACGAAAGCTTGTATGAACTACTTAAGACATTTGCATTAGATAACTGTTTCACCCTCAGCAAAATATCAAGCGACAACAAAAAGGACAAAGGCATCATTGAAGCTGATATCCCAATGCTCGCCCGCTGGGCTACAGCTCGCAAAGGACTAATCTGGGTACGTGAAGCAAGCGAGAAAACGCTCTACGTGAAATCACGCATTGATGAGACTGTTCGCACGTGGTATGTTCCTGCTGATGAGCGTGAAATTGACCGCATGTGTGCTGGAATAACCGCAGAGTTACGCCAACTGCCCATTAAAATAGGTAATGGTATTACTAGCAACCTTGTGTTAGATAGTGATTCAATTCGGGAAACAACACAATCTAAGGGTCATTACACAGCATTTGAAAATGGTGTTGTTGATTATACACAGCTGATGCAAAATCACTCAGGAAGTAATGCCGAACAACTTTATCGAGTGCGATTCATAACAGACCAGCAGGAGCTGGATAAACTAGTCTTATTAGACGGTATGGAGGGCATGAACTTTCATCCCAAAGTTTTAGACCCGAAATATGAAGCCAACAGCAAGTGGCTTGAATATTTCAAATACATGTTTGGTAAAAACAACAAGGGCATGATTCAATTGTTTGGTAACTGCTTAGAGTTGAACTATCGACACAACCAATTGGTTCATATCCAATCAGTTGGTGGGACAGGTAAATCAGTTTTCATTAACGACCTTGTTTCGTGCATGGGAAATGGTGCTGTTTTCCTAGACAGTGAATCAACATTTGACCCAAGAAACACGTTTGCAATGCAGGCTACTATCAATTCTAAGATTCTAGTTGATGATGACGCAGACAGCCATCGTCCTAATATGTCAGCGGTTAAGCGCTACACAGGTGGTAGCTCACAAACCATTGCTCGTAAAAACCGCTCGTCAGTAACCGTAAAAATGTACGGAAAACTGTTCATTGTTACTAATGAAAATTTTGGTGCCATTGTTACAGATTCAGGTGTTGAACGACGTGCTATATCTGTCAAAGTTGTTGCTAAGCCAACTACAAAAGACGGTAAGCGTGATGACGAAGCTGTACAAGCTATTGCTCAACGTTTTCCACGTGAATACATGGTATCAGAATCAGAAGAATTCATGTGCTATGCTTTCATGGAAAACCTAGTTGTCAATGGACTATGGGATATACCCGAAAATAATGTTGATAGCTTAAAAGTCATAGATTATCGTAAAGAATTCATGGACGAGTATACGACTCATGATACAAACGTGGTCAATGGTGTTGACTTAAAGAGCTTGTATAGTGTGTATACTCTTTACATGACAAGCATTGGGGCGAAAAATGATAAAACGACACGCCTTAATTTCAAAAAGTGGTTAACTGATAAATACAACGTTAGAATTAATGAAGATGTTGCGAAAGCTTCCCCAGAGGGACTATATGGGATAGCAACAAAAATCAACGAAACGCCATTCGGACAAGACCTTGTTGGTGAAAAGCCAGCAAGAAACCGACTCCGTGGAATTGTTTTCAATGATAATGCTAAAGCTGAATTTGGGCTTAAAGTGCTTGCTATTAATTCTCAAGCTACTGAAGTTATCAATCAGAATCCTGATGATTTGCCTTTTTAAGACCTAATAAGGTCTTTTTTTCTGCCTCCAAACATGGAAACCGCGCGACAGCCAACCGCCACCACAACAG
>JAKDQI010000031.1 GCA_030454995.1 Pseudolactococcus plantarum | reverse complement strand
ATGAAATATTATTTCAAAAAGGAGAATAATATGTATGGTTTTTCTATTTTTATGAATGCTGATTTAGATGATCGAGTCAGTTCTTATATTAAAACAATGGCAAGTCATGGGTTTGGTGGAATTTTCACCTCCATGCACATTCCAGAAGATGATACGAGTTTATATCAGGCTAGATTGAGTGTTTTGGGAAAACTTGCAAAAAAATATCACTTAAGTTTAATGGTTGATATCTCAGGTGATGCTTTAGAAAGATCGGGTTTTTCATTTGATCGATTAGACGAATTACAATCAGTTGGTGTGACTGGTTTAAGAATGGACTATCATATCAGTAATGAGATGATAGCCAAAGTGAGTCAAACAATGACTGTCAGCTTGAATGCAAGTACAATCACACAGGCAGATATTGATGAATTAAAAGAGCATCATGCTGAGTTTAAAAATCTGGAAGCTTGGCATAATTATTATCCAAGACCTGAAACAGGGTTATCACGGGAGATATTTTTAACTAAGAATCATTTTCTGAAAAAAAATGGTTTCACAGTGATGGCGTTTGTTCCAGGAGATGATCAACTTAGACAACCACTTTATGAAACGTTACCGACATTAGAAGATCATCGATACATGCATCCTCTAGCTGCACTACTTGATATGAAACAGATAGGCGTCGATCATATCTATATTGGAGATGGTGGATTAAAAAAAGCTACTAGTCTACAATGTAAACGCTTTATTAATGATAATGCAATTATATTAAGAGCTGTAGCTCAAACACGTGATTTTCAATATGTTGAAGGAGAACATGAAAATAGACAAGATAGTGCCCGAGATGTGATTAGAAGTGCCTATGCCCGATTTAAAACAATACCAGCTATAGCTCCAGAAAATACAGTAGTGAGAAGCGTGGGTGCCATCACAATTGATAATTGTGATTATGGTCGTTATATGGGAGAAATTCAACTTGTTAAACATGACCTAGCTGCCGATAAAAAAGTGAATAAAGTCGGTTATGTCATCGACGATGATATCGACCTAATTGCCTATATCGGTGCAGGACAAAAATTTATAATAGAAAAAGAGACGAAAAAATGATAGACTTATCAACACTAACAACAGAACGTAGAAACACTGAAACCTTTAATCTTGATCAGATGAGCGTGCAAGAAGCATTAAGTAAAATGAATCAAGAAGACCATGGAGTTGCCAATGCAGTAAAATTAGCTTTACCAGAAATAGAGGCTGTTACAACAGCAGCTATAACAGCCTTTAACAAAGGTGGTCGCTTGATCTACATGGGTGCTGGTACAAGTGGTCGTTTAGGTGTATTAGATGCTGCTGAATGTGTGCCAACGTTTGGCGTACCCGCTACACAAGTCATCGGCTTGATTGCTGGTGGAGACAAAGCCATGACACTAGCCGTTGAAGGCGCAGAAGATAGCTTAACACTTGGACAACAAGATTTGGTGGATTTAGACTTGACTGATAAAGATTTGGTAGTCGGTATTGCTGCAAGTGGTCGGACACCTTATGTTATTGGTGGACTAGATTATGCAAAATCAATTGGCGCAACAACGGCTAGTCTATCATGTAATTTGAATGCTGAAATTTCTGATCATGCTGATATCGCTATCGAAGTTGACTGTGGTCCAGAATTTTTAACCGGCTCAACTCGCTTAAAATCTGGTACAGCACAAAAATTGATTTTAAATATGATATCTACTGTATCTATGATTGGTATCGGTAAAGTCTATCACAACCTGATGGTTGATGTGAAACCAACCAATAAAAAATTGGTAGAGCGTAGTAAACGCATCATTATGCAGGCTACTGAGTGTGATTATCAAATAGCAGAAGAGACATTTGAAGCAGCTAATCAAGATGTCAAATTAGCGATTGTCATGATTTTGACGAATTGTAATGCTGAAACAGGAAGAGAAAAGTTAGCTAAAGCCAATGGGTTTGTTGGCAAAACACTAGATTAATCCTAATAAAAGATAGGAGAGGGACAAATGGCAGAAGAAAAAATTAGTCGTATTTCAAGAGAAATCTATGAAAATGTAGGCGGTACAGAAAATGTCAATAAATTAATTCATTGTATGACACGTGTCAGAATGACGATTATTGATGACTCAAAAGTGAATTTTGAAGGCTTGAAAGCGATCGATGGCGTCATGGGCGTGGTAGAAGATGAAACGCTCCAAGTTGTTGTTGGGCCTGGAACTGTCAATAAAGTGGCACAAAAAATGGTTGAGACAGTCGGCGTTAGGCTAGGAGAGACTTTCCCTCATACTGGTGAGCAATCGATAGATGAGTTGATGGCTCAGACAAAAGCCCAAGCAAAAGAAAAGTACAATAAACCCTCAAAGTTTAAAGCGATATTAAATACAATTTCTAAAATTTTTGTGCCATTAATTCCAGCATTCGTTGGTGCCGGGTTGATTGGTGGACTGGCTTCAGTTTTAGGGAATCTGGTAACATCAGGTACCTTAGACGCTGGGACTTGGCTGCAGTTTATTACGGTGCTTAAAATTATCCAAGCAGGTATTTTCTATTATCTTGCACTATATGTTGGGATGAATGCAGCCCAAGAATTCGGCGCAACACCTGCGCTTGGTGGGGTAATTGGTGCAGTATCACTGTTAACGGGTATGAATCCTGAAGCACCACTCAAAAATATTTTTAATGGCTCAGCACTTGCAGCTGGTCAAGGTGGGATTATTGGTGTCATCTTTGCGGTATGGTTATTGTCTATCGTAGAGAAACAACTCCGTAAAGTTATTCCAGATGCTATAGATATTATCGTGACACCGACGCTTGCTTTACTAGTGATTGGGACGGTAGAAATCTTTTTGATCATGCCGATCTCAGGTGTGATCTCAACAAGTCTTGTTGGTGCTATTAATACAGTATTACAAATTGGAGGTGGGTTCTCTGGCTTTGTTTTAGGTGCTTTGTTCTTGCCTATGGTTATGTTTGGCTTACATCAAATCTTAACACCTATCCATCTCGAGATGATCGCTAAAACTGGTTCTACTCAATTGTTACCCATTCTTGCAATGGCTGGTGGTGGTCAAGTAGGTGCAGCAATTGCACTCTGGATTCGCTTAAGAAAAGATAAAGAATTTGTGGCACGTGTCAAAGGTGCGCTTCCAGTTGGTATTTTAGGAATTGGTGAGCCTTTGATTTATGGGGTTACCTTACCCTTAGGTCGTCCGTTTGTAACAGCTTGTATCGGTGGTGGTATCGGTGGTGCAATTATCGGAGGATTTGGTCATGTTGGCTCAATTGCCATTGGCCCATCAGGCGCAGCTTTGTTACCGTTAATCGCACATGGTAAATGGTGGGTATACCTACTTGGATTACTAGGTGCTTATATCGGTGGGTTCATCGCAACTTATGCGTTTGGTATTCCAAAAGATAGTAAAGAAAAAGCTGATCATTATGGAGAAACTGTTGAGGTGGAAACGATCCAACCAACATTACACGTTGCACCAACAGCTGAATTCGAAACAGCTACTATTAGCTCACCCCTAACTGGGCAGGTGAAACCACTTTCTGAAATTGAGGATGAAGTATTTTCTAGCGGTATGTTAGGCGATGGCATAGCGATTGAACCAACAAGTGGTCAAGTTGTCTCACCTGTTGATGGTACAGTCAGCAGTGTATTTCCAACCAAACATGCGATTGGTATCACAAGTGATGAAGGTATAGAAATTTTAATTCATATCGGCATGGATACTGTATCCTTAAATGGAGATGGCTTTGAAAACTTTGTTCAACAAAATGATCGTGTGACCAAAGGGATGTTGATTGCCCGGGTTGATTTGGACAAATTAAAAGCAGCAGGATTTTCTACAATCACACCAGTTGTCATTACCAATACTAGTGATTATAAAAAAGTGAAGACAGTAGCAAATCATGAGGTCAAAGAAGGTGATTTGATCTTGACAATCGAGCATTAAACAACAAAGAGGTTGGTTTATACCAACCTCTTTGTTATAATGAAGAAGATGAAATCATAGGTGTTTCGTTAGTTTCTAAAAAATTGGAGAAGGCATGGATACTTTATTACTCATTAGGGAAAAATATACAACATTCACTACTGTGGAAAAAAGAATAGCCGATTATATTTTTGAATCTGGCGAACTTCTTTTAGAAAAAAGTGTACAAGAAGCTTCACAAGCTATTGGGAGTTCATCTGCATCATTAGTTCGATTTTCTAGAACACTTGGTTATGATGGCTTTTCACAATTCAAACAAAAATTGAGTATTGCTTATGCGATGCATGTTGATAACAAAGACTATTTTGAAGAAGTGAATGACACTGAAACCCCATCATCAATTAAGAAGAAGTTGAAAGTACGTATGAACCAGATGGTTGAAACAACCAATACTGCCTTATCAGATAAAACATTGCTTACCGTAGCATCTTGTATGGAGCAGGCGGAAATTATTTATGTATATGGTATAGGTGCTTCAGCAATAGTTGCTCAAGATCTGTCTCAAAAATTTAGCAGAATTGGTAAACAAGTTCTATTTATACAAGATCCTCATCTTCTAGTAGTAGACTTATCAGTAGAAAAAGAGCGCGCACTTTTTATTGGTATTTCGATGAATGGTAATACAAAAGAAGTTGTTGATATTGGGTTTGTTGCTCAGCATCTACAAGTGCCGATTGTTGCGATTACAGCTAAAGAGGACTCAAACCTAGGAAAGCTTGCAACACATATTCTTCAGTCTATATCTGGAGAAAATTTTCAGATGAGAACCGCGGCAACGATGGATCTTATGGCGCAACTCTATGTTGTCGATATTCTTTTTTACCTGTATCTGTCAGAACATTTTGATCAAAGTTATGAGAAACTGCAAATCACAAGACAGGCAGTTGAATTATTACAAGACCAACAAAAGTAGGTTGACTTATAGATTAACCAGCAAATAAAAAAGCTCAAGTTTGTAAAAATTGAGCTTTTTTATTTAGCGTATCTAAGTTTTATGATGGTTAGCTTCCGATGATAAATTGGTTACAATAATGGCTTTTAAAGGTATGCTAGTCAAGACGAACGTTATGAAATATGTTAAACTATAGCTATGACTTATTATGATCAATTTAAACAAAATGTCGTCTTACCACAAGCGATATTGACTCATCTATTAACACTTTTCCCCTCAGCGGCTAGTTTTAATGTTTGGCTGTATTTTTATAGTGATGAATTACTTGCACCTAGCCAAGTTGCAGCAGCGTTAAACCTAACCACAGCAGATGTGAATCAGATGATTACAACACTATCAGATGCAAGTGTTTTAATTGCCGAGTTTGATGAAGAGACTGGTGTCATGCGTTTTGATACAAGACCTGCTTTTGCTAAATTGGATATGCTACTCAGTGATAAAGCAGATAGAATATCTAGCGAAGATGCTGAAGAGGTCTCTGATATTTCACGCTTAATCTCAGCTTTTGAGCCAGAAATGCCAGGCGGACTAACACCAATTAATATCGAAGAACTGCAGAAGTGGTTGGTAGAGGATAAGTTTGAGGTCTCTCTCATTTTACAAGCCTTGCGTGAGGCAGCATTGAACCGTAAAGTATCATTGCCATATATTCGTGCTATTTTAAGAAATTGGCGTAGTGATGGTATTGTGACAGCACGCGATATCGAGATACACAAAGAAGAAAAAGACCTATTTAAATCTAGCCAGCAAACCGCACAGACACCACTTTCAGAAGACTACTTTAACTCTGTAGATAGTTTGAGAAAGATGTGGGGGTATGATAATGCTGAGTAAAAAACGGTTCTTAGCAGTGCTTGATATCATAGGTGAAATGTTTCCAGAAGCACACGGTGAGTTAGATGCTAAGACGCCTTTTCAGCTGTTGATTGCCGTTATTTTGTCGGCTCAAGCAACAGATAAAGGTGTGAATAAAGCAACACCTGCGCTTTTTGCTGCTTATCCAGATAGCAAGCAGTTAGCACAAGCCAATCTTTCTGAAGTTGAGGCTTTGATCAAAACAATTGGATTATATCGAAGTAAAGCCAAAAACATCATCAAAACGGCCATGATGATAGAAGAAGAGTTTGGTGGAGAGATCCCTCGTGACAAGCAATTATTACAAACTTTGCCAGGTGTTGGCCGTAAGACTGCTAATGTTGTACTGGGTGATGCTTTTGGTATACCCGGTATCGCAGTTGACACGCATGTGGAACGAATTTCAAAACGTTTACAGTTAGTGAAACAATCAGCAACTGTGACAGAAGTAGAAGAAAAACTGATGAAAGTTGTGCCAGAGTCTGAATGGATTGTCACGCACCATAGGCTCATTTTTTTCGGACGTTACCACTGTACAGCACGTGCACCAAAATGTGCCGCTTGTCCTGTATTACCATATTGCCATTTCGGAGGAAAAACAAGTTTAAAATGACCAATGACAAATTATCAAAACGCCTACAACTCGTAGGTGAGTTTGTACCAAATGATGCTAGCTTACTAGATATTGGCAGTGATCATGCGTATTTACCTATTGCGTTAACTCAGATGGGGAAAATTAAGCATGCAATCGCAGGTGAAGTGGTGCAGGGGCCCTACAATAGTGCTAAACATAATGTTTTATCTTTTAGTTTAGAAAATGAAATCACAGTTAGATTAGCAAATGGTCTACAAGCATTTGATCCTAAGAGTGATGACGTGGATACGATCACGATTTGTGGGATGGGTGGTCATCTGATAGCTGATATTTTAGGCGCTGATCCTGAGAAACTAACAGATATTTCTACCCTAATTTTACAACCCAATAATGGTGAACGGACGCTAAGACAATGGTTACAAGATCATCAGTTCAAGATTAGTCACGAGACGATTATGTCAGAAAATGATAAGATTTATGAAATTATTGTCGCACAGCCTTGTCAGTCATCATATCAACTTTCAAAAGATGAGCTAGTCTTTGGACCGATTCTGATGACAGAAAAATCTATAATTTTTAAGCATAAGTGGGAATCAGAATTAAAAGCCAACCAAGCTATTTTAGCTAAAATACCAGAGACTTCTACTGATAAACGTTCTGAATTTGAAGCAAGAATTGCCAAGATAAAAGAGGTACTAAATGCTAGCAAGTGAGTTTTTTAAGCAGTATGAATCCTACTGTCCTAAGGATTTAGCGATGGATGGTGATCCTGTTGGTTTACAGATAGGGACACTCGATAAAGAGATTAAAACGGTGATGGTGGCACTGGATATCCGTGAACAGACTGTTCAAGAAGCTATCGATAAACAGGTTGATGTCATCTTAGCGAAGCATCCAGTTATTTTCAGACCTTTAGACAATCTGACAGATCAAGATACACAGCAAAAAATAGTATTAGATTTAGCCCGTGCAGGCATAGCTGTATATACGAGTCATACTAATATTGATATTGTTGCAGATGGACTTAATGACTATTTTTGCGACCTTTTAGATATAACAGAGGTAGAGGACTTGACAGATTTTGGTCTTGGTAGAGTCGGAAATATCGCGCCTCAAACACTGGCAAATTTTTCTGAAAAACTGAAAACTAGATTTCAGTTATCTGGATTGACGGTTGTATCTTATGATCAAACACTTTCTCAAAACATTACTCGTGTTGCGATTTGTGGTGGTAGTGGTGGTAAATTTTATCCAGATGCTATCGCCAAAGGTGCTGATGTTTATGTGACTGGTGATATCTACTATCATACTGCACATGATATCTTGTCAGAAGGCCTGCTTGCGATAGATCCGGGACATCATATAGAGGTGTTGTTTATCAAACATGTTGCCCAAGTTCTTCGTGAGTTTAAGTTAGATGTGACCATTATTGAAAGTGAGTCTCTAACGAATCCGTTTATTATCAAATCATGACGTTAAACAGTTAATGACCATAAAAAAACCGTTCTCTTGCATGTCAGAGAGACGGTTTTTTTATTTAATGTTAACAATAAGTGAGGCCTTAAAGCACCCATTCGTTGATGGCATGTGCAACACCAGAGGCTTCGTTTGATTTGGTAATATATTTGGCAATTTTTTTAAGTTCAGGGTTACCATTTTCCATAACGACTGGATTACCGACAGCTTCAAGCATCGAACGATCGTTTTCTTCATCACCAATCGCCATCGTCTCTTCATGTGTGATACCTAGTTTTTTAGCTAAATGTTGGACAGCTAAGCCTTTACTAGCATTTTTATTAAGTGTCTCCAGATAGAAAGGCGTTGATTTAACGATGTTATAGCGATCCCAAAATCGTTTAGGTAATTGTTGAATTGTTTTATCTAGTTTTTCAGGCTCATCAATATACATCATCTTCACGAGTTCATGCTTTGCCATTTCTTCAGCAGTACGATACTTTAATGGTAAGCCAGTAATATAAGCTTCATTAACTGAATATTTGCTGATATTTCTATTATGTGTGTAGATTGTCGACATGGTGATGGAGTGAAGTGGCGTGTCTAGTCGTCTACTTTCCATCTCGATATCAAGATAATCATCATAGGTTAGCGGTTCATCGATGAAAGCTTCACCTGTATCAGTTGCTTGGACAAGTGCACCATTATAAGTGATCACATAATCCCCGGCATCTAGTAATTTTAACGCCGATAAGATTGGTTTGACACCCAGTAAGGGACGGCCAGTTGCAATCACAATTTTGACACCAGCAGCTTTAGCTTTTTGGATAGCCTCAAATACTTCAGGCGTAATTTCACGGTTATTATTTAGCAATGTGCCATCAATATCGATAGCAATAAGTTTAATAGACATATTATAGTTAACCTAAATGAACGATGATGAGCAAGTGATGAATGCTTGTGATCGTTAGTTAGATTCAAGTCCTTTCTTTCCTAAAAATTGGTCATTATTGATATAGCTGATAAATGCTTCTTGTTCAGTTTTAAAGAGCGTCTGTGGATTCAGGATTTCTCTAGGGAAATAGAAGCGGCTATTACCATGCGTCGTGCCGGTCAATGATTTGACCAAACTAGATAGCTCTGATAACTCTGTTAAGGTGCCATCTTTTTGCATAATTTCGATCTGAGTTCTTGGTGCTTTAATTTCAGGACGGTATAAATCATAAGGGAGATCAAAGTTTGAATGTATGGCAGTATAATACTCTGGATCAAAGCCTATTTTTTCAATGATATCACGTAATATAGACAAATCAGCTTCGTCTTTATGGTCATACTTAACAGATTTTGCAAGTTTACGATTAACAAATGAGTTACTTAAGTCTGAAAGAATAGGATCTGGATGTGTCTGCCAATTTTGAAAATAAGTTGTTAAAACACCATCATCAAGATGTAAATAATCAGATAGATTGAAGTTATTTTCAAAAAATGGAATCAGTCTAGGACTTGTCACATTAAAGTAATCTTTTTGCGTTGGATAAAGGACTTTTGCACGTTTTAATAATTGATGTAACAACACTTCCATAGCTCGACTGGCTGGATGGAAGTAGACTTGCATATACATTTGATAGCGACTTACGATATAGTCCTCAACAGCATGCATCCCTTGTATTTTAAATGCGATACCATTTTCTACTGGTGTGATGACGCGCATAATCCGTGTCAAGTCAAATTCACCATAGGTAGCACCTGTGTAATAAGAATCACGTAATAGATAGTCCATTCTATCAGCATCTATTTGACTAGAAATAAGTTGTACGACCTGCTGATTTTCATAATCATGTGTAATCACACTCGCTACTTTTTCAGGGAAGTCAGGAGATACTTTTCTTAATACAGCATTAACTTGTGTTTCGGGGTTAGTGATGATAGCAACCGTGATGGCTTCATGGTCTGTACCAAATATACCCTCAAAAGTATGCGAGAATGCACCATGACCGACATCGTGGAGTAGTGCAGCACACTGGGTGACGAGGTTTTCTTCAGGATTCCATACCTCAGGATAATTTTTCGTGAACATATCTGTGATTTGTTTGGCGATATGATAAACACCAAGACAGTGCGTAAATCGACTATGTTCTGCACCATGAAACGTGTAACTTGAAGTGCCAAGTTGTTTAATACGACGTAATCTTTGGAACTCTGAGGTACCAATTAAGTCGTAAATAATTTGATTGCTGACTGCAATGTAATTATGGACTGGATCACGAAAAACTTTTTCTAATTTTTTCTGTGGCATATTACCCTTTCTAGTAGTTAAAACGTATGATATAATACCTTAAATTATACCTTAAATTGATAGAAATTGCACAAGTTTCCCATCAATATATATAAGCTCAATTGATAGTTCTGATAATTTTAACTATAAAATTAATCGACGTTATGCATTATTTTTCATTAAAAATAGCGTATAATAGTATTACATGTCTACTTTATTGTAGTTTCACTTAATAAAAAAATAAGGAAAGGTATTATGCAAAAAATACATAAAGATCGTGCAATCAGTTGGTATAAAACAATGGTGCACATACGAGATTTCGAAAATATTATTGATGATAAAAATAGTGCAGGAAAATTATATGGGACAACACATCTATATAATGGGCAAGAAGCAATTGCAACAGCTATTTGTGACTTATTAACGCCCTCAGATTTAATCCTCTCTACACATAGAAACCACGGGCATGCGATTGCTAAAGGGACCTCAACATATGCAATGTTTGCTGAAATTTTTGGTAAACAAACAGGAACTAATGGCGGACATGGTGGATCCATGCATATTAGTGATATGTCTGTTGGTAACGTCGGAGGAAATGGTATTGTTGGCGGGAACTATCCTGTTGCGCTTGGCCTAGCTCAAGCTTTGAAGATGGATAAATCAGAGAATGTGATAGTCTGTTTTTCTGGAGATGGTTCAACTAACGAAGGGACTTTTCACGAAAGTTTGAATTTAGCAAGTATTTGGCAATTACCGATTATTTTTGTAGTTGAAAATAACCAGTATGCTATGTCAAGTGATGCCTCTGTCATGATTGCTGGCAGCATTGCTGAGCGTGCAAAAAATTATGATATGACAGCTTATAAAGTTGATGGACAAGATGTTTTTGCTGTACATGATAGTTTTTCTAAAGCGCGTGAAGCAGTTAAAAATGGACCAGTTTTACTTGAAGCGGTGACTTATCGATTTAAGGGACATTCACGTTCTGATGTCGAACAGTACAGAACACCTGAAGAATTTTTTAATTGGGAAGATCCGATTAAAAAATTACGAGATATATTGATTCATGATTATGAAATATCTGAAGAAGAAATTGCTTTGATTAATGAAAAAAGTTACCAATCTCTGTTAGAACAAGCAGATAAAGCCCAAGCAGATAAGGATACAGCAAGTCCTAGTGATATTTGGAAGGCGGTGTATAGTGATTAAAACTTATCGAGAAGCCCTTAATGAGGGCCTACGTCAAATCCTTAGCACATTGCCAGAAGCTTATATTCTTGGTGAAGATGTTGGCACTTATGGTGGTGGATTTGGTGTGACAAAAGGATTAGTATCAGACTTTCCAGAGCGTGTATTAGATACGCCCATTTCAGAAGCTGCGATTACTGGCGTTGCCACAGGCTCAGCTTTACTAGGGAAAAGACCAATTCTTGAGATTCAGTTTTCTGACTTTTTGACAGTTGCAATTGATCAAATCGTAAATGAAGCAGCTAAAATTCATTTCTTATCACAAGGGAGTCAGTCCGTTCCTATGGTGATCAGAGCAGCAAGTGGCTCTGGCACAGGGGCAAGTGCTCAGCATTCTCAAAGTTTTGAAAACTGGTTTACACATGTGCCAGGTTTGATTATAGCAATGCCGTCTAATGCCTATGATGCAAAAGGTATTCTAGTGTCAGCTGTAAAAAATAATAATCCGGTTATTATTTTTGAACCTAAATCGCTTTATAAAACGGCTATGGAAGTACCTGATGATCTATATGAGGTACCGTTAGGTGTTGCTAAGCAAGTGAAGTCTGGAGATGATCTAACGATCATCGCGATTGGTCGAATGGTAGAAGTCGCAAAAGAAGTGGCCTATAACTCATCCTACTCTATAGAAATTATGGACCCAGTGACGTTGTCTCCGCTTGATATCGATAGTTTATCTGCATCTGCCCTAAAGACAGGGCATGTCTTGATTTTGACAGAAGCAACTAAGCAATCTGGTATCTCTGCCGAGATTTTTGCTCAACTGATTGAAGCAGGTTTTGATGGGAAGATTAGTCGATTGGGTGCTAAATTCATGCCTATTTCTGCTGCTAAAGCAGTAGAGTTAGGACAGGTTCCTATACAAGCTGACATTGTTCAAGTAATTCAGGATTTATTGAGTTAAGGGGTGATAAAATGACACGAATTATCATTAAAAATTTGATTACAATCGATCAGCAAACAGAAACGATTCACCAGACTTTTTCAGGTGATTATTATCAAAAAAATCAGTCACATTTTTTAGTTTATCAAAATGAACTAGCTGAAAAAGTTGTGATGAAGTATGATCATGAGATGTTAACCATTACCAGGTTTTCAGCGCCTAGTACAATCATAAAATTACATCCTAAGGTGTTAACCCAAGCGGTTATCACAACGCCAGTGGGGCCACAAGTGTTTGACGTTAAAACCAAAAAGCATGAAACGATACCTGAAGGCTTTAAAACAGACTATGAATTTTGGCAAGGTGATACTAAAATTGCTCAGTATGCTTTGTCAGTTTGTTTTGAAGAAGAGTAAAAACCGAACATTAATGTTTAAACCTATCATAAATGATAGGTTTTTTTGTGGTTTTAGCAAAAATAAGCCTATACTATTAAAAAAGGCTATTATCAAATATCCTTAATTAAAAGAAAGTTGGAATCAAGATTGTCTGAAAAAAATGCTTACGCGCAAGCTGGGGTTGATGTAGTAGCAGGTTATGAAGTTGTTGAACGTATCAAAAAACATGTCAAAAGAACAGAACGCCTTGGTGTGATGGGTGCGCTAGGTGGATTTGGTGGTATGTTTGACTTGACGACTACAGGCGTTAAAGAGCCAGTTTTAGTTTCTGGAACAGATGGTGTTGGTACAAAACTTTTACTGGCTATTGAAGCAGATAAGCATGATACGATTGGGATTGACTGTGTAGCCATGTGTGTCAATGATATCATAGCAGCAGGTGCTGAACCACTTTATTTTCTTGATTATATTGCAACTGGTAAGAATGTTCCTGAAAAACTAGAGCAAGTCGTTGCAGGTGTAGCAGAAGGGTGTGTACAAGCCAATGCAGCACTTGTTGGTGGTGAAACTGCTGAAATGCCTGGTATGTATGGCGAGGACGACTATGATGTGGCAGGATTTGCAGTTGGTGTTGCAGAAAAGTCAGCTTTGATTACGGGTGAAAAAGTAGCAGAGGGTGATATCTTGGTTGGTTTAGCGTCTTCTGGGATTCATTCTAATGGTTTTTCTTTAGTACGTAAAGTATTTGCTGATACAGATTTGACAGCTAAAGTAGCCGAGTTAGATGACCAAGTATTGATTGATAATTTACTAACACCTACAAAAATTTATGTAAATGCCTTGTTACCATTGATTAAAGCAGGGTTGATTAATGGTGTATCGCATATTACTGGTGGTGGATTTATCGAAAATATTCCACGTATGTTTTCAGATGAGCTCGCTGCTGAGATCACTGAAGGGACATGGAACATCTTACCTATTTTTGACTTGTTAGAAAAAACAGGTAAGATTGCTCATCAAGAAATGTTTGAAATTTTTAACATGGGATTAGGGATGGTACTTGCCATTTCTCCAGAAAATTTAGCCCAAGCAAAAGCATTATTAACTGAGCCAAGTTTTGAGATTGGTAAAATCGTCAAACGTGATTCACAAGCGGTTATCATCAAATGAGAATAGCCGTATTTGCGAGTGGTTCTGGTACAAATTTTGAAAATCTAGTCAATCAAAATATACCTGTGTCATTACTTTTTTGTGATAAACGTGAAGCACGTGTCCTTGAGAGAGCTCGTGAGCTTGGTGTGACTGCTAGGACATTTGAGTTAAAAGAATTTGACAATAAAGCGGCCTATGAAACAGCGTTATTAGCTTTATTAAGCGAGTTTAAGATTGACTTGATCGTCTTGGCAGGTTATATGAAACTTGTGAGTGCGACACTACTTAGTGCATATGAAGGTCGTATCATTAATATTCATCCTGCCTATCTACCGGAGTTTCCAGGTGCTCATGGTATTGAGGATGCTTGGCATGCAGGGGTATCAGAAAGTGGTGTTACGATTCATTATGTTGATGCAGGTGTCGATACAGGAGAAATCATTGTCCAAAAACGTGTCCCGATTTTAGCAGATGATACTTTGTCTACTTTTGAAGCTAGAATTCATGAGATGGAATATCGGCTGTATCCTGAAGTGGTATCAGAGTTAATGATAAAAGACGATAATCTATAATGTGTGTTGGGTCATAGTATTATAAAAAACCTTAAGTATGATAATTAAGGTTTTTTTACGTTATAGGCGGTGCTTTAAGTTTGGAAAGATGAGTTTATCGGCATAGGCAATCAAGGTACCTTGGAAAAATAAAGCGACCGCAGTCCCAATATTTACAGCAACGATTTGCTTGAAGAGCAGACTGAGTATGAGGATGACCAGAACAGGAATCGAAAAGTTAGTCCACTGTGCCAGTTTGGCGTTACCGTTAAAGTATTTGAATCTCAAAATATTAGTCATTTCATCTCCAGGATGTAAGATGATATTTAATCGTTGATAAATTGAGATAGCAATCGCAATAAAGCAGATACCAATGATATCAAATATAATCTTTGCCACAAGTGAGAAGTTTGCAAACCCTAAATTAAGAAAGAGTTGTTTGAATAACCCGACAAATGGCCCAAAAAAACTGATGAAGATGATATTACCCAAAATTCTAGGTAGATCTATTGATCTGGTTAATAGCATATTGAGAAATATTTGTGATGCACCATAGATAACCAATACCCATGATATGGAGAAGTTAAAATCATAGGCAATATTTGCAGCAGATGCAGTCCACATACTAGAGCCCATATTTGTTGCGACTGTCAGGCCGTTTCCGATGGCATTGATCAAAAGTGAGAGGAAAAAATAAAAAAAGCTCTCATAAAGTGTTGGCTTTCTAAGCCCATATTGAGTATCTATCATGAATCTATTATACTATACTGCATCCTAAATAGTATAATCGTGTGTTATCACATACTACTCGGATGGATAACTAGATCATATCTTGTTAAGATTAAGGTTCATCAATAATTGCCATCTTCTCTTCTTAATTCTCTCATTTTAAAAAAGAATATGCTAAAATAAAAGAATGACTAGTATTTTGGGAAATTTATTATTATTGATTAGATCTCATATCAGTATGTTTATTATTTTTATAAACATTACTTTATCTTTGATTATTATTTTTAGGGAACGCAAAAGTACGTCATCAACATGGTCGTGGTTATTTGTGGTGAATGTCTTACCAATTTTTGGCTTTATCTTATATATCTTGATTGGCCGTGGTATTTCTGATTACCGAATCTTCGAATTAAAATCTCAGATAAGACATGGCTTTAAGCAAGAAATTAAGCGTGCAAAAAAAGCCTATTCTCAAGATAAATTTTTAACCAAAATAACAGATAACCGTGTATTTGGGCAATTATTGCATATGCTCTTTATTTCTGAAGATGCCTTGGTATCGATGAATACAGAGGTTAAATTATTTACAGATGGTCGAGAAAAATTTGATGCCTTAATTGATGACATTTCAAAAGCAAAACATCATATTCATATAGAGTACTATATTTTTAGGATGGATAACTTAGGTAAGGAAGTCACAGAGGCCCTGATTGCTGCTCGGCAACGTGGTGTTGAGGTACGCGTCCTGATAGACGCTTGGGGGTCAAATAGAACGAAGCATCGTGACTTTAAAGCGCTCACTGAAGCGGGAGGGGAAGTAGTCTATTTTTTCCCGCTCATCTTACCTTTGATTAATCCTCGGACAAATTATCGTCTCCATCGTAAAATTGTTGTGATAGATGGTAAAATTGGGTATACAGGTGGATTTAATATCGGAGATGAATATGTAACGGTGACTAAAAAATTTGGTTATTGGCGAGATAATCATTTGCGCGTGACGGGAGATGTTGTGTATTCTCTACAAAATCGTTTTATCATGGATTGGAATAGTCAGCACCGTCATGATATTAGTGAATCAATCGCTTATTTTCCTGATAGTACAGGTTCTGGAAATCTAACAACGCAGTTTGTAACGAGTGGTCCAGATAGTAAGCGGGAACAGATTAAGATGACCTATCTTAAAATGATTAACGCTGCTGAGAATGAAATACTTATTCAGACACCTTATTTTATTCCAGATGATGCTATACACGAAGCTTTAAAATTGGCATTACTCAGTGGTGTTAAAGTTAAATTACTAATTCCCAATAAACCAGATCATCCATTCGTCTATTGGGCAACTTATTTCTTTAGTGGTAGTTTGATTGATTACGGTGCTGAGGTTTATACTTATGAAATAGGATTTGTACATGCCAAAACAATCATCATAGATGGCAAGTTTGCTTCAGTAGGGTCTGCTAATTTTGATTATCGTAGTTTCATGCTAGACTTTGAAGGTAATATGGTCATCTATAGCAGTGAAGTAGCTCAGCAATTACATGGTAACTTCTTAGAAGATTTGACTGTCAGCCTACAATTAACAAAAGAACGCTATGAACAACGTTCGGCTTGGATAAAATTTAAGGAGGGTGTGGCTAGATTGATTAGCCCAATGTTGTAAAACCCGAACAATAGACGCTGATATACACATAATAATAGCAAACATCTTGGTTATCTTAGCCAAGATGTTTTATAATATTCTATGGAAGTTGTGATGCGCAGAGAAAGTTGAATATTTTTCTATCACAATAGCGAAGTTTATCAGCATTAACGATAAATTTGGTCGGTAGCTGCCAATACTAACCTAATTTGGAGAAAAAATGAACAATTTACCAGTTTTTGATTATGAAGATATTCAACTTGTCCCTAATAAATGTATCATCAATAGCAGAAGTGAAGCAGATACTTCTGTGATATTAGGTGAGCATACGTTTAAATTGCCTGTTGTCCCTGCTAATATGCAAACAATCATCGATGAGCCTATCGCAGAGTATTTAGCAAAAAATGGTTATTTTTATGTGATGCATCGTTTTGATGAAGCAGCACGTTTACCTTTTATCAAAAAAATGCAGGAAAAAGGTTTGATTGCCTCTATCTCTGTGGGTGTAAAAGATTATGAATATGACTTTATCGATGAATTGAAAGCAGCACAAGCTATACCAGAATTCATCACGATCGATATTGCACATGGTCATTCTGATAGTGTGATTCGCATGATCAAATATATCAAAGAAACAATTCCAGAAACATTTGTGATTGCTGGGAACGTCGGAACACCTGAAGGTGTCCGTGAGTTGGAAAATGCAGGAGCAGATGCAACAAAAGTAGGTATTGGTCCAGGTAAAGTTTGTATTACCAAAGTAAAAACAGGATTTGGTACAGGAGGCTGGCAGCTGGCAGCACTACGTTGGTGTGCTAAAGCAGCAAGTAAGCCTATCATTGCTGATGGAGGTATCCGTACGCATGGTGATATTGCTAAATCTATTCGTTTTGGTGCAACTTTTGTCATGATTGGGTCTTTATTTGCAGGCCATGAAGAAAGTCCAGGACAAACAGTTACTAAGGATGGCGAGCTTTATAAAGAATATTTTGGTTCAGCATCCGAATATCAAAAAGGTGAAAAGAAAAATGTTGAGGGGAAGAAAATTCTTGTCAAACATAAAGGTCACCTACAAGATACACTAACTGAGATGAATCAAGATCTACAAAGTGCTATTTCCTATGCTGGAGGTCGAGATCTTGCGAGCTTAACGAAAGTTGATTATGTCATTGTTAAGAATTCTATCTGGAATGGTGATAGTATTTAAACGACTAATGAAAAAAATATATCCTGTCAAGAAAAAAACTTGACAGTATATAAAA